>JBKPRD010000047.1:0-16259 GCA_046734415.1 Actinomycetota bacterium | reverse complement strand
GCGCTCTTCCGCGGGATCAGCAGCTTCATCACCGCCTTCCAGCTGCGGCACCTCCACAAGGACCTGCGGGCAGCGTTCGCCTGACGTGGAGGCGGGGCCCCCGGGCCCCGCCTCTTCCACCCCGCGTCGACCTCGTTACCTTTCTCTCCCGACCTTGCGGAGACCACGGAGTCCGACGAGCAGCTCACGATCCACGACGGCCGGATCCGCCCACTCCGCATCGACTTCGTCGGCACGCGCCGCCACGGATAGCATCGGGCGAACCCGACGAAAGGAGCTTTCCATGGCCGTTGCGTACCTGCAGGAGTTCGAGATCCAGGGCGGCGACACGAGCACAACCAACTACGACGCGGTGTCGGCGGCGCTGGACCTGAAAGAAGCGCCGGACGGACTGTTGATCCACACCGCCGGGTTCGACCACGACGCCGGCGTCTTTCGGATCTTCGACGTCTGGGCGAGCCGCGAGCAGGGCGAGAGGTTCCTCAACGAGAAGCTGATGCCAATCATCGAGCGCATGGGCGCCGATGCCGCTCAGCGCGGCGACGACACCTTCACGCCGCCGAGCCGGGAGACGTGGTACGAGCTGCACGACTCGATGACGGGCTGAGCCGACGGCCTCTCAGCTGATTCTCAGCCGCGTGCGATTCTGTCTCGGGATGAGACCGGTTCGTCGCACGCTGCTCGCCTCGGTCGGCACCGTCGCGCTCGCCGTCGCGCTCGCTGCGTCGGCGGCGTCCGGCGCGGCGGGGCCGACGACCGGCGTGGTCGTGATCGAGACGGCGCTCGGCTACCAGAACAACTCCGCGGCCGGTACCGGCGTCGTGCTGCGCTCGAACGGGGAGGTGCTGACGAACAACCACGTGATCCGCGGTGCGACCAGGATCCGCGTACTCGACCCGGGGACCGGGCGCCGCTACATCGCCCGCGTCCTCGGGTACTCGGTCACGGCCGACGTCGCCCTCCTCCGGCTCCAGCAGGCGTCCGGACTCGCAAGCGTCTCGCTCGGCAGCTCCACCGGCCTGCGCCGCGGACAGACAGTCACCGCTGTCGGGAACGCGGGCGGAACGCGCACGCTCGACACCACGCGCGGCACGATCACCGGGGTCGGGCGGACGATCACGGTGCACGACGAGCACGGGAACGCCCAGCAGCTGACCGGTCTCATCCAGACGAATGCCGAGCTGCACCCCGGAGACTCGGGTGGTCCGTTGCTGGACGGCGGCGGCCGCGTGATCGGGATCGACACGGCCGCCTCGACCGGCTTCGCGTTCCGGTCGGGCTCGAACGAGGGGTACGCCGTCCCGATCAACCGCGCGCTCTTGGTCACCCGGCAGGTCCGGAGCGGCCGCGGAACGGCGACGATCCACGTCGGCCCGACGGCTTTCCTCGGAGTCGCCGTCCACCCGGCCGGCTACTACCGCGACGGCTACGTTCCCGGCGCCCTCGTCGACGACGTCGTCTCGGACGGGCCGGCCGACCGGGCGGGGATCGCTCCGGGCGACATCATCACCTCGATCGACGGCACCAGGGTCACGACGCCCTCCGCAGTGGCGCGCCTGATCCTGCGCAAGAAGCCCGGCGACACGATCAAGCTCACCTGGGTCGACGGCTTCGGCAACCGCTCGAGCGCGACCGTCCGTCTCTCGACGGGCCCGCCACAGTAGGAGTTCTCCTGGGCGCCAAGCACCTTCTCAGCCAACGCTCAGGAAAAACTGCTTACGTGTGGGTGGCTCCGTCGTCCATCCGCGCGACCAAGGAGGTCTGAGGTGCCTGCGTCCACCGGCGACCGTTCTCCATCAGCTCCGGCAGAGACGAGGGAGCGCCTGCAGCAGGCGCTGTACGAGATCCGGCGGGTGATCGCCGGCCAGGACGCGATGCTCGAGCGCGTCCTCGTCTGCCTGCTCGCTCAGGGCCACCTGCTGATCGAGGGTGTGCCGGGGCTGGCGAAGACGCTGACGATCAAGACGACCGCCGCCGTGCTCGGCGGCACGTTCAAGCGCATCCAGTTCACGCCCGACCTCGTCCCCTCCGATCTCGTCGGCACCCGCATCTACCGGGCGAACGAGGGCGAGTTCGAGACCGAGTTCGGGCCCGTCTTCTGCAACTTCCTGCTCGCGGACGAGATCAACCGCGCCCCGGCGAAGGTGCAGTCGGCCCTGCTCGAGGTGATGCAGGAGCGCCAGGTGACGATCGGCCACGACACGACGCCGGTCCCCGACCCGTTCCTGGTGATGGCGACGCAGAACCCGATCGAGTCCGAAGGCACGTATCAGCTTCCGGAGGCGCAGGTCGACCGGTTCATGCTCAAGATCCTGATCGGATACCCGACGCGTGACGAGGAGCTCACGATCGTGCAGCGCCAGCTGGACTACCCGCCGGAGCTGCGCGAGATGCTCACGCTCGACGAGCTGCGTCACCTCCAGCGCGACGTGCACACGGTTTACGCGGATCCCGCGCTGATCGGCTACGCGGTCAGCCTCGCCGACGCCACGCGGAACCCGGCGGCGTACGGGCTCGACGAGCTCGCGTCCTACATCGCGTACGGTGCGAGCCCCCGCGGTCCGATCAGCCTGATCGTCGCCGCGCGCGCGCTCGCGCTGACCCACGGCCGCGACTTCGTCACCGTCGACGACGTGCACGCGCTCGCGGACGACGCTCTCCGCCACCGGCTCGTGCTCTCCTACCAGGCGCTCGCCGAGGAGGTGACTCCAGACTCGATCCTCGAACGCGTCCGAGCAGCCGTGCCGGCACCGCAGCTCGACCTGCCGGAGACGACGGCGGCGTGACCGCCCTGCACGCAGCGGTGGCCGAGCGCCCTGCGGCCCGTCCGGGGCCCGGGCCGATTCCGGACCGCTTCCTGCGCGCGCTCGACGTCACGATCGGCCGGCGCGTCCAAGGGCTGCTCGCAGGCGACTACCGGTCGTCGATGTTCGGGCCCGGTACCGAGCTGGCGATGATCCGGCGGTACGTCCCGGGGGACGACGTCCGCCTGATCGACTGGGCGGTCACCGCCCGCACCGGCGAGCCGCACGTGCGGGTGCAGCTGGCCGAGCGGGTGCTCGTCACCTGGCTCGTCCTCGACACCTCGCCCTCGATGCTCTTCGGCACGGCCGACCGGCGCAAGGCGGATCTCGCCGAGGGAGTGGCGATCGCGTTCGGCCACCTGTCGACGCGCCGCGGGAACAGGCTCGGCGTGATCACCTTCGGCGACGGCGCCGAGCGGTGGCTGCCGGTTCGGCAGGGCAGATTGGCGCTCCTGGGCCTGCTCGCGACGCTGCGCGAGGAGCCGGTCCAGGCGCCCGGGCGGGTCGGAGCGACGTCGCTCGGCGAGGCCGCCCGGCGCACCGCCGCCCTTGCGCGGCAGCGCTCGCTCGTCGTCGTCGTCTCCGACTTCCGGGGCCCGCGGGACTGGCACAAGCCGATGCTCCAGCTCGCCTCGCGCCACGAGGTGGTCGCGGTCGAGCTCCGCGACCCGCGCGAGCAGCAGCTTGCGAACGCCGGCGAGCTCTGGCTGATCGACGCGGAGACCGGCCGCCACGTGCGCGTCGACACCCGCAGCACCCGGCTGCGGGCACGGTTCGAGGCTGCGGCCGAGGAGGAGCGCCGTGAGCTCGCCTCCGCCCTCGCCTCGCTGGGCGTCCGCCACACCGTCCTCACCACCTCCGGCGACTGGCTCCGCAGCCTCGCCGCCTTCCTGAAAAGGGGCCGATGACGTTCAGCTCGCCCTGGGCGCTGCTCTGGCTGCTCGCGATCCCCGTGCTCGTGGCCGCATACCTGGCGCGCGACCGGCGGCGAAGCCGGTTCGCCGGGCGCTGGACGACGCCGGCGCTCCTTCCGAACCTCGTCGACCGCGCTCCCGGCCGGAAGCGGTACCTGCCGGTCGCGATCCTGGCCGTTGCGCTCGCCGCGCTGATCGTCGGCGTCGCGAGGCCGCACGCCACGGTCAGCGTGCCGCGCGAGGAGGCGACGGTCCTGCTCGCCATGGACACCTCCCGGTCGATGGGCGCCACCGACATCACGCCGAACCGGCTCACGGCTGCCCAGGCTGCGGCGAGCCACTTCGTCGACCTGGTGCCGAAGCGCTTCCGCATCGGAGTCGTCTCCTTCTCGAGCAGGGCGCAGCTCGCGCTCGCGCCGACGGACGACCGCGACCTCGTCCGGCAGGCGCTGGCCACGCTCCATCCGAAGGAGGGCACGGCGATCGGCGACGCGGTGCTGCTCGCCGCACGGCTCGGGCTCCGCGAGAAGGCGAAGGACGGGAGCACACCGCCGACCTCGGTCCTGCTGATCTCCGACGGCGCACGCGACGGCGGCCGCACGACGCCGACGGTGGCGGCCCGCGAGGCGCGCCGCCTGAAGGTGCCCGTCTACACGATCGCGCTCGGCACGCCCGGCGGGACGGTCGAGCACCGGCTTCCGGGCGGGTACGTCGAGACGATCCGCGTGCCGCCGAGCCCGGAGACGCTCCAGATGATCGCGCAGACGACGGGAGGGCAGTTCTTCACGGCTGCGAGCGACGAGGAGCTGAAGTCTGTCTACGCAGGGCTGGGCTCGAGACTCGGCCACACGAAGCGCTCCCGCGAGCTCACCGACCTGTTCGCAGGCGGTGCGGCCGTGCTCCTGATCGCGGGCGCAGGGCTGTCGGCCTACTGGTTCAGGAGGGTCGCTTGAGCGGGCGAGGGCTCGTCCTGGCAGGCATGCTGGCGGGGGCGGCGCTGGCGGTCGCCGCGCCGGCGCACGCGACGAACGAATGCCGCGGCCTCAACCCGTGTGTCGCGGTCGCCGGCCCGTGGGTCGTCGTGCCCACCTCGCCGGCCGCGCCGCGCCCGCAGGCGCGCTACCAGCTCTCCTGCCCGCGCGGCTGGGCCGTGGGCGGGACGGACGCCGAAGTCGCCGACAGGGCGATCGAGCTCGCCTTCCTCGGCGCCTCCGGCAGTCCCGTCTCCCCCGGGGTGACGACGTCGCGCACGATCGTGTTCGTCGCGACGTACACCGGCACGTCCCCGCGCCCGCCGACGGTCCGGCCGCACATCGGCTGCATCCCCTCGACGGGCGGCGGTCGGCGGACGCCGACCGGCGTCACGGCGGTCGCGCCGCCGGGCAAGCCAACCGTGCGGCACGTCGTCACGGCGCGAGTCGCCGGCATGAGGGCCGTCGAAGCGATGTGTCATGCCGACGAGCGGCTCGTCGACTGGTGGGCGACCCGAGGATTCGCGACGCCGGCGCCGCCGCCGCCCGCACTCGTCGCGGGGCTCTCCGTCGCAACTCGCGTCGAAGGGGACGCGGTGGTCGCGGTCGCCCACGCGAGGAGCGGCCCGGGAATCGTCCAGGTCGCCGCGGTCTGCGCGGGTGGGAGATGACCTTCGGGCACCCCCTCCTCCTCCTGACCCTACTGGCCCTTCCAGTGCTGGCGGCCGTCTACCTCTACCTGGAGCGGCGACCGCCGCGCTACGCGATGACGTACACGAACGTCGATCTGCTGGCCGCGGTCTCGCGCGGGCGGTCGATCCGCCGCTACGTGCCGCCGGCGCTGGCACTGCTCGCGGTCGCCGCGCTCTGCGTCGGGCTCGCGCGCCCGCACCGCAGCACGCTGGTCGCGTCCGACAAGGCAACGGTCGTGCTCGTGCTCGACGTGTCCGGCTCGATGCAGGCTCGCGACGTGAAGCCGACCAGGCTCGGCGCCGCGCAGGCCGCCGTGCGCAGGTTCCTCGACCACGTCCCGCCGCAGGTCAAGGTGGCGCTGATCGCGTTCGCCGGCGACCCGCAGGTTGCCGCCCCTCCGACACGCGATCGCAGGCTCGTCCGCGAGGCGCTCGACACGATCGGCTACTTCGCCGGGTTCGGGGGTACGGCGATCGGGGACGCGCTCGCGGCGGCGGTCGAGCTCGTCAAGCCGTCGACCCCACAGGGTGCGCAGACGATCGCCTACACGACCGTCGCCGCGCAGGCCAGGAAGAAGAGCCCCGTATCGATCCTCTTCCTCTCGGACGGCCACCAGACGCGCGGGCTGCTGCAGCCGCTCGAGGGCGCCCAGCGGGCGCGACAGGCCGGGATCCCGGTCTTCACGATCGCGCTCGGGACGCCGAACGGCGTGCTCGACCGCGGGTTCGGACCGGGCGGCACCCCCGGCGGCGGAGGCTCCTCCCGAGGCGGCGGCGGCAGCTTCGGCGGCCCCGGGTTCGGCCGCCTGATCCCGGTCCCGCCCGACCCGGACACGCTCCGCCAGATCGCGCAGACGACCGGCGGCAAGTTCTTCGAGGCCCGCTCGGCGAAGGCGCTCTCGTCGGCGTACGACAACCTCGGCTCGGTCGTCGGCCGCGAGCCCGGGAAGAAGGAAGTGACGTACTGGCTCGTGGGCCTGGCGGCGATCCTGCTCGTCGCCGCGGCCGTGTTCTCGGCGCTCGTCGCCCCGCGCCTGCCCTAGCGGGCTTCCGCGATCAGCTGTTCGGCGAAGCGGTGCGCGAGCGCTGCGATCGTGTTCGACGGGTTCGGGCCGACCGGGCCCGGCATGACGGAGCCGTCCGCGATCACCAGGCCGGGGTAGCCGAACACCCGGCCGTACGAGTCGATCACTCCCTCCCGCTCGTCCCTGCCCATCGGGCAGCCTCCGAGTGGGTGCACCGTGGTCACGCGGCCGATGTACCACGGCGGGTTGTCCATGAAGTCGGCCTGGAGCACGCGTGCTACGTCCCGTCCGGTACGGCGTACGTTCTCGAAGTGCTCCTTCGAGCGGCGCGTCGTCCAGTCGAGGTCGAGGTAGCCGTCGTCCGTCAGCTTGCCCGTGCCGTCGGGGATGTCGCGCCCCATCGAGAAGAGCGGGAACGAAGACGACGACAGGTCGGACGTGAAGAGCGCCGAGACCTCACGGCCGATCTCGCTCCGGCGGACGAGCCGCAGCCAGAGCTCGATGAGCTTGAACAGGAAACGCACCAGCCGGCGCACGACGCCGAGCTGGTAGCTGGACTCGATCACCCAGTTCACGATCTGCGGGTGCCCGCCGTCCTGGATGTAGTACCCCCGCCCGGGGCCGCCCTCGAGCGCGTCCTTGACCCGGATCGTGCTCGTGATCACAGCTCCGTAGCCGGGATCGACGATCCTCGGCTTGCCGTTCTCCTTCGCCTCGACCGCGAGCATGAGGATGTCGCCGTTGCCGCAGAACCGCGTCCCCAGCCGCTCGCTCAGTTCCGGGAACGAGGCCCGGTTCTTGAGCAGCAGGTACGTCGTCCCGAAGCTCCCTGCCGAGAGCACGAGCCGGTCGGCGGTGATGCGGTGCAGCGCGGGCGGCTCGGTCCGCTTCTCGCCCTCGACCGCGTCCGAGTGGTCGACGAAGTCGATCGTGTAGCCGCCGCCGGCGCGTGGGGCGAATGCCTTCACCTCGCAGCGCGTCCTGATCAGCGCGCCGTGTCGCATCGACGCGACCGAGAGGTAGTTGAAGTCGAGCGTGTTCTTGCTCCCGTAGTTGCAGCCGATGTTGCACTCGCCGCAGAGGCGGCACGTCAGCCGCGTCCGTCCATGGAGGTTCGGCGGGTCTTCGCGGACCGGCTCCCCGGGCGCGTCCTCCGGCCCGGCGAAGGACACGGCGAGGTTCGGGAGGAGCCACTCGAGGCCGAGCTCGCCGGCGGCGAACTGCATCGCCTTCGTCTTGTAGGTGCGGTCGTACGGCGGCCGGTCGAACGGGTACGGCGTGGCCGCGAGCATGCGCTCGTGGCGCTCGTAGTGCGGCTCGAGATCGCTGTACTCGACCGGCCAATACTCGTAGCCCCCGTGCTCGAGGTCCTCCTTGACGAACGTCGCCTCGTCCTTGCGCAGGATCACGTTCGAGTAGACGAGCGAGCCGCCGCCGAGCCCGCTCGCGACGATGCCGCCGAGCCCGCGGAACGACCAGACGTCCCAGAGCCCGTGCATGCCCTCGCTCGGGTCCCAGAAGTTCCGCGCGACCTCCCACGGGCTGCGCGGAAAGGATCCGGGCGGCCACGCCTTCCCGCGCTCGAGCAGGCAGACCGACATGCCCGCTTCGACGAGGCGGTATGTCGTCACTGAGCCGCCGAATCCCGAGCCGACGACGACGGCGTCGTAGTGAGCCTCTGCGTCTGACGGCGGACGATTCCCGGTCACGGGCCCCCCTTCGCGGAGCATTCTGAGGCGGAGTCGCACGGATGTCCAGACCCCGCTCTTGATCCAGCGCGGTCGGTGGCGTAGATTCGGCGCAGCCCTCGGAAGGAGCCGACCATGCACGGACGAGGCCAGCGTCCGGACATGAGCGCGGGCGGGCTCTTGGAGCCGCTGCGCATGCCGAACCTGACGGTGAAGAACCGGATCTTCCGGTCGAGCACAGGCGGTCGCTGGGACACCTACGACGGCTCGGGGACGGAGGTACGGATCAACTGGGACCTCAAGACGGCCCGCGGCGGAGTAGGCGCGATCATCTCGTCGCACGCCCCGGTGGAGCAGCGCGGGCGGTTGCTCCCGGGCTACGCGACGATCGACCGCGACGACCGCGTTCCGTTCTGGCGCGAGCTCGTGCGCCGGGTGCACGAGTACGACTGCAAGTACGTCATCCAGCTCGCCCACGCGGGCCGCGAGCGAATCATCGGCGGTTTCGAGCAGCCCTTGGGTCTGAGCTCTACCGACCACCCGGAGCCGCTGAACGGCTTTCGTTGCGAACGCCTGACGACCGAGGGCATCGCGGCGATCGTCGCGGCGTTCGCCGCAGGGGCGCGGCGCGCGCGCGAGGCCGGCGCCGACGGCGTGGAGCTCGCAGGCGCGAACGGCGTCCTCTTCACGCAGTTCCTGAGCTCTGCGATCAACGACCGCGACGACGAGTACGGCGGCTCGATCGAGAACCGCGCGCGCTTCGCGCTCGAGGTCGTGCGCGCAGTTCGCGCCGAGGTGGGAGACGACTTCTTCCTCGGCTTCAAGATCAGCGTCCGCGAGCACTTCGGCGAGATCCTCCCGTGGCTGGAGGACGGGAACAGCCTCGAGGAATCGCTGCAGGTCTGCAGGTGGTTGGAGGAAGCCGGCGTCGACTGCATCCACGTCAGCACGGGCGGCGAGTTCCCGCACCCCCGCAACCCGGCGGGCGACTTCCCGGCAAAGGACGTGGTGAAGACGTACGACGGGCTGATCTCGAACGGCCTCTACACGTTCCGCAACTACCTCGTGTTCCGCTGGTGGCCCTTGAACGCGATCTGGAAGTGGCACTGGGAGAAGCCGAGCCGCAAGGGGGTCGAGGGAATCAACCTCCAGGACGCGCGCGCGGTGAAGGAGACGGTTGGAGTCCCGGTGATCTGCACCGGCGGATTCCAGAGTGCGTCCGTGATCGGGGATGCGATCGCGAGCGGCGCGTGTGACGGCGTCACGATCGCACGCGGCCTGATCGCGAACCCCGACCTCGTTCGGTGGTTCGAGAAGGGGCACGACCGGCCTCCGCGCCCGTGCACCTACTGCAACAAGTGCCTCTTCGCGTTCGTCGAGAACCCGCTCGGCTGCTACGACGAACGCCGCTTCGACTCCCGCGAGGCGATGGTCCGCGAGATCCTCTCGATCTACGAGCCCGTTCCGGAGGCGGTGGCGGCGTGAGCACGAGCACGAGCGTCGTCTTCGAGCCGCTTCGCTTTCGAAACCTGACGGTCAAGAACCGCGTCTTCCGATCGAGCCTCGCCGGCCGATTCAACAACTACGACGGCACGGGGACACGGACGCACATCAACTGGGATCTCAAGTTCGCCCGCGGCGGGGTCGGCGCGATCATCTCGTCGAACGCCCCGGTGCACCCGCGCGGCCTGATCGTCCCGAACTACGCGCACATCGACCGCGACGAGACGATTCCGTTCTGGCGCGAGCTCGTCGAGCGCGTCCACGAGCACGACTGCCGGTACATCGTCCAGCTCGCATTCTCCGGCCGCCAGCGCGATCTCGGCGGCATCCAGTTCGAGAAGGGCTGGAGCTCGACGGGCAAGGAGGAGCCCATCCACGGGCTCGAGTGCGAGCGGATGTCGGTCGAGCAGATCCACGAGCTCGTCCGACAGTTCGCACAGGCCGCGCGCCGAGCGCGGGAGGCAGGCGCCGACGGGATCGAGATCCACGGCTGCAACGGCTACCTGATCACCCAGTTCCTCTCCCCCGCGATCAACGACCGGAAGGACGAGTACGGCGGCTCGCTCGAGAACCGGGCGCGTTTCGCGCTCGAGATCGCGCGCGCGATCCGCGCCGAGGTCGGCGACGACTATCACCTCCAGTTCAAGATCACGGGGGTCGACTACGGCGACGACCTGTTCTTCTGGTGGTCCAAGGGAACGACGATCGACGAGTCGATCCAGGTCTGCAAGTGGCTCGAGGAAGCAGGCGTCGACGGCTTCCACGTCTCCTCCGGGAACTCGTTCCCGCATCCGCGCAACCCGGCCGGCGACTTCCCGACGAAAGACGTGGTGCGCGGGTACGACACAATGATCTCGAGCGGCAGCCACACGTTCCGCAACTACCTGATCTTCCGTTGCTGGCCGTTCAACGCGATCTTCCGCTGGCTCTGGCGGCGGCCCAGCCGCAGCGGCGTCGAGGGGATCAACCTGCGTGACTGCCGCGCCATCAAGGAGGCGGTCTCCGTGCCCGTGCTGTGCACGGGCGGCTTCCAGACGGCGTCGGTCGTCGAGGCCGCGATCGAGCGCGGGGACTGCGACGGCGTCACGATCGGCCGCCCGCTGATCGCCAACAACGACCTGGTGCAGCTCTGGCAGTCCGGCCTCGACCGCCCGCCCCGGCCGTGCACCTACTCGAACAAGTGCCTGATCAACCAGATCGAGAATCCGCTCGGCTGCTACGAGGAGAGCCGCTTCGACTCCCACGAGGAGATGGTCCGGGAGATCCTCTCGGTCTACGACCCGCCGCAGTTCGCATCGCCATAACCGACCCGATCTTCACGCCCCTGCGGTTTCGCAACCTGACGGTCGAGAACCGGATCCTCCGGTCGAGCGTCTCCGGCCGGTTCGACGGCTACGACGGCTCCGGGACGCAGGCGCGGATCAACTGGGAGCTGCGCTTCGCGCGCGGCGGCGTCGGCGCGATCATCTCGTCGTGGTGCGGCGTCGACCGGCGCGGCTTGATCGTCCCGGGTTACGCCTCGATCGACCGCGACGAGCGGATCCCGTTCTGGCGCGAGCTCGGCGAGCGCGTCCACGAGCACGGCTGTCGATACGTCCTCCAGCTCGCGCACGGTGGCCGACAGCGGGACATTCCGGGGATCGAGTTCCCCAAGGGCCTGAGTTCGACGTCGAAGGCCGACCCGCTGCACGGGTTCGAGTGCGAGCGCGCGACACCGGCTCAGCTCCGCGAGGTCGCCGCGGCCTTCGGCGAGGGCGCGCGACGGGCCCGCGAGGCCGGCCTCGACGGCGTCGAAATCCACGGCGCGAACGGCTACCTGTTCACGCAGTTCCTCTCGTCGGCGATCAACGACCGGGACGACGAGTACGGCGGCCCGCTCGAGAACCGCGCGCGGTTCCTGCTCGAGGTCGTGCGCGCGATCCGCGAGCGCGCCGGAGACGACTTCCACCTGCAGGTGAAGATCAGCGCCAGCGAGCGCGTCGATGCGTTTCTCTTCTGGCTCGGCAGCGGAAACACGATCGCCGACTCCGTCCAGGTCTGCCGCTGGCTCGAGGTGGCCGGAGTGGACGCGATCCACGTGTCCACTGGCGCGAGCTTCCCTCACCCGGACAACCCGGCCGGTGCGCTGCCGCTCCGCGAGGTGGTCACGCACTACGACACGATGCTGTCCAGCGGTCGCCACGCCTTTCGCAACTTCCTCCTCTACAAGCTGTGGCCGATCAACCGGCTGATGCAGCGGCGGTGGTCGCGGTCGGTGGACAGGATCGAGGGAGCGAACCTTCCGGACGCCCGCGCGGTCAAGGCCGCCGTCTCGATCCCGGTCCTCGTCACGGGCGGCTTCCAGACCGCCTCGGTCATCCGAAGGGCGATCGCCGACGGCAACTGCGATGCGGTCACGATCGCGCGGCCGCTGATCGCGAACCCTGACCTCGTCCGGCTGTTCGCCGACGGCCATGACCGGCCGCCTCGACCCTGCACGTACTCGAACAAGTGCCTGTTCGCGCTGCTCGAGGACCCGCTCGGCTGCTACGACGAGAGCCGGTTTGCGAGCCGGGAGGAAATGCTCCGCGAGATCTACACCGTCTTCGAGCCGCCCTCGTACGACTAGCGCAGGCCCCGGAGCGGGTCGGCCCACGCGCCCCGGGCGCGCGGGTCGGCGAGGATGTCCGGCTTCCGCGTGAGGATCACGTAGTTGCCCGAGCCGTAGCTGCCGACGAATATCGGGCCCGACATCTTCAGGAGCGAGTAGTCGCCGGGGCCGAGCGTCTTGCCGCGCCCGTTCGCCACGTCCACGAGAATTTTCCGCCCGCGGAGGCACGACCTGAGGCTGCCGATCACCCGCTTGCAGAGAATCTGGACCCGATGCTTGCCCGGCGTGAAGTAGTTCGCGTGCGAGCCGAGCGCCGGGTAGACGACCGGATGGTCGCCCTCCCGTCGGAGCTTCGACCACTTACGGGCGTTTCCGCCTGCATGCGCCGAGTAGAGCACGTCGATCGGTTGCTTGTCCTCGTCGAGGCGGACGGTGATCTGCTCCCAGTCGGATTCGTGCTCGTTCAGCCTGTAGTTGAAGAGGTAGAGGAACCAGTACTGGACGGCGTAGTGCCCCGAGTCGTCGTAGCGCGTCACATGGGCGTAGATTGCCGGCTTCTCTCCGGTTCGCATGAGGTGGTTCTGGATCTCCCCGTATGCGCGCTGGGTCGCCTTCGGCGGGTCCGGCTCGACGCCGCGGACGTCGAGGAAGTAGTGGCAGCCGCGCAACAGGACGCAGATGCCCTGGACGTGCGGGAGCTTGGCGAGGACCGGTGCGGCCTCGAGCACCTTCGTGAACCGCCCCTCCTCTTCCTTGAGCTGCGTCTGGCGGACGTACGCCCCCCGCCGGATCGGGACGAACAACTCCTTGGAGTCGAGCTTGAGGACGGGCGCGAAGCGCTCCGCGAGCGCCCGCTCCTCGACCGCGGGAAGCGCAGACTGGCGCGGGATCTCGCCCAGTGGCGGCCCGTGCTCGTGAACGAAGTCGACGAAGAAGGAGCCCGCGATGATCACCCCGACGACGTTCAGGACGAGCAGCGCGGCGAGCGTGGCGAGGACGTGAACCCACCAGGGAGCATGGGCAAACCGGCCGAAGCCCCGTCGGCGAGGGACGGCGTCGCCCGTCTCGGTTGTCGGTACGGCCATCGTGCCCTCCCTGGCCCGGGGCGGGCCGCAGTCCGACTAGCCTCGCAAACCGAGGGCGCCGGTTCAAGCCCTCGTCCGCGCTATTCGGCCGGGACGAGGAGGCCGCGGCCTGCGAAGCCGACGATACGGTCGAGCGTCTCGACGAACCGCCGCTGCAGCTTCGGCAGCGTGCGTAGCGCCCAGAGCGTCTGCGCCTGCACCCACGCCGCGTCGCGGGCGCGGGCGACGTCCCACATCGCGATCCGGTCGTCGACCTCCCCCAGCGCGGAGTCGACGACTCCGACGAACCCGGTCGAGAACCACACCTTGACGTCGTGCTCCGTCTTCTCCAGCAGCGCATTCAGGCGCCGGAAGTCGGCGAGCTCAGGCGTCGCGTCCTCGAGGTCGAGTCGAAGCTCCTCGGCCGTCGTGACGAGCGCGACCGGCAGATCGCGGTTGATGTGGGCGTTCATCCCGGCCAGCGCGAACTGGATCGGCGCGATCCCCTTGGCCGCACGCACCTCGAACAGCGGCGCCCACGCCCTGGGGGTCGTGGCGGGATCGCGCGCCTGTCGGCGGAGCGCGTCGAAGTAGAGGTTCGCGAAGACGACGTCCAGACGAGCGAGGAACGCGGGATTGCGGAATCGAGGCGCACCCGCCATCTCCGCCTCGACCGCCTCCGTCACCCGCAGGTACAGCTTCGTGAACCAGGCGACGCCGTCGTCCGCCGGGAGCGAGCCGTCGATTGCGCGCAGCCGTTCGATCACCTCCGCGATCGTGTTCGCACGGCTGCTCGGGACGATCGTGCTTGGCCGCCGACCCACGGTGGAGCGAGGCTACTCCGCGAGGTTCTCGTGTTCAAGCTTGTTAGGTCGGCGCGACCTCGCACCGTCCGGCGGGCCCTGGAGACGGAACCGCCATCGTTCGCAATGCGGGCGCAAGCGTCGCGACGATCACCTGCCAGACGATCCACCCGAGCGGCGACTTCGACCAGGCGATGGCGAGGCTGGCTCCGGCCGGGCAGGCAGGCGACATCCAAACGCTCGCGATGAACCCGGTCGGGTTCTCTCCAGGGGCTTCCACGGTCGGTGAGGCCGGGAGAGTGGCGAGGCTCAAACTCCTCTGCCGCGGAACCGGGGGGTTGAGGTTCGCTGCCGCAGATGGGCGCTTGCCTCGCCAACCCTCCCAACAGTCCATAAGCGTACGCCGAAGCAACCCTTTGCGGTGGGGCCAGCCGGTGAGGAGAGGTGAGGCCGATTGGCTGGTGAGGTGGCGGGGCGGCGCTACGGCCCCCAGTAAGCGCGAAGCGCGTCCGGCTAGCCAGGGGAAACGCTGTCTCAAGGCTAGGGCTGTCAATGCCGGTAAGCGATCAGCCAGTTGATCCTCGACAGGTCGAGCTCACCAGCGATCCGAGCAGCAGTGGGATCAGTTCACCGCGATCTCACGGGCTTTCTCACCGGTTGTCGGTGAGGTGGCGGCTGAGATTCAGCTGGATCCTGAGGAAAAGGAGGCGAGATGGATCAGGATCACGTAATCAGTTCGGCTTCATCCATGAGTTCGGCTTCAGGCAGTCGTACCACGCGGGTGGCAACCGAATCGAGCGATGACGTCTGTCCGTGCTGCCGTGAGCTGGCCGTGCGCGCATCGAACGGGACGCAGGTGCGACTGCTCTGGCGGCAGGGAACGACGCAACTATGGGTCGAGATATGGGAACCCGCGACAGCCTCGACGTTCAGGATTCAGGCGCCGCCGGAGAACGCTCTCGATGTCTTCCATCACCCCTACGCCTACGCCGGCCTGGAGAATTCCATGCCTCCGGCCGAATCGCTCAGCATTTGTGAGCGCAGACCACAAGCCGTCGATGAGAAGCCTCATGGGCAGTGAGCCCCTGCGTCCAGGGGTCGCCCAGTTAGGGCAGATCGCCCTCGCGACCGACGATGTCGAAGGCCTGCGCGACTTCTACCGCCTGCTCGGAGGGTGGCTTCGCCGCCTTGCATCGACCGCGAATCCGGACTTCAGAACTGCATACTGGATTTCTGCGGCGTGCGCTTGGAGTTGCTCGAGCGGCCGGATCACGGAGAAGGTGCGGCAGTCGACGGACATTCGTCCGGGCTCGTGTACCTCAGCTTCGCGCTCGGAACCGCGGACGCGGTCGACGAGCTCAGCGGAGTCATAGCCGCAGCCGGTTACCGGGTGCTCGAACCGCCGCAGCGCACCTGCGAGGTCGGCTGCTACGAAAGCGTCGTCCTCGACCCCGACGGAAACCGGCTGAAGCTGACCGTCTAAATAGCTCGCGATGCCTGGAGCAGCCGTCGGCGCCGTTCTAGAATCGTGTCGTGGCTGTGCAGCTGGCTCCGCTCGTAGAGCGGGAGCTCGAGCTCGAGACGGTGGAGCGGTTGCTCGCCAGCGCCCGAGCGGGCTCAGGCGGGGCTGTCGTCTTGGAAGGGCCGGCCGGGATCGGCAAATCGAGATTGCTCGGGGCCGCTCGGACCGCAGCAGCACCGGATCTGCGCGTTCTGTCGGCGCGAGGAGGCGAGCTGGAGCGAGAGTTGCCGTTCGGGATCGTCCGGCAGCTGCTGGAGCCGGTGATGGCCACCGACCCGGCCGAGCGTGAAGCCCTGTTGGCGGGGGCAGCAGCGCTCGCAAAGCCCGTCCTCTCTGAGTCCGATCCGGAAACCGGGAGTGAGGCGTCGTTCTCGGCCTTGCACGGGCTCTACTGGCTGACCGTCAACCTGGCCGGCTCACAACCGGTGCTGGTGACCGTCGACGACGCGCAACGGGCCGACGACGCATCCTTGCGCTGGCTGATCTATCTCGCCCGGAGGCTGGCAGGCGTACCGCTGGCGCTCGTGCTTGCGACCAGGCCAGCGGATCCCGGCCCCGTGCAGGAGTTGCACGACGAGTTGCTCGTGATCCCGGAGATCGCAGTCCTTCAGCCAGGTGGACTGAGCGAGCAGGCGATCACGATGCTCGCATCACAGTCCCTGGCCGCTGACCCCGATCCAGCA
>JBKPRD010000046.1:0-4839 GCA_046734415.1 Actinomycetota bacterium | reverse complement strand
CGCGACCCGGCCGCTCGCGCGCTCGCGCGGCTCCAGGTCGAGCGCTTCGACGACCTGCTCGGCGACGACTACTACGCCTTCCGGCGCGGCGATCCCAACCGCCTCGAGGAGCGGCTCGCCGCGCTCGACCTCGGCCACCAGGCCTTCGTCGACATCGCGTACCTGCCGTGGGTCGTGCGCGTGCGCTACCTGCTCGGCGTCGAGCTGCCGCCGCACCTCGACGAGTGGCTCGACCGGGCCTCGGAGCGTCCGCCGGTCGCCGCCGAGCTCGACATCGTCGCCGCGCTCGTGAAATGAAGATCGCGTTCCTGCACGCGCTGCCGTTCGATGAGCGGATCTGGGAGGCGCAGCTCCCGGCGTTCGCCGAGCACGAGGTGGTCGCGCCGCGGCTGTACGACCTTGGCTCGAGCACCGACGAGTGGGCGCTCGGCGTCCTCCAGCACGTGCCGGGGCCGCTCGTTGCCGTCGGCGCGTCGATGGGCGGCTATACCGCGGCCGGGATCGCGCGGCTCGCGCCGGAGCGCCTGCTCGGGCTCGTGCTCAGCGGCTCGCGCGCCGACGCCGACCCGCCGGAGCGCCGTCCGATGCGCGAGCGCTGGATCGAGATCGCGCGAGAGCGAGGCGGAGAGGGGATGTGGGAGGAGGCCGGGCAGACGTTCTTCCCCGACGACGCCGACCCGGCGGTCGTCGAACGCGCACACGAGCTTGCGGCCGAGCAGGACCCCGAGGGGCTCGTCCGCGCGATCGAGGCGATCCGCGACCGCCCGGACTCGACCGAGGCGGTGACCAGCGGCATCCCGCTGCTCGTGGTCGCGGGCGATCGCGATCCCCTGATCCCGCTCGAGGTCGGGCGCTCGCTCGCCGAGGCCTCGCCGAACGGCCGCCTGGAGGTGCTCGAGGGCTGCGGCCACCTGCCGAGCATGGAGCGCCCGGACGAGTTCAACCGGATTTTGACCGGGTTCCTGGCTTCGCTGTGACGGATCTGCCCGCAGTCGTCGACTCCGCGTGGGTCGCCGCTCATCTGGGCGAGCCCGGGCTGCTGCTCGCCGACGTGCGGGGGCCGAACGCGCACGCGCGCGGGCACCTGCCGGGGTCGATCCCGCTCGTGCTCGGCTCGCCCGCGCCGGTCACCGACCGCAACGTGCTGAACGAGCTCGCGGCCGAGGTCGGGCTCCGCCTCCGCCGTCACGGCGTCACAGGCGAGGAGCAGCTCGTCCTCTACGACGGAGGCGACTGTATCGGCGCTTCCTCGTCTGCCCAGCTCGCCGAGCTCGCGGGACATCCCGCGGTCGCGGTGATGGCCGGCGGTCTCGCGACGTGGCAGGGTGAGCTCGAACAGGGCGTGGTGGAGTTGGACAAGAACCGGAACGAGCTCGACCCGCGGTTCGAGGCGGTGCCGACGCTGGAGGAGCTGCGCCGGCGGCTCGACGACCCGGAGCTGACGCTGCTCGACGTTCGCCGCGACGACGAGTTCAGCGGGAAGGGCGGCTACCCGTGCGACCCGCGGCAGGGCCACATCCCCGGCGCGCAACACGTCGAGGTCGGGACGCTCTTCGCCGCACCGGGGCAGCCCTTCCGACCGGCGGAGGTCCGCGCGCTCGTCGGCCTGCCCGAGGGGGCGGAGATCGTCGCCTACTGCCACTCCGGCTCGCGCTCAGCGCTCGCGGCCATGGCGCTGCGCTCGGCCGGCTACCGCGCGCGGAACTACCCGGGCTCGTGGCACGAGTGGTCGCGCCACGACGATCTACCGGTCGAGCGCTGACGCTAGGCGGGCGCCAGCACCGCGACCGCGCCGCCGACCGGGCTCGCGATCCGCGTCGAATCCATCACCCAGTTCGTCTCCCAGGTCCGGCGGCCGTCGAACGAGAACGACTGCTCCCAGTTGAGCGTGTCCGTGTCGATCACCCGCCACTCGTAACGGACGCGGAAGTGCACGCCCTCGAAGATGTCGTCGCACTCGAACCGGCCGACGCCGTCGTCCTCGAAGCGGCCGACGACGGGCTCGTCGAGGAGTCCCGTGCCGACCGACGACGCCCACCAGATCCGCCAGAGCCCGGTCTTCGGCTCGAACAGGCGCAGGGTGAAGCCCTCGAAGCCTGGCCGGCCCGGGAAGTCGGGCGCGCAGTAGGTGTCGACGTTCCCGAGGCCGCCGACGATCGGCTGCGCGACGGAGACCGCCTCGAACTCGATCCACTCGTCGTCGCCCTCGACGAGCGGGTTCACGCGCTTGCGGTTCGAGATCTGCCACGCGCCGAAGAGGAAGTCGAAATCGTGCCGTCCGTCGTCCATTTGCTGTTCTCCTTCGCGGTCGATGTCGAGCCGCAAAGCCTACGAACAATTGAGGACACTTTTTGTCCTCAGCCGTGCTTGAATCTGAAGCGTGTCGAGGCCCGCGTCCCGTCTGCTCGCGTTCCTCGAGCTGCTGCAGAGCCGGCCGGTCGTCGACGGGCGCGCAGCGGCGACCGACCTCGGAGTGACGGAGCGGACGATCCGCAGATACGCGGTCGCCCTGCACGACATCGGCATTCCCGTCGAGGGGCAGCCGGGGGTCGGCGGTGGCTACCGGTTGCGCGCCGGCGCGCGCCTGCCGCCGCTGATGCTCTCCGACGACGAGGCAACCGCGGTCGCGTTCGGGCTCGTCGTCGCCGAGCGGCGCGGCATCGCGGCCGGCGACGCGCTCGCGAAGATCATGCGCGTCCTCCCGGAGCGCCTCGCCCGGCGCATCGAGCGCCTGCGTGAGGAGGTCACCCTGCTCGGCGAGCCCGTGTCGGCGCCGCCCGCCTCGAGCGAGACCCTGCTCGTCGTCGCGGAGGCGGTGCGCCGCCGCCGCTCGCTGGAGATCGACTACGTTCGCGCCGACGGCCGGCCGAGCACCCGCGTGATCGACCCGCTCGGGCTGGTCGCCCGCCGGGGGCGCTGGTACGTGCCCGCCCGCGACCGCGCAAGCGGCGAGCTCCGTACTTTCCGCGCCGACCGCATCGGCCGCGCGGCGGTCGGCGAGCCGACAGCGCCGCCCGAGCCGAGCTTCGACCCGGCCGCGCACGTCGTCCGCATGCTGGCTCGGCTGCCGTACGAGTGGCGGATCGAGGTCCACGTGGACGCTCCGCTCGAGGAGCTCGCGAGGCGGGTGCCGGCCACGCTCGGCGAGCTGACGGCCGAGGGAGAGGGCCGAACCCGGCTCGAGCTGGGTGCCGACTCGCTCGAGTGGGCCGCCGGGTTCCTGGCCGGCCTCGGTGCGGAGTTCCGTGTCGTCCGCCCCCTCGAGCTGCGCGGGCACCTCCGCGAGCTGGGCGAGAGGCTGGCGCTGGCTGCCGGCTAGGAGGGCTTGGCGAAAAACGCCCTGCTAGGCCGCGACCGCGGCGCGCTCGGCGAGCTCGACGAAGCCGCCGCAGAGCGCCCGGCCGAAGCCGTTCCACGCCTCGATCTTCCGGGCGGTCTCGGCGGCGAGAACGTCGCGGTCGAGACCGAGCAAGGACTCGTCCTTGTCTGCGAGCCACGCCCGGAGGGTGTCGAGCGTGACCTCGGGGTGGAACTGGACGCCCCAGGCCGTCTCGCCGAGCCGGAAGGCCTGGTTGGAGCGCGCGCTGCGGGCAAGCTCCTCGGCGCGCTCGGGCAGGTCGTAGGTGTAGTAGTGCCAGCCGAAGGCCTCGAACCGGTCGGGCAGCCGGGAGAAGAGCGGATCCTCCGCCGCCGCGTCGGTGAGCTCCACGGGGAACCAGCCGATCTCTGGGCCCGCGGCGAGCGGGTAGACCGCCGCGCCCTCCGCCTTGGCGAGGAGCTGGATGCCGAGGCAGATGCCGAGAATCGGCACCTGCCGCTCGAGCAGGCGCTGGATGAACGCGTTCTCCTCGCGCAGCCACGAATGCCGGTCTTCCTGGTCGGCGTGCATGGAGCCGCCGAAGACGAGCACCGCTCCGTACTCGTCGAAGGAGCGCGGGGGCGGCGTCGCCCACGCGAGGCTCCACTCCTCGTACCGGTGGCCCGCCGCGCGCACGACCTCCTCGAAGACGCCGCCGCGCGCGTTCGCGCCGTGGATGACGGCCAGGACGTTCAGTTTGCCAACGATAGCTGCCCGGTCTCCGGCGGCTCGACTGCCCCCGTTGCCGGCACCTCGCGCTCGTCCAGCAGTCCGCGCAGGAGCTGCGCGCTCCGCGGTGCGTAGTCGTAGCGGTTGTTGTTGAACATCGCGTAGACCTCCTCGGCCTGTCCGGCGAGCTCGGCGAGCGGCTCGACCCACTCCTCGAGCTCCTGGCGGTCGTAGAGCCAGTCGAAGCGCTCCGCGGAGGTCTTCCCCTTCAGGTTCCACGTCCGCCAGTTGCGCCCGTGGAAGCGGACGTAGGCGACCGGGTGCGTGGCCGCGGCGATCCGCGGCAGGATGTTCGACGCGCGCCCGCGCGGCGAGTCGACGGAGACGTACGAGAGCCCCTGGCGCTCGAGGAACGAGAACGTGTCCGCGCGCTCGTCCTCCTCGACCCAGGAGCGGTGCCGAAACTCCACGAGCGGGACGAGCGGGTCGAGGAGGGGCGCCACCGCTTTCAGCTCCCCCATCGCCTCCGCCGACTTCGTGAAGCGCGGCGGGTACTGGAGCAGCACGCCGCGGAGCTTGCCGGCCTGCTCGAGCGGCGCGAGCGCCTCGCGGAAGGCTGCGAACGCCTCCTCGCGGTCGGCCTCGCTGTGACCGGTCATCTCGCCGCTCGCCTTGGCGTGGAAGAGGAAGCCTTCCGGGGTGCGCTCCACCCACTTCGCCGCCGTCTCAGGCGAGGGCAGGTGGTAGAAGGGCGAGTCGACCTCGACCGTATCGAAGCGCTCCGCGTAGTACGCGAGTCGGCCCTGCGGGGA
>JBKPRD010000045.1:0-2772 GCA_046734415.1 Actinomycetota bacterium | reverse complement strand
ACACGCGAGCCCGCTCGTCGCGCTCACCGAGGGCTTCCAGTCGGCCTTCCTGGCCGTCGCCATCCTCGCCGGGATCGGCGTCGCCCTCGCGCTCTTGCTCCTCGGCCGGCCTCATCGCGTCCCGCAGGAGCAGCTCGAGCCTTTCGCGATACCCGGCGGAGAGTGATCAAGTCCCGTCAGGCGACGCCGCGACCTTGCTGGTACGCCGCTCCGACGCGCCGCATTACCTCCGAGGTCATCGACACGGCCACACGTCACATGCACTGTGGCCAGAACCCCGAACGGAGGCGCGATGAGCAAGGTGAAGGTGAACATCACGATGTCGCTGGACGGCTTCGTCGCCGGGCCCAACCCGAGTGCGGAGGATCCACTCGGGATCGGCGGAGAGGAGCTTCACCAGTGGTTGCTCCCGCTCACCGCGTTTCGTGAGTCGCACGGGGAGGAGGGCGGCGAGGTCAACGCGAGCACGCCGATCGCCGAGGAGATCCTCGGCAACGTGGGCGCGACGATCATGGGCCGGGGCATGTTCGGCGGCGGGCCTGGGCCGTGGCGGGACGAGTGGAGGGGCTACTGGGGAGACGACCCGCCTTACCACCACCCGGTCTTCGTCCTGACCCGCTTTCCGCGCGACCCGCTCGCCATGGAGGGTGGAACGACGTTCCACTTCGTGACCGAGGGCATCGAGTCGGCGCTCGAGCAAGCCCGAGCTACGGCCGGCGAGAAGGATGTCTCGATCGGCGGCGGCGCCAGCGTGGTCCAGCAGTATCTCGCCGCCGGGTTGCTCGATGAGCTTCACGTCTCTTTGGTCCCGATCCTGCTGGGCCGTGGCGCTCGGCTGTTCGACAATCTCGGCGAGCCCAAACCGCGGGTTCGCCAGGTGGAGGCGGTGCAGGCGCCGGGCGTCACCCACATTCGCTATCGGCGCGATGCCGGCGGTCAGCCCGGCACGACCGGGGAAGGGAGGTCGTAGACGTTTCCCTGACCCTCCAGTGGACCCGTTTAGGCGGTCGCTGCCACTCGCCGAAACTCGACGTCGGTGATCGCGATCCCGGGCGCGGCCCAACTGCTTCGTGGCGGAGCAGCCCCGCGTGCTTGCTCCTCGGTCTCGAACAGGACGACCGAGAAGCCCCGGCCCTCCTGCGGCTCCAGCCAATAGCCGGCGATGAAGCCAGTGGCGGAGCGGACCCGTGGCAGGATGTCGCTGGTAAGCGCCTCAGCTGCGGCCGGCGCTTTGTCTGGATCGACCGTCAATCTCACAAGGGCCGCGTGCAATGTTCCTCCTTTCGCGGGGTCTCGCTAAATCAGACCGCGCGGTTGCGCACAACTGATCGCTCGACCCGCGATGAGTCTCGGCCGCTTCGCCCGTCTAACCTAGGAAGGATGGTTATCGCGGCGTCGCATGCGAGACGAAGAGCGGAGCTCCTCGACGCGGCTCGGGCGGGCGACGAGAACGCGTTCGCGCAGATCGTCGAGGACTACAGGGCAGAGGTTCACGCGCACTGCTACCGAATGCTGGGCTCGCTGCACGACGCAGAGGATGCGGTCCAGGACACTTTCCTGCGCGCGTGGCGTGGGCTGGGCAGATTCGCAGGTCGCAGCGCCCTTCGGACGTGGCTGTACCGGATCGCGACCAACGCATGCCTGGACGTCATCGCGCGACGACCGAGGGGACGCTTGCTTCCGATTGACGACGGCCCACCGAGCACGTCGCGAGCCGACCTAGGTCAACCGCTCGTCGAGTCGGTATGGGTAGAGCCCTACCCAGACGAGGCGCTCGGGGTCGTGGACGGCTACGCCGCACCCGAGGCGCGATACGAGCAGCGTGAGGCGGTGGAGCTTGCGTTCATCGCTGCGCTGCAGCATCTGCCGGCTCGACAGCGCGCCGTGCTGATCATGCGTGACGTACTCGGGTTCTCTGCCAGGGAGGCGTCGGAGTCCCTCGAGACGAGCGTCGCGTCGGTGAACAGTGCGTTGCAGCGGGCGCGCAAGGCCGTCGACGAGCGACTCCCGGACCGGAGTCAACAGGCCACGCTGCGCTCGCTCGGCGATGAGCGCGTAAGCGAGCTGGTCCAGGCGTACATCGAAGCCTGGGCGCGACGCGACGTCGCCACCGTCGCCGCGCTGCTCGTGGAAGACGCCGTCTTCTCGATGCCGCCGTGGTCGAGCTGGTGGCGAGGCCGCGAGATGATCGCTGGTTTCGCCGCGGACGAGTCTTGCGCTGAGGCGCGCATGGTCGCGACCCGCGCCAGCGGACAGCCGGCCATCGCGAGCTACGCGGTCGATGCGAAGACGGGGCGCTTCGTCGCTACGGCGATCGATGTGCTCACCCTGGAGGGAGGCCTGATCCGGGAGATGACCGCTTTCGTCGCTCCGGAGATGTTCCCGCGGTTCAACCTGCCTCAGGAGCTCTCGCCCTAAGACGAACGGATGCGAGTCGGCGGGCGCTGGCTATCTGCGGCGGAACGTGATCGCGAGGTCGTCGTCCCACGTCGAGTCGTCTCGGGACAACTTCCAGACACCCTCGATCGTGTTGCCATCGGGGCTGAGCTTGGCGTTGAACTTCTGCGAGAAGCCCGGCGAGTGCCGCCACATCCTCCAAACGCCGGCGCTCAAGCTGACCTGGTAGATGCGGTGGACGCCGCGGGAGTCGAAGTAGTTCATCGACAGACCGTCCTCGTCGGCGCCGAAGACGATCAGCGAATCCGGGAACTCGGGGTGGTCGGTACGGGAACGCTGGAGGAGGAACCGCTCGCCCTCGAGCCATTCGAACTC
>JBKPRD010000044.1:0-4928 GCA_046734415.1 Actinomycetota bacterium | reverse complement strand
GAACATCAAGGCGGCGAAGAAGTACGTCGACTCGATGGTCCCGGAGGTCTGGGACGTGCTCGAGGAGGTCATCGCCGAGCATCCGGTGCTGCTCAATCGGGCGCCGACGCTCCACCGCCTCGGCATCCAGGCGTTCGAGCCCGTGCTGGTCGAGGGCAAGGCGATCCAGGTGCATCCGCTCGTCTGCCACGCCTTCAACGCCGACTTCGACGGCGATCAGATGGCGGTCCACCTGCCGCTCTCGGCGGAGGCGCAGGCCGAGGCGCGCGTCTTGATGCTGTCCTCGAACAACATCCTCTCGCCGGCCCATGGCCGGCCGCTGGCGACGCCGACGCAGGACATGATCCTCGGCGGCTACTTCCTCACGTACTCCGACGAGGACCTGAGCCAGATCGACGTGTCGAAGATGAAGCCGGATGAGCGGCCGAAGCGCTTCGGCTCGGTGGACGAGGTCGTGCTCGCGCTCGAGAGCAAGCAGATCGAGCTCCAGCAGCCGATCGAGTACCGGCACAACGGCGAGGTGCTCGTCACCACGCCCGGCCGGGTCGTCTTCAACTCCGCCGTGGAGCGATCCGTCACGGACGCCTTCCGCGGCGAGGGAAAGGCTCCGCAGCACGAGTTCATCAACCGGACGCTCCCGAAGAAGGAGATGGACACGCTGATCACTGAGCTCGCCGACCGGTACGGCGCGCACACGCTCGCGACCGTGCTCGACACGATCAAGTCGCTGGGCTTCCGCTACGCCACCCAGGCCGGTGTGACGATCTCGAAGAACGACATCGTCATCCCGCGCGAGAAGGACGACATCCTCGCGGAGTACGAGAAGCGCGTCGCCGAGGTCGAGGGCCAGTACGAGCGCGGCCTGATCACCGAGGAGGAGCGGCACGAGAGCATCGTCAACATCTGGACGGAGGCGACCGACACCGTCGCCGACGCGATGGAGAAGACGCTCTTCGAGCTGAACCCGATCTACATGATGGCCAACTCGGGAGCCCGCGGGTCGTTCAAGCAGATCCGCCAGCTCGCCGGCATGCGCGGTCTGATGGCGAATCCGAAGGGCGAGATCATCGAGCGCCCGATCAAGGCGAACTTCATGGAGGGCCTGTCGGTGCTCGAGTACTTCATCTCCACCCACGGCGCCCGCAAGGGTCTCGCCGACACCGCGCTCCGCACGGCGGACTCCGGCTACCTGACGCGGCGGCTCGTGGACGTCGCCCAGGACGTCATCATCCGCGACGAGGACTGCAAGACGAACGAGTTCGTCGAACTGCCGATCTTCCTCCCGGAGGGTCTGAACCGCAGCGTGATCGGACGGGTGGTCGCCCAGGACGTCTACAAGCCGCTCGCCAGCGGCAAGCCCGGCAAGACGAAGCTGGCCGAGAAGGGCCAGGTACTCGACAACGCGCTCCTGCAGGAGATCGTCACCGAGCTCGACGGCACGGAGATCGAGACGCTGCCGGTCCGCTCTGTGCTGAAGTGCAAGAGCGAGTACGGCGTGTGCCGGTCCTGCTACGGCATCTTCCTCGCCACCGGCGGGATGTGCGAGATCGGCGACGCGGTCGGGATCATCGCCGCGCAGTCGATCGGCGAGCCGGGCACGCAGCTGACGATGCGGACGTTCCACACGGGCGGCGTCGCCGGCGCCGACATCACGCACGGTCTCCCGCGCGTGGTCGAGATCTTCGAGGCGCGCAACCCGAAGGGTGCTGCTCGCCTCGCGGAAATCGCCGGCCTGGTGCACGTCGAGGACACCGAGCGCGGACCGAAGGTGACGATCGAGCCGGTCTCGGCGAAGGAGGACGCGGAGCCGAAGGAGTACCAGCTCCCGCGGCGCACGCGCCTGCTCGTCAGGACGGGCGACGAGATCGAGCCCGGCGATCCGCTCCACGAGGGCTCGCTCAACCCGACCGACCTGCTCGAGCTGCACTACCAGGGCGGTCGCGGCTCGACTCCGACCGAGCTGTACCTCGTCCGCGAGGTGCAGAAGGTCTACAAGTCGCAGGGCGTCGACATCCACGACAAGCACATCGAGCTGATCGTCCGGCAGATGCTCAAGAAGATCCGGATCGAGAACCCCGGCTCGACCGACTTCCTGCCCGGCCAGATGGTCGACAAGGTCGCGCTCGAGCGGGAGAACAAGCGTATGAAGAAGGAGAAGGGCGAGCAGGCGACGTTCGAGCCGCTGATCCTCGGGATCACGAAGGCGTCGCTCGCGACCGAGTCCTTCCTCTCCGCTGCCTCCTTCCAGGAGACGACGAAGGTGCTGACCGACGCCTCGATCGAGGGGAAGGTCGACCGCCTGCTCGGCCTGAAGGAGAACGTGATCATCGGGAAGCTGATCCCGGCCGCAACCGGTCTCAAGCGGTACCGGACGATCGAGATCGGCCCCTCCGAGAGGGTGCCGAAGGAGGCGTACGAGCGCGAGACGCTGCTCGCCGCACTCCAGGAAATCGGCTCAGACGGAGGTTCGATCGACCTCGCGTCCCTTGGCCTCGACTTCGGCGGCCAGCCCGAACAGAACGACGAGGGCAAGCCGCACGAGGCGGGCGAGGCCGAGGAGATCCCCGAGGTCGACTCTCCCCTGGACGAGGGCTAAGCAGAACGCGTTTGACGGAGCCCGCAAGGGCGGGCTCCGTCAAGCCTCTTCTCGGCCGCTCGAACTACTTGCCGATCACCGGCGCGCGCTCCGCGCCGGATTGCTCGTGCTCGACGTGGACTTGCGCGCCGGGAGGCGGGGCACCGAATGGCTCGATCCCTGCAGTCGAATCGACGACCTCGCACGGCCTGACCTCGCCCCGGGCAAAGGAGATGCCGATCGCCTCCGGGCCGTCAGCCGCCGCGCCCGTCTGCGTCATAACGACAAGCGTCAGATCGGCCGGGAGGTTGTCGCTGATCGTGAAGCGGGTGTGGCCGTCCCGCGTATGCAGGACGCCGCCCTTGATCATGCCCTTTTCGGAGCCCAGGTCCGGCGGGGCTGTCGACGTCTCGGGCCAGGGCTGCTTGCACGCCTTTCCCGGCGGCAAGTACTGGACGAGCGCGCGGACGCCGGCCTCGCGGAGCTTGCGCTCGAGCCCGGCCGCGTCCCGCAGCGAGTCGATCTCGACCGTCACCGTCCCGTCGTCGTTCTTGTTGACGGCGTAGGCAGGTGAGGCGCCTCCGGTGAGCAGGAGCACGCCCGCGACCGCGGCAACCACGGCCACACTCGCGAGACTGCCGGCGAGCACCAGCCGCCGAGGTCGCCGAAGCGGCCGCTCGGGCCTCGGTCCGTCCAGGACGACGTTCCGCAGCTCGCTCAGTAGTCGCTCCTCGAAGCCTCCGAACTCGTCTCTTTTCATCACGACACCTCCGGTACGTCGCCAATGCCGAGGGTGGGGAGGCCGAGCCGGTCCTGGAGGGCGCGGCGGGCGCGGTGAAGCCGAACGCGCGCCGCCACCGGACCGATCCGCAGGGCGCGGGCAGCCTCGCCGACCGTGAGCCCATCCACCGCTACGAGCTCGAGGACAGCCCGTTCCGCGGGAGAGAGCTCCGCCATCTCCTGCCAGAGCGACCGCGCTGCTGCCTCGGCGTCGATCCGCCGGTGCGAGGCGGCCACGTCGTACTCGTCGACAAGCTCTCTGCCCCGGACCCTCGAGGCGGCTCGAAGATCTCTCGCCGTGCGGCGCTGCTCGCCCGCGACCACGTTCCGCGCGATCCCGAGGAGCCAAGCCACCGGCGTCCCGCGGCCGCGCCTGTACGAGCGGGCCGACTCGATCACGGCCACGAAGACATCGGCCGTCAGATCAGCGGCGAGATAAGGGTCTGCGACGCGGCGTGCGACGAATCGCTGGATCAGCTCGACGTGATCGCGGTAGAAGCGTTCGAATGCGTCTGGGTCGGACCCGATCTCGGCGAACGACCTGCGACTCGATTCACCGGCCACGTGCACCTCCAACATCCTCGCTGTCCTAGGGTCTTCGCCGAAGGGCGCCGTGGCGTTACACGATGCGGGGGACTTGCAGGGTCAGGCTTCAGCCTGACCGTCGCTGCGGCACGGCGGCTGGGAGTTGACCGGCCCGACTTCCTGGCTACGGTTAGGTTGTACATGCATTCCGCATGTACGAGCGAGGGAGAGGGAAGGATGCGCAAGGTTGTCGCCCCTTTCGCGACCGTCCGCCGGGACGGCCCTGGAGGCGTTCCGACGCCGTAGGGCCATCCGGCGGGATCCCACCATGAGTCTGCTCGGACTGCGGCAGCCCATACGTATGGGAGCGGGGCCTTGACCGCGCTCGTGATCGCGCTCTCCGCCGCCCTCGTCGGCGTGCTGATCGTGATCGCGGCCGGGCAGAAGCGGTACTCGCTCGGACGGCGGCGGGCGTCGGATGCGGAGGAGCTCAAGCGGGCGCAGTTCGAGCTGCGCTGGGCTCGCCAGCTCTCGGCCCTCGCTGAGACCCTCGACCTGGACGAGCTGCTGAGCCGCGTGCTCCAGGGCGCCGCGCTGCTCGCCAACGCGGACGCGGCGGCGGTCGGCCTCTGGGCAGACGACGAACCGCCCGTCGTCAAGGCGATGAACCTGACCGCGGAGGAGGCGCTGCCGCTCCTCGGGAGCTGGCCGCCGGAAAGCCGCTCCCGTGCGCTCACGATCCGGTATCGCTTCCCCGGCGAGAGCGCTGTCGCTCCGAACGCCATCCGGGTCGGCGTGCTGCTGCCCCTCAGCGGCGAGCCGGGCTCCCCGACCGGCACGCTGGCCGTGTTCTGGCGGCGCGAGGAAGGGGAGCTCGCCGAGGACGACCTTTCCTCGCTCGAGGAGCTCGCGCTCACGGCAGGCAAGGCGATCCAGAACGCGCGCCAGTTCCAGGAGCTGCACGAGCTCGCGGTGCGAGACCCCCTCACCGGCCTGCACAACCGCCGCTACTTCCACGAGACGCTCGACCACGAGGTCAAGCGCGCAC
>JBKPRD010000043.1:0-43388 GCA_046734415.1 Actinomycetota bacterium | reverse complement strand
ACGGCTACGCGTGATCGTCACGGCCCCGCCGCCTCCGCCGCCGCTCGTCGTCACCGCCCCGGCAGAGCGCGAGGTGTCGTTCGGGCACGTCGCCGGTCGGGTCCCGCACGGGAGCTGGGCGATCGTCGTCCGGGCCGACGAGAAACTCGTCGCCGTCAAGCGGGTCGCCGGCGGCAGCTTCGACTTCGTCGTCTCGCTCCCGCGGCGTGACACGGACGTACGCGTGAGCCTGTACGGCCCGCACGGCCGGCGGCAGGTGACGACGACGATCCGCCACGTCTTCGGCCTGCCGCGCTCCGCGGCGCCGCGAGCGGTAGCCGGCTCGCACGACGGCGCGCTGCAGCGGACGGTGGGGATGCTCGCCCGCGCCTTCCCGGGGACGAGCGGCGTCTACGTGGAGGATCTCGTCAGCGGCCGCGGGGCGTCCTGGAACGCCCGGGCGCGGTTCCCGGCCGCCTCGACGCTGAAGCTCGCGATCGCGGTCGAGGCGCTACGGGCGACCGGCGGCGAGCCGGGGTCGTACCTCGACTCGCTGCTGCGCCGGATGCTGATCGAGTCAGACAACGACGCGGCGAACCAGGTGGAGTCACTCTTCGGCGGCGGCAGCCGCGTCGACGAGCTGCTCCGCGGGCTCGGTCTCGGCGACACGTGGATGGGGGGCGGCTATGTCCGCGGCACGGCGTTCCTGCCTCCGATCCCGGTCCATATCGAGAGCCAGCCCTCGTTCCCCTGCTGCAAGTACACGACGGCGTACGACCTCGCCAGGCTCCTCGCGTACATCCACCTCGCGGCCGGCGGACGCGGCCCCCTCGTCGCCTCCTCCGGCTCGGGCTTCACGTCTGCGGACGCCCGCTACCTGCTCTACCTGCTCGCCCACGTCGCCGACCGCGGCAAGCTCGGCCGGTATCTCGTCGGCGGTCCGTACGCCCTGATGCACAAGGCGGGATGGATCTCGTACGCGCGGCACGACGCCGGGCTCGTCTACTGGCCCGGCGGCGTCTTCGTCGGGGCGGTGATGACGACGGGGAGCGGCGTCGGCGCCGCCTCCGACCTGCTCGCCGCCCGGATCGCGCGGGTGACGCTCGAGCGGGTCGAGGCGCTCGGCTAGGGACTGGCTTCTGCCTGTCCATCGTCGCGCGCTAGCGTGTGCCCCGTGCAGGGCCTGCTGCTCGCGCTGCTCCTCGCCGCGCCGGCGGCGGCGCCGCCGAAGCCGGCGATCGTCTCCAAGCCGATCCCCTTCGGTGCTGCCCGGCTGGCCGAGACGGCCGCCTATGCACAACGCCACTACGGCCTGAACACGTGGCGGCTCGTACACCCGCACGTGATCGTCGAGCACTACACGGCCACGACGACCTTCTCGTCGACCTACTCCACGTTCGCGGCCGACAGGGCCGACTCGGAGCTCCACGAGCTCCCCGGGACCTGCGCCCACTTCGTGATCGACACGGACGGGACGATCTACCAGCTCGTTCCGCTCTCGATCATGTGCCGGCACACGGTCGGCCTGAACTACATCGCCGTCGGAATCGAGCACGTCGGGACGAGCGACGCGGAGATTCTCGGCAACCCGCGGCAGCTTCGTGCGTCCCTCGCGCTGACGGTGTGGTTGATGCGCCGCTACGGGATCCAGCTGCGCAACGTGATCGGGCACAACGAGAGCCTGACGAGCCCGTACCACCGCGAGAACGTCGCGGCCTGGCGTTGCCAGACGCATGGAGACTGGACGAGGGGGGATATGAATGTGTACCGCCGGAAGCTCGCGGCGCTCGGCCGCCGCTACGGCGTCCCCCTCGGACCGGCGGCGCGGCTCGTCGATTCGCACTGTTGAAAAGAGAATGCAGCCCTTTTACAGTCTCCTTACACGGCGATTAGACCCTTCTCTCATGGGACGGCGATACTGAGCTTGCCTATGCGGCGCCTTGTACTCATCGTGCTCGCAATCGGTCTCGGTCTCCCGGCCGGGGCGTCGGCTGTGCAGGAGCTGCCGGGTGACGGAAGCCTCGTCGTCGACAACGCGCGCGGCCTCGTGACCGTACGCGCCCGTGGCGGGATTATCGGCAGGTTCGACTCCGGACGCCTCGTCATCGAAGACCCGATCGAGGGTGACGGCAGCGGGCCGATCGTCTACGGAGCCGATCGGATCCGCGATCTCGGCCCGAAGACGACCCTCTACATCGGCGAGGACGTCCGCTTCCGCCTGATCGGCGGCGCTTATCGCGTCTCGATCAACGCCTACGGGATGGACCTCAGCGCCGTCGGCCGTGGAACCGCACTGCTCGACGGCAGCGGCTTCACGGAGCAGCCGGGACGCTTCCAGATCAACGGGGGGACGTGGCAGCCGATGCCTGATGACGCGACGCGGTACACGCTCGGTTCGCCGAGCCCTGCGAGCCAGGAGAAGCCGCAGGAGCCGCCCGTCACCCACGGGCCGTAATACTGGTCGGGCAGTGAGCACTGCCGGCACCCAGACCGTGCTCGTCGTCGAGGACGAGAGCTCGATCGCGTCGTTCGTGGCGCTCTACCTCAAGAACGCGGGCTACGGCGTGAAGACGGCTGTGACCGGCGGCGAGGCGCTCGCCGACGTCGCCGCGGAGACGCCCGCCCTGATCGTGCTCGACCTGATGCTCCCGGACATCGACGGGATCGAGGTCTGCCGGCGCATCCGCAAGAGCTCCGACGTGCCGATCCTGATGCTGACCGCGCGCGACGAGGACGTCGACAAGATCATCGGTCTCGAGGTCGGCGCCGACGACTACCTGACGAAGCCGTTCAACCCTCGCGAGCTCGTCGCCCGCGTGAAGTCGATCCTGCGCCGGGCCGCGCCGGAACGCCGGCAGATCGAGAGCAAGCAGCTCCGCCATGGCGAGCTCGTCGTCGACGCCGGGCGGCGGGAGGTGCACGTCGGCGACCAGGAGGTCCAGCTGGCTCCGAAGGAGTTCGACCTCCTCTGGGAGCTGCTCGACCATCGCGGGCTCGTGCTCACGCGCGACCAGCTGCTCGAGCGGGTCTGGGGCTACACCTTCGCCGGCGACACGCGCACGGTCGACGTGCACGTCCGCCAGCTGCGCCGCAAGCTGGGCGACGCCTCTCCGATCGTGACCGTGTGGGGCGTGGGGTACAAGGTCTCTCCGGCGAAGGACGTCGCAGCCTAGGGCGACCATGTTCAGCTCGCTGCGATTCCGGTTGCCGGCGTTCTTCCTGGCTGGCGTCGTGATCGCGGGCCTGATCTCGATCGCCGTCTCCGCCCGGCTCTTCCAGCAGCACATCCGGTCCCAGAACCTCTCGCAGCTGAAGCGCGAGGCGAGCGGTCTGACGGAGCTGTACGCGCAGCAGGCCATCCGCTCGAGCGACGAGGGCCGCTCCGCGCCCGATTTCGCCGCCGCCGAGCTCGAGAAGGCGACGGGAGCGCGCCTCTTCTACGTCGGCGTCCCGATCTTCCCCGGGCAGGCCTCGGGCCTGCGCGAGCTTCCGCAGTCGTCGGTCGACTGGGACGCGCTCCAGGACGGCCGCGTGATCACGTTCGACTTCACTCCGCCGGGGGAGCACAAGAGCTTCCTCGCCGTCGGGCAACCGCTCAAGCTGGCGAGCGGGAAGAGCCCGACCTTCGGCGCGCTCATCGTGGCGAAGCCGAAGACGCAGCTGACGCAGGGCTGGTTGTCGCTCGTCGAGTTGCTGTTCGTCGCGCTCGGGATCGGGCTCGTCGTGTCGACCGTGCTCGCGTGGTACCTCTCGCGCCGGATCGCCACCCCTGTGCTGGCGCTCGCGAGGGCCGCGGACGAGGTCGCCGAGGGCAGATACGACATCACCGTCCCGGAGGCGCCGTCCGGCGGCGAGGTGGGGCACCTGGCGGAGCGCTTCAAGCAGATGGCCGCGCGGCTCGCCGAGGCGGAGGAGCAGGAGCGCAACTTCCTGATGTCCGTCTCGCACGAGCTGCGCACGCCGCTGACGGCGATCCGCGGCCACGCCGAGGCGCTGCGCGAGGGCCTGGTAGACGACCCCGAGTCGCGGGCGGCGTCGCTCGACGTGATCTCGGCCGAGGCGGACCGGCTCGAGCGGCTGGTCGGCGACGTGCTCGACCTGGCGAAGCTCGACGCGCACCGGTTCACGCTGCTGAAGGAGGAGGTCGACATGGGCCGCCTGGTCGACCAGGTCTACGCGACCTTCGGCGAGGAGGCGCGACGCCGCGGGATCGACTACGAGTGCGAAGCCGACGCCGGGCCGGTGATCGTCACCGACGGCGACCGCGTCTTCCAGATCGTCTCGAATCTGGTCGCGAACGCGTTCCGCTGGACGCCCGACGGCGGCCGCGTCTCGCTCGCGGTCGCGCACGACAACGGCACGATCTCGGTCTCGGTCGCCGACACCGGCCCCGGGATAACGGCCGTCGAGCAGGAGCGGATCTTCCGGCCCTTCTGGTCGCGGGACGGCGCCGGTACCGGGCTCGGCCTCGCGATTGCGCGGGAGCTCGCCGTCGCGCTCGGCGGCCGGATCGAGCTCGAGAGCGAGCCCGGCGAGGGCAGCCGCTTCGACCTTCTGCTGCCCACGACGCCGCCCTCGTAGTAGCGTCCCGCCGTGGCCGTCGCCGTCGTCGACTCTCCGCGGTCGCGCGCGCGGGCAGCGCTCGCGGCGCTCCGGCCGCGGCAGTGGTCGAAGAACCTGCTGCTCTTCGCCGGGCTGATCTTCGCGGCGAAGCTCGGCGATACGACGCGTTGGCTGGAGGCGTTCGCCGCCTTCGCGATCTACTGTGCCGCCTCCAGCGCCGCGTACCTCGTCAACGACGTCCGCGACGCGCCGTACGACCGGGCGCATCCGGTCAAGCGCCGGCGCCCGGTGGCGAGCGGGGAGCTGCCGGTCAGGACGGCGCTCGTGCTCTCGGCCTTCCTCACCATCGCCGCGTTCGCGGGAGCGGCAGTGCTCGGTCCGGGCTCGGTCGCGTTTCTCGCAGCGTTCCTCCTCCTCCAGGCCGCCTACACCGCGGGTCTGAAGCACGTCGTGCTGATCGACGTGCTCGTGATCGCCGGCCTCTTCGTCATCCGCGCCAGCGCTGGTGCCGAGGCGGTGGACGTCCGCATCTCGCCCTGGCTCCTGATCTGCACGGGGCTCCTCGCGCTCTTCCTCGCCCTGGCGAAGCGCCGGGCCGAGCTCGTCCTCGTCGGCGCCGAGGAGACCCCCGGGCGGCCGGTGCTCGAGGGTTACTCGCTGGCGCTGGTCGACCAGCTCGTCTCGGTCGTGGCCGCTTCGACGGTGATCGCGTATTCGCTCTACACCTTCACGGCCCGCGACTCGAAGGCGATGATGGCGACGGTGCCGTTCGTCGTGTACGGCGTCTTCCGGTACCTGCTGCTCCTGCACCGGAGCGACCTCGGCGAGGAGCCGGAGAACGTGCTGCTCACCGACGTGCCGCTGCTGCTGACGATCGTCGCGTGGGCCGCGACCTGCGCCGTGATCCTCGCGGTCACCTAGGAGGCTTCCCCGAGGCGGTAGACCGTCCCGCCGCGCGGCTGCTGCTGGAGTGCGTCCTCGATCCGGCGGAGACGCTCGTCGACCGCACGCCAGCCGGAGTCGATCAGGTCGACGAGCAGCCCGAGGTCGTCGACGCGCGAGTTGCGCTCTGCGAGGAGCTCCGTCTCGATCCGCTCGAGCCGGCGGATCGTCTGATTCGCGAGCCCGCGCACCTCCGCGAGCTGGCGCGAAACGGGCCGCGCTTCGACGCGGATGCCCTCGCGGACGGCGTCGCCGACCCGATCCGGGAGAGAGGCTTCGAGCTCGGCCGCAGTCGAGGCGAGGGCCTCGACCTGGGCTCGCGCCCGCTCGAGCGCGGCATCGACGTCGCCCGGCTGTGGTGTGCCTGCGGCCGCCTCTGCGAGCCGCTCGCGGGCGCGGTCGAGAGCGCCTTCGTCCACGAGGACGACGATAGCGTGTTTGCCGGATGAAGTCAGCCGAGCTCGACTATGACCTTCCGCCCGAGCTGATCGCCCAGCATCCGCTCGAGCGGCGAGACGAGTCGCGGCTGCTCGTCTACGACCGCGCTCGTCGGAGTGCCAGGCACCGGCTGTTCGCGGATCTCCCTAGGGAGATCGGCGGCGCGCTCGTCGTCGTCAACGACACCCGCGTGGTGCCGGCGCGGATCCAAATCGCGCAGCCGAGGGGCGAGGTGCTCTTGCTCGAGGAGGTCGAGGACGGAGTGTGGGAGGCGCTCGCGCGCCCGACGCGCCGGCTGCGGCCGGGGCGGCGGTACGGCGCGGTCGAGCTGCTCGAGCACCTCGGCGACGGCCGCTGGCGGGTGCGGCTGGAGGGCGAGCCCGCAGGCGAGGCGCCGCTGCCGCCCTACATCACGGAGCCGCTCGCCGATCCGGAGCGCTACCAGACCGTCTACGCGCGCTCGTCCGGCTCGGCTGCCGCGCCGACCGCCGGGCTGCACTTCACGCCCGAGCTGCTCGCCCAGCTCGACGTCGAGCGGGTGACGCTGCACGTCGGGCTGGACACGTTCCGGCCGGTGGCGGTCGACGACCTCGCCGAGCACCGGCTGCACGGCGAGCGCTACGAGGTGGGTGAGGAGGCGTGGATGCACATCTCCGCCGCGCCGCGGGTGCTCGCGGTGGGGACGACGACGGTGCGCGTGCTGGAGACGCTCGCGCGCGGGGCGCCGCTCGCCGGCCGCACCGACCTGTTCATCACCCCCGGCTTCGACTTCCGCCGCATCGACGCGCTGCTGACGAACTTCCACCTGCCGCGCTCGACGCTGCTCGCTCTCGTAATGGCGTTCGCCGGGGTGGAGGAGACGAGGGAGCTCTACCGCACGGCGATCGCGGAGCGGTACCGCTTCTACTCCTTCGGCGACGCGATGCTGGTCCTCTGAGCAGATCGGCACGCTTTCGACACGGTCCCGTGTCCCACGCGTGACGGTTTCGCCGCTACGCTCGCAGTGGGTGGTGGGCCGGGGTGCCCCAAAGGAAGCGCGCGCGCTATCGCGCTCTACGACTGCTTTGGCGGCGCCGTGGTGGCCAGGTACGAGATGACCCGCGCGAACCCGGCGAGGTCGCGCGGGGAGCACGCAGCGGAGACGGCCTCCTCGACCGCTCGGACGGCGCCACGGGCGCGTCGCGCTGCAGGCCGTCCGGTGGCGGTCAGCGTGACGATCACCGACCGCCGGTCGTCGGGGTTGACCGCGCGGGCGACGTAGCCCTTCGCCTCGAGTCGGTCGACGACGGCGGTCAGCGTCGAGCGCTGGTGCCCGAAGCTGCGGTGAAGCTCGCCGAGGCTCGCCGGGCCGCCGGCGAGCCGCGCCAGCACGTGCGCCTCGGCCTGTGTGACCCCGGGCCAGGACAGGCGCAATCCGAGCGCATGAACCGCCCTCTCCAGCGGCGCCACAACTTCATCCATTTTCGTATAGTACGACAATGGACGATTTCGGTCGAAGCTTGCTCGCGGGCTACCTCCGGCAAGGGAGGTTCAGCCACCGCGAGCACCTGCACATGACCTGGTCGTACCTCGCGCGGGGCGAGCCGCATCGCGTGCTGCCGTTTCTTCGCCATGTCGCCGAGAGCCACGGTGAGGGCGTGAAGCTGAACGTGACGATGACGCGCTTCTGGGTCGACGCGACCGCCCGCGCGATCGAGCGGAGCGGGGCCGGTGACTTCGCGGAGCTGCTCGAGCGGGAACCGCACCTGCTGGAGAAGGACCTGCCGTTTCGGCACTGGAGCCGAGAGGCGATGTTCTCGCCAAAGGCGCGCTCCCGGTGGCTCGAGCCCGACCTGAAGTCGCTCCCCTTCTAGGCTCCCCTCGTGCACTTCGAGGTGACGGCGACCGACGGGCCGGCGCGTGCCGGCATTCTCCGCACGGCGCACGGCGACGTCCCGACGCCGGCGTTCATGCCCGTCGGGACGAAGGCGAGCGTCAAGAGCCTGGACCCGGACGAGGTGCGCGGCGCGGGTGCAGCCATCGTGCTAGGCAACACCTACCACCTCCATTTCCGGCCCGGTGAGGAGCTCATCGCCGAGCTCGGCGGGCTGCACGCATTCATGGGCTGGGACGGCGCGATCCTGACCGACTCGGGCGGGTTCCAGGTCTTCTCTCTTCGCGACACGATCGCCGCCGTCGACGACGAGGGGGTCACCTTCCGCTCCGTCTACGACGGCACATCGGCCCGGTTCACGCCGGAGCTCGTGGCGGGAATCCAGACCCGGCTCGGCTCCGACGTGGCGATGTGCCTCGACGTCTGCCCGCCGGCCGGCGTGTCGCGGGCGGAGGCGGAGGAGGCCGTGCGCCTGACCACCCTGTGGGCGGCGCGGCAGCGCGAGGCGCCTCGCGTCGTCGGCCAGCTCGTCTTCGGGATCGCCCAGGGAGGGTCCGACCGCGAGCTGCGCACCCGCTCGATCGAGGAGGTGACCGCACTCGACTTCGACGGCTACGCCCTCGGCGGCCTCTCCGTCGGCGAGCCACGGCCGGAGATGCTCGACACCGTCGGCTGGGCGGCTCCGCTTCTGCCCGCCGAGAAGCCGCGCTACTTCATGGGGATCGGCGACCCGGAAGGGATCCTCGACGTGATCGCGTGCGGGATCGACGTGTTCGACTGCGTGCTCCCGACCCGGCTCGGCCGCACCGGCACCGCGCTCACCTCCCACGGACGCCTGAACCTCCGGAACGCGCGCTTTGCCCGCGACCCGCGCCCGCTCGACGAGCGCTGCGGCTGCCCTGCCTGCGTGCGCTTCTCGCGCGCCTACATCCGGCACCTCGTCAACCAGCAGGAGCTGCTCGCCCTGCGGCTGCTCTCGCTCCACAACCTCCGCTACCTGCTCGACCTGACCGCGGGCGCACGGGCAGCCATCGAGGCCGGGCGACTGGCAGACTTCACAGAAGACGCGCTGGCAGGCGCCGGGCGCGAGTCATCGTGAACAGCGGCTTTTTCATCCTGATCATCCTCGTGCTCTTCCTCGTCTGGCTGTTCATGGTCAGGCCGCAGCGCCGCCGTCAACGGGCCCACGAGACGATGGTCGACCACCTTCGCGTGGGCGACGAGGTGCTGACCGCAGGGGGGTTGTTCGCGACCGTTCTCCGCATCACCGACGACGAGGTGATCGTGGAGCTCAGCCCGGGGAACGAGGCCCGCCTCTCCAAGCGCGCGGTCGCCGCGGTCCTGCCGCCGGAGGACGAGGAGCCCGAGCTCGAGCAGGAACCAACCGAGCAGGCTCGGCGCTAAGCTGATCGACCGTGCGGCACCGCCGTAACTACCTGATTTTGATGGGCCTGATCGTGGCCGCGGTCGTCGGCGCGGTGCTGCTGATCGTGCCCGGATCGCCGGCCCACAAGAAGGTGCACCTCGGCCTCGACCTACAGGGCGGCCTGGAGGTGGTGCTCAAGGCGGTGCCGCCGAAGGCGCACAAGATCACCTCCGAGGACCTCGATCGGTCTGTCTCGATCATGCGGAACCGGATCGACAAGCTCGGCGTCTCCGAGCCCGAGATCCGCAAGCAGGGCTCCGACCAGATCGTCATCCAGCTCGCGGGCGTCCACGACCCGAAGAAGGCCGCCGAGCTGATCGGGAAGACGGCGCAGCTCGAGCTCTTCGACCTGGAGGCCGACCTGACGGGGCCGTCGATCAGCGCGCAGGGGGTCCCGGTCGCCTCGACCAGGCTCTACGACCTGCTCGCCGGACAGCAGTCCCGGTCGACGCAGGGGGCGCCGACGTCCTTCTACGTGTTCGACAAGGGCAAGCGGCTCGTCGCCGGCCCGCTGCAGACGCGTGCGCAGGCGAATCAGGAGCTGAACAGACTGATCAAGGCCGCGAAGAAGCCGGCGGCGGCCGGCGCGCCTCCACCGCCCAAGCGCTCGACGAACCCGCATGACTACAAGACCTTCGCCGTCCCCGCCGGGGTCGTCGTGATCACCTGCGGCCAGAGCGCGGTCGTCTGCCCCGGCGTGAACGAGTCGCCGCCGACGCGCACCTACTACTACCTGATGAAGTACCACCCGGGCAGCAAGACGAGCCCGGTCCCGGAGATGACCGGCGGCGACCTCAAGCTCTCCGGCACGCGTCAGGACTTCGATCCGCAGACCTCCCAGCCGGAGGTGCTGCTCGCCTTCACCGGCCAGGGGCGGAAGCGGTTCCACGAGATCACCAAGAACGAGGCCGTCCGCGGGCGGACGGCGTACGCCCGCTTCGGCCAGGGGCAGGACCCCAACAACTTCAACCAGCACTTCGCGATCGTCCTCGACCGCGACATCAAGTCGTTCCCGTCGATCGACTTCAACGAGTTCCCGGGCGGGATCGACCCCGTCAACGGCGCGCGGATCACCGGCATCCGCAGCGTGGGGGAGGCGAAGGATCTCGCCCTTGTCCTCCAGACGGGTGCGCTGCCGGTCGAGTTCAAGCAGATCGAGCGAACAGACGTCTCCGCAACGCTCGGTAAGGACTCGCTGAAGCAGGCGAAGAAGGCGGCGCTGATCGGCCTGCTCGTCGTCGCTCTCTTCCTGCTCGTCTTCTACCGGTTCCTCGGTCTGATTGCAGTCGCCGGGCTCGTGATCTACGCCGCGCTGCTCTACGCGGCGATCCTGCTCCTGAACGTCACGCTGACGCTGCCCGGCTTCGCCGGCTTGATCCTGACGATCGGCGTCGCCGCGGACGCGAACGTCGTCATTTTCGAACGCATCAAGGAAGAGGTGCGGTCCGGGCGGTCGATCCGCCAGGCGATCTCGGCCGGCTACCAGCGCGGCTTCCACACGATCGTCGACGCGAACGTCGTCACCTGCATCACCGCATTCGTCCTCTTCGCGGCCGCGACGGCGCAGGTGAAGGGCTTCGCGCTGATGCTGCTGCTCGGCACCGTGATCTCGCTCGTCACCGCGGTCGCGGCGACACGCGCGATGCTCGGTCTGCTCGCCGGCTTCCGCTGGTTCGACAACCCACGGTTCATGGGCGCGACCGGGCAGACGATCTCGAACTGGCAGCGCATCGACGTCTGCGGACCGAAGCGCCGGCGGATCTGGCTGTCGGCCGCGACCGTGGCGATCGTGCTCAGCATCGTCGTGATCGTCGTGAAGGGCCTGAACCTGGGGATCGACTTCAAGGGCGGCACGCAGATCACGTTCAAGACGTCTGCGCCGACGGCGCTCTCGAAGGTGCGCGACGAGATGGGGACTATCGGTCGCAAGGACGCGGTCGTCCAGGGCCGCGGCGCCTCGGTCGGCGGCGACAGGTACACGAGCTTCCAGATCCGGACCAAGTCGCTCAGCGCGGCTCAACAGGACAAGCTCCAGGGCGTCCTCACCGAGCAGCTCGGCGCGACCTCGACGGGCGTGAAGAACGTGTCGTCGAGCTTCAGCCGCCAGATTGCCCGCGGCGCGATCTTCTCGATCCTCGTCTCGTTCTTCCTGATCGCGATCTACATCTCGTTCCGGTTCCAGTGGCGGTTCGCGATCCCGATCCTGCGCACCCTGTTCAACGACATCCTGATCACGCTCGGCGTCTACGCGCTCAGCGGCCGCGAGGTGACGACCGCGACCGTCGCGGCGGTGCTGGCCGTGCTCGGCTACTCGATCTACGACACGATCATCGTCTTCGACCGGATCCGCGAGAACATGCCGCTGATGTCGCGGGCGAAGTTCGCGACGATCGCGAACGTGTCGCTCTGGGAGACGATGCGGCGCTCGCTGGCGACGACCTTCATCACGCTCCTGCCCGTCGCGAGCCTGCTGCTCTTCGGCGGCGAGACGCTGAAGGACTTCGCCTTCGCGCTCTTCATCGGCATCGGCCTCGGCGCGATCTCGACGTTCTTCGTCGCGACGCCGTTCCTGACCGTGCTGATGGAGCGCAGCCCGGACTTCCGCCGGCGCACCGAGGGCGACACGGTCGTCAAGGGCGTGAGCGGCGTGACGATCGAGGAGGCGGAGAAGCTCGGTCTCGTCGGGCCGGACGAGGAGGAGGCGGAGCCGGTCACCGCAGCAGCGCCCGAGGAGGTCCCGGTCGCGAGCGACGGCGAGCCGGTTCCGGCCGGTGCTGCGGCGGCTGCCCCGGCAGGCGACGGCGCCGTCTCCAAGTCACAGGCGAAGCGCGAGCGACGGCGGCAGCGGCGGCGGTCGCGTCCGCATGGCCGCGCGAGATAACTCACTCGAGCGGCTCGCCCTCGCCGCCGTCGGTGTGGTCGCGCTGACCGCGGACCGGCTCGACGAGCTCGCCACCGAGCTCTCCGAGCGCGGCGGGATGCGGCGCGACGAGGCGCGCGCAATGCTCGAGAACGCGACGGCGCGGTGGCGCGGCGACGCCACGCGTCTCGGAGAGCGCGCGGGCGACACCGTCGCGGCGCTGCTGCACCAGCTCGGCCTGGTCACGCGCGAGGAGTTCGAAGAGCTCGAGCTTCGGGTCGCGCAAGTAGAGCACCGGCTGCGCCTGCTCGAGAAGCCGAGAGCCGTCCAGTAGCCGTCGCGCAGCCGGTCGGGCCAGGCTGAAGCCCGATCCTCCCAGGAGTTTGGCGGCCGCCGTGCAAAATGAGCGCATGGCGCAGCCTGCGCAACAGCGGAACCTCGGACGCATCTCCGAGATCGCCCAGGTCGCCGTCCGCCACGGGTTCGGCTACTTCCTCGAGACCCACAGGCTGACCGACCTGCTTCCGTGGCCGCGGCGCGGGGCGGACCTCGATCCGGAGCTGAGCACGACCACCCGCGGCCAGCACCTGCGCGAGATGCTCGACGAGCTCGGGCCGACGTTCGTGAAGTTCGGGCAGCTACTCTCGACGCGCCCGGACATCGTCCCTCCGGACATCATCGTCGAGCTGCGCGCCCTCCAGGACGACGTCAGGCCGTTCCCGTTCTCCGAGGTGCAGCGCGTCGTGCGACAGGAGCTGGAGCTGCCGCTGGAGAAGCTCTTCGTCGAATTCGAGGAGGAGCCGATGGCGGCTGCCTCGATCGGCCAGGTGCACCGGGCCGTCCTCCCGAACGGACGGCGCGTCGCCGTCAAGGTGCAGCGGCCGGAGGCGCCGCGCAAGATCGAGGCCGACCTTGCGCTCCTCTACCAGGCCGCGCGGCTCGCGAAGGACCGCGTCCGCGCGCTCGACTTCATCGACGCCCGCGAGCTCGTCGACGAGTTCGCGCGCTCGATCCGCCACGAGCTCGACTACCGCCAGGAAGGCCGCAACGCCCAGACCTTCCACCGCCATTTCGCCGGCCATCCGCACGTCCGCATCCCGCGGGTGTACTGGAGCTACTCACGCCAGCGGGTGCTGACGCTCGAGATGCTCGAGGGCACGCAGCTCGCCGACATCGAGGTCGAGGGGTATACGCCGGACGAGCGCCGCCGCCTCGCCACGCTGCTGACGGAGGCCTGGATGACGATGATCTTCCGCCAAGGGTTCTTCCACGGCGACCCCCACCCGGCGAACATCCTCGTCGTCGGCCCCGACCAGATCGGCCTCGTCGACTTCGGCCAGGCGGGGAAGCTGAGCGACGACGACATGTCGAGGATGACTGCGCTCTTCATCGACGCCGCGTCCGAGAACGTCGACGTGCTGGCCAAGCGCCTCGGCGACCTGGGCGTGCGCTACGACAAGGCGCGCGAGGCCGAGCTGCAGGCCGAGCTGCGGGAGATCTACTACAAGTACTACGGCGCGCGGCTCGCCGAGATCGACGCCATGCAGGTGATCAGGGAGGCCTTTGCCCTGATCTACTCGCAGAACCTGCGGCTGCCGACGCGGTTCGTGATCCTCGACAAGGCGATCGCCACGCTCGCCTCGGTCACGACGGAGCTCTATCCCGAGTTCAACGTCTTCGAGGTCGCGAAGCCGTACGCGCGCGACCTGATGCTGCACCGGTACACGCCGCAGCGGATGCTGCGCCGGGCGAGCAAGGAGGCGCGCGCGCTGACCGAGGTGATCCGCGAGGCGCCGCACCAGGTACACGACGTCCTCGAGCTGGCGCGGCACGGGCAGCTCGAGCTGATCTTCCGGCACAAGGGACTCGACGAGCTCGCCCACAAGCTGGACGTCGTCTTCAACCGGCTCGTGATCGCGCTGGTCGTCGCCGGCGGACTGATCGGCTCGAGCCTGATCGGGATCTTCGCGAAGACGGGCCCGCACGTGATCGGCCTGCACGTGATCTCCCTGGTCGGCTTCCTCCTCTCGGGAGTGCTCGCCGTCTGGCTCCTGATGGGCGTCATCCGCTCGGGGCGGCTGTGAGCGCGTTCGGCGACCTCGGCGGGATCTCGCCACACCGTGTCTGGGACGCCGTGGTCGCACGCGCCGTCGAGGGCGAGCATGTCACCTTCGCCGTGATCGAGCTCGAGCCGAACGCGTTCGTGCCGGAGCACGCGCACGAGAACGAGCAGCTCGGCGTCCTCGCCGCCGGGTCGATGCGCCTCCGGATCGGCGACGAGGAGCGCGAGCTCCTGCCCGGCGGGACGTGGAGCATTCCGTCGCATGTGCCGCACGAGGCGGAGGCAGGACCTGACGGTGCGGTTGCGATCGAGGCGTTCGCCCCGGCGCGCGCCGACTGGGAGGCGCTCGAGCGGCTGGATGCTTCGCCGTCCACGTGGCCCGTCCGCTCGGGACGGCTGTAGAAAGCTTGTCGCACACTCGCGTGAAAGGACATCTAGTCGCGCGCAGCCCCGGGCGGTACCGTCGGCCGCATGTCCGCCGTGATCGTCGCCGAGTCCGAGACCAAGACGCGCGGATACCTCGAGCGCCAGCTGGCCGACGACGGCTTCGAAGTGCTCGCGGCCGGCGAGATTCCGGAGGTGCTCGACCTGGCCGAGCGCCTCCGGCCCGACCTCGTCGTCGGCACCGAGCTCGAGCTCTGCCGCCGGCTGCGCGAGGGTGAGCCCGGCCGCTTCTGGGACCGGAACGTGCCGGTCATCCTGCTCGGCCGGCCGGACTCGGACGTCGTCGACCGCGTGCGGGCGCTCGAGCGCGGCGCGGACGACTACCTCGGCCGGCCGTTCTCGTACGAAGAGCTGCTCGCCCGCATCCGCGCGGTCCTGCGGCGGACGTCGCCGCGCAACGGCGAGATCGTCCGAGTCGGCGAGATCGAGATCGACAGGATGACCCGCTGCGTCCGCGTCCTCGGCCAGCGGGTGACGCTCGCGGCGCGCGAGTACGAGCTGCTGCTGCGCCTGGCCGAGCAGCCGACGCGGGTGTTCACGAAGGACGAGCTGCTGCGCGAGGTGTGGGGGTTTCGGGCGATGGGGCGCACCAGGACCTTGGATTCCCACGCCTCGCGCGTGCGCCGCAAGATTGCCTCCTTCACCGACACGCCGTACGTGATCAACGAGTGGGGGGTGGGCTACCGGCTGATGCTCCCGTAGACTCGGGGCGTGGCAAAGGCGACCGACACCGAACGGATCGCGCGGCTCCAAGTACCGGCTGCGGACGAGGTCCCGGACGAGGTCAAGGAGCTCTGGACGAAGCCGCTCGAGCGGCTCGGGTTCGTCCCGAACGTCCTCCGAGTCTTTGCGCTCCGCCCGAATCATCTGCTCGCGTGGTGGGCCTACTACGACGAGCTGATGCGCGGCGAGTCCGGGCTGACCAAGGCACAGCGCGAGATGATCGCGGTCGTCGTCTCCGCGACCAACCGCTGCCACTACTGCGTCGTCTCGCACAGTGCCGCGCTGCGGAAGCTGACGGAGGACCCCGGGTTCGTCGACCAGCTCGCGACGGGCTACAAGTACGCCAAGCTCGACGACCGCGAGCGGGCGATGCTCGACTTCGCCGTCAAGCTCACGGAAGTGTCCGACCGCTGCGGCGAGGAGGACGTCGAGGCGCTCCGGGAGGCGGGCTGGAACGACGAGGAGATCATGGACATCGCCCAGGTCGCGGCGATGTTCAACTTCACGAACCGCCTCGCGAGCGGGCTCGGCTGGGTGCCGAACCCCGAGTACTTCTCGCTCGCCCGCTAGTCGCCGATCGCCTTGAGCAGGACCCGCTTCCGGCGGCGTCCGTCGAACTCGGCGTAGAACACCTGTTCCCAGCGGCCGAGGTCGAGCCGGCCGTCGGTGATCGCGAGCACGACCTGGTGCGCCATCAGCTGGCGCTTGAGGTGGGCGTCGGCGTTGTCCTCGCCGACGTTGTGCCGGTATTGCGAGACCGGCTCGTGTGGAGCGAGCCGCTCCAGCCAGTCGTCGATGTCCTGGATCAGTCCACCCTCGTCGTCGTTCACGTACACGGCGGCGGTGATGTGCATCGGGTTGACGAGGCAGAGCCCGTGCTCGATCCCGCTCTCGCGGACGAACTCCTCGACCTGCGGCGTGATGTTCAGGTAGGCACGGCGCTCCGGTACCTCGAACCAGAGCTCCTTGCGCGCGTGCTTCACGCCGGGGCGGCTACGGCGCGGCTCAGCGTCTCGCCGGCCAGCCGGACCGCGTCGAGGTCCTGCGGGTCCGGCAGGTGGAAGACGAAGCCCTCGATCCCGGCGTCGGCGAGCGCCCGCACCTGCTCGCCGACCTCGTCCGGGTCGCCGAGCGTCAGCACCATCTTCAGCCGCTCCGGGTCGAGATTCGCCCGGTCGGGCCACACGGCGAGCCGGCGCTCGGCCTCCTCGTGGGTGTTCGCGATCGCGAGCGTGCCGAGGCGGGTCCGCGTGATCTCGCCCGGATCGCGCCCGACATCGGCGCAGTGGCCGTCGAGCACCCCCATCAGGTGGCGGATGCGGTCGGGGTCGCCGAAGACGTTGCAGCCGTCGGCGTACTGGGCGACGAGGCGGAGCGTCTTTCGCTCGCCGCTCCCGCCGACGAGGATCGGGATGTCGCCGCGCAACGGTCGCGGGTAGTTCAGGACGTTCTCGACGCGGTGGTGCCGGCCCTCGACGGTCGCCTGCTCCTCGGTGAACATCGCCCGGGAGATCCGCAGCGCGTCCTCGAGGAGCTCGAAGCGCTCCTTCAGCGGAGGGAACTCGAACCCGTACGCCCGGTGCTCCTCCTCGTACCAGCCGGCGCCGAGCGAGTGGATCGCACGCCCGCCCGAGATCACGTCGAGCGTGGTCGTGATCTTCGCGTCCAGGGCCGGGTTCCGGTACGTCACACTGCCGACCATCAGGCCGAGCTGTAGCCGCTCCGTCCGCGCCGCGAGCGCCGTGAGGGCTGTGTTCCCCTCGAGCATCCGATGCTCCGGCGGGCCGACGCCGGGGATCTGGTGGAGGTGGTCCATGACGAACAGCGAGTCGAAGCCGGACGCCTCCGCGGTCGCGGCGATGTCGACCAGCTTCGCGAACAGCCCCTCCGGCGCGACCCCGCCGAGCTCGAAGCTCGGTAGCTGGAGGCCGAGGCGGACCGGGACGCGCATCCCGGCAACGCTACCTGCGCGGCCCCGGGCTAGTACGGGCCGCGCGGCTCGTAGCTGCCGCGGCGGGCGCCGACGCCGATGAACGTCATCCCGTCGCCATCAGCCGTTCAGCTCACGCTCGTAGTAGCCGAGGACGCTGCCCCAGCCGCCGTCGTAGCTGTCACGGGTCTGCTTGGCCTCCTCGGCGAAGATCTCCCACCCGCGATGTTCGAGATCGACGCGCGTCCCGTCGCTCTCGGCGCTGAAGCGGACCTCGAGCTCGGTCGCCTGCGAGGCGTCCTTGCCCGGATACCAGCTCATCACGAAGCGCGTCGGCGGCTCCCACGCGACCACGCGGCCCCACTCGCCCTCGCCGCCGCCCTCGTGGCGCTCGAAGATCCTGCCCCCGACCTCTCCCTCGAACACGACCTCGGTGATCTTGTCCTCGCCGATCGAGTACTTGTGCAGCGGCCACCAGCTCCCGATCTCGCGCGTGAACACCTCGAACGCCCGCTCGGGGCTGCAGTTGACGACGAGGGTCTTGCTGACCGCCTCGATGCCCGTCTGCATACTGCTCATTCTCTCCTCCCTTCGGCCTCGGCCGCCGCCTTGTACCCGGCGAGGGCCTGCTCCCAGAAGCTGTCGAAGTACGCGCGCAGGTCGGCGATCGCCTTCTGCTCGACCCGGTAGATCCTGCGCGTGCCTTCCTTGTGCTCGGTCACGAGCCCCGCCTCCTTCAGGACGCGGAGGTGCTGAGAGACTGCGGGGCGGGAGACGGGCAGCGCGGCGGCGATCTCGCCCACCGGCCGGGGCCCGCAGCGAAGCTGCTCCATGATCTGCCGTCGCGTCGCGTCGCCCAGGGCCTCCATTGCCACTGCGTAAGCCATGACTTACCGTAAGTATGTGCTTACTAAAGGGGAGCGGTCAAGCGGCCGTCCGCGTGGCGGAGCGGGGCAGCTGCGGCCCCGCTCCGCTTGCGGCTCCTAGAACGTGACGCCCTCGAGGCGGAGCAGGGCTTCCTTCCGCTGCAAGCCGCCGGCGTAGCCGGTGAGGCTGCCGTTCGCACCGATCACGCGATGGCAAGGGAGGACGATCGGGATCGGGTTGCGGTTCATCGCCCCGCCGATCGCCCGGGCGGCGTGCGGCCTGCCGACCTGCGCGGCGAGCGCCCCGTAGGTCGTCACCTGGCCGAACGGAACGCGCGCCAGCTCGCCCAGCACCTCGCGGTGGAAAGCGGGCACGGGGGAGAGGTCGGTCTCGAGGTCGAACTCGCGCCGGCGGCCCTCGAAATACTCGTCGAGCTCGCGGCGCACGCGGTCGAGGCGCTTCGGCAGCCGGAGGACGCGCGCGCCGAAGTCGGCGGCGAGCTCGTCGAGCGCCGCGTCCGGGCGGTAGGCGATGCGGCAGAGCCCCTGGTCGGTCGCCGCGACGAGCAGGTCGCCGAGAGGCGAGTCCGCGAGGTCGTAGGCGACGTCGACGAGGCCCTCGCGCTCCGCAGCCTCGCGGAAGCGCCGGTCGAGATCGGTGGGGATCGTCATGCGTGCTCCTTTCTGCGCAGCCGGCGAACGCCGGCGGATGCCGCCTGGCGCGCAGCCTCCTCGGACGACCCGAGCGCGGCGCCGATCGCGGCGTAGGGAAGGTCGTAGGCGTAGCGGAGGACGACGGCGGCCCGTTCGGTCGGCGGCAGACCGTCCGTCAGGTGTTCGAGCTCCGCGTAGGCGGGGCGCCGCGGCACCTCGATCGGCTCCTCGAGCTCGACCGTGGGCCGCTCGCGGCGATAGGCGTCGACCGTGACGTTGCGCGCGATCGTCAGCACCCATGCCCGCAGATAGTCGCCGTGGCGGAGCGACGCGTAGGCGCGCAGGGCGCGCAGGAACGTCTCCTGGAACGCGTCCTCGGCACGCTCGCGCCCGAGCCGCCTGACGAGGAGGCCGAAGACCTCCTGCCGGTGCTCTGCGTAGAAGCGCTCGAAGGGCGGGATCGCCACGGCTTCCATCATCGAGGGAAACGCGCCGCGCCGCCGGGGTGTGAGGCCTATGCCGCGAGCCAGGCGTCGGCGATCGCGGCGACGTGGCGATGGTCGGTCCCGCAGCAGCCGCCGACGACCGAGACGTTGGGCAGCCGCGGGTGCAGCTCGCGGTGCCGTTCCGCCAGCTCCGCGGGATCGCCCTCGTCAAGCTCCTCCGACTCGTCCAGCTCCGCATGGCTCTTCCGGGACGCGTTCGCGCGCAGGCCGCCGAGCCGCTCGACCCACGGCGCTCCGTCCTCGAGTGCGCCGGCGAAATGCGCCGGGTGGGCGCAGTTGATCATGAAGTAGGCCGCCTCGCCGTCCGTCTCCGCGTCGACCTGCTCGATCGCCTCGCCGAGCGCCATGCCGTTCGGGAGGCGCCCGTCCGTCTCGACGGTGAAGGCGATCACGACCGACACGTCCCGCCGCCGAGGGCCGTCGGCGTCGTAGCCGAGTTTCGCGCCCCAGTCGGCGTTCGCCCGCCACGTTGGCGTGTCGAGGACGGCGGTCAGGCCACGCTCCGCGGCGAGCGCGGCGTACGGGTCGAAGTAGCGGCGCAGCTCCTCCGTTCCGTCCGGCGTGGCGAGCAGCGGGAAACTCGCGAAGTACGGCAGGTCGATCCCGCGGTGGAAGTGGAGCACGGTCTCCATGCCGCCATCGGTGACGCAAACCGCGCCCCCGAGCTGCGGCAGCGCCTGCCGGTAACTCACGGCCTCACCATACCGTTGTGGAAAGGTTAGGTCGTGGCGGCTCTCAGCTACCGGGAGCGGCCGGCCGACGGCCATGCGGCGGGCGTGCTCGTTCTCCACCACGGCCGCGGCTCGGACGAGGCCGACCTGCTCGGCCTCGCCGACCACCTCGACCCGGAGCGGCGGCTGCACGTCGTCGCCCCGCGCGCGCCGCTCGAGCTCGGCGGCCCCGGCTACCACTGGTACGTCGTCCCGCGCGTCGGCTACCCCGACCCGAAGACCTTCCACGCCGCGTACCGGCAACTGGCGGCGTTCCACGACGAGACGTGGCAGCGGCTGGGGCTGACGCCGCAGCAGACGGTGCTGGGAGGCTTCTCGATGGGCGCGGTGATGAGCTACGCGCTCGGCCTCGGCCTCGACCGGCCCGCACCGGCCGGAATCCTGGCCTTCTCGGGGTTCGTGCCCGTCGTCGAAGGCTGGCCGCCGGACCTGCCGCGGCCGACGAGGGTCTTCATCGCTCACGGTACTCGCGACCCGATCATGGAGATCGGCTTCGCCCACCGGGCGCGCGCCCTGCTGGAGGCGAGCAGGATGGACGTCACCTACCGCGAAGCTGACCAAGGGCACTGGATCGAGCCCGCGCACCTCGCCGATGCACAGCGCTGGGTCGCCGGGACGCTCGCGCTCGTCTCTGTGTCGTAGCCGAGCAGTCGACGCGCAGCGCCGCCGGCCGCGCCGGCGGCCGGCGGAGTGGGTCGCAGGGGTTGTGTTGTGGGGAGTTGTGGAGTAAAGTGGGGCAGCGTGGAACGATGCTGCTCGGCGAATACGACCACACGATCGACGACAAGAACCGCCTCACCCTGCCGGCGAAGTTCCGGGAGGCGCTGGCCGGCGGCGTCGTGCTCACACGTGGTCTCGACACTTGCGTGGAGGCATACCCGGCCGACGACTGGCTGCGGCTCGTCGAGTCGCGCCTGGCGGGCCTCAATTCCCTCAGCCGCGAGAGCCGTGTGCTCGAGCGCTTCTACTACACGGGCGCCGTCGAGGCGACGCCCGACAAGCAGGGTCGCGTGATGCTGCCGCCCGCCCTGACCGAGCACGCGGGGCTCGGCCGCGAGGTGGTCGTCGTCGGGATGCGCCACCGGCTCGAGATCTGGGATCGCGCCGCCTGGCGCGACCAGCTGAAGGAGGTCATGGGAAGTGCAGAGCATGTTGCCGAACGTCTTGCAGCCCAACACGACTGATCACGTCCCGGTTCTCGCGGACGAGGTGCGCGACCTGCTCGCGCTCGAGCCGGGGCAGACGCTGGTCGACGGCACCTTCGGCGCCGGCGGCCACGCCACGCTGCTCGCACGCGACCTGAAGGGCGAGGGGAAGGTGATCGCGATCGACCGCGATCCTTCTTCCCGCCCGTACTTCGAACGCTTCCGGCGGACGGCCGGAGTGCAGACGCGCTTTCTGCGTGGCGACTTCTCGATCGTCGTCGACCAGCTCGCCGATAACGGCGTCCGGGCCGACGCGATCCTGCTCGATCTCGGCGTCTCGAGCATGCAGCTCGACCGCCCCGAGCGCGGATTCTCCTACGCCTCCGATGCGCCGCTCGACATGCGGATGGATCCATCCGCCGAGTACTCGGCGCGCGAGCTCGTCAACGAGGCGAGCGAGCGGGAGCTGGAGCAGATCTTCCGCCGCTACGGTGAGGAGCGCTTCGCCCGGCCGATCGCGCGAGCGATCGTGCGCCGGCGCCGTCAGCAGCCGTTCGAGCGGACCGGCGAGCTCGTCGACACGATCAAGGCGGCGATTCCGGCCCCGGCGCGCTTCGGCGACGGGCATCCGGCCAAGCGGGTCTTCCAGGCGTTGCGGATCGCGGTCAACGAGGAGCTCGACGCGCTGGAGGCCGTGCTTCCGTCTGCCGTCGAGATGCTGCGGCCGGGCGGACGAATCGCCGTGATCAGCTTCCACTCGCTCGAGGACAGGATCGTCAAGCAGTTCTTCCGCGAGGAAGCGCGTGGGTGCACGTGTCCGCCTGACTTCCCGATCTGCGTCTGCGGCCGCGAGCCCGTACTGCGCATCCTCACCCGGCGGCCCGTGCGGCCGAGCGCCCGCGAGACGGCGCTCAACCCACGGGCCGCATCCGCTCGCCTGCGCGTCGCGCAGAAGGCGGAGTAGTGGCGGCCGTCGCGCCTCAGGCACGGGTCGCCGCGCCGGCAGGGCCGGTCGTCCGCCGGCGGGCGGATCATCCGCGGGTCGCGCGCGGCATCGTCTGGATCGCGCTGATCGCACTCCTGCTCGCGGGCGTCGTCTTCATGAACGTCGTCGTGCTGCGGATGAACATCCGGCTCGACCATCTCGGCCGCGACCGCACGCGTTTACGCGCGGAGAACGCGCAGCTCGCGTCGACCCTGTCGAGCCAGCTCGCGGTCGCGCGGATCCAGGCGCAGGCGCGCAAGGACCTCGGCGTCGTCCCGGCCGATCCGAACGAGACGGTCTACCTCGACCTGAGGCCGTAACGTGAGCCCGCGGCTGGCGAACCGGCGGATTCGCCTGGTGCTCGCGGTGCTCACGCTGGCGGCCGTCGTCACCTTCGGCCGCGCCTTCTGGCTGCAGGTCGTCCGCGCGCCCGCGCTCGAGCGGCTGGCGGCGCAGCAGCACCACGAGACCGTGACGACGCCGGCCGGCCGCGGCTCGATCTACGACCGGATGGGCGTGCAGCTCGCGATCGGCGAGCAGGCAACGACGGTCTACGCCGACCCGCGCCAGATCCGCAACGCGCAGAAGGTCGCCGTCGAGGCGGGCCACGCCCTCAACCTGGACCCGAACCGCGTCTACCCGCAGCTGCTCGACAAGAAGCGGAGCTTCGTCTACGTCCAGCGGAAGGCCGACCCGGAGCGCGCCGCGGCGCTGCAGCAGCGCGGCCTCGCCGGCCTCGACTTCTACCCCGAGGAGCGCCGCTTCTATCCGCAGCGCACCGTCGGGGCGCAGGTGCTCGGGTACGCGGGGGTCGACAACAACGGCCTCGCCGGCCTCGAGCTGGGGCTCGACCGCGAGCTCGCGGGGCGCCCCGGGAAGGAGACGATCGTCCGCGATCCGTTCGGGCGGACGATCGACGTCGTCAGCTCGACGCCGGAGCAGCCGGGTCGAGACGTCTTCCTCACGCTCGATCACACGTTGCAGGCGAATGTCGAGTCGGTGCTGCGGTCGACGGTGGCGAAGTGGCACGCGCTGGACGGCACGGCGATCGTCCTCGACCCGCACACGGGCGGCGTGCTGGCGATGGCGGTCGCACCCGGTTTCGACGCAAACGATTTCTCGCGCGTGCCCAGCTCGATGCAGCGGAACCGCGCGGTCACGGATACCTACGAGCCGGGCTCGACGTTCAAGGTCGTCACGTACGCTGCCGCGCTGACGGACGGCGTCGTCAGCCCGAACTCGAGCTTCACGTTGCAGCCGAGCATCAAGGTCGCCGACCGCGTGATCGGCGAGGCCGAGCCGCGTACGACCGAGACGATGACGGTCGCCGAGATGCTTGCCCGTTCGTCGAACGTCGGGACCGTGACGCTCGCCGAGCTGCTCGGCTCGAAGCGGCTGAGCTCCTGGATCACGCGCTTCGGCTTCGGCCGTCGGACCGGCATCGACTTCCCGGGCGAGAGCCAGGGCATCGTCCTCCCGCTCGATCGCTGGACGGGGTCGACGATCGGGAACGTGCCGATCGGCCAGGGCATCGCGGTGACGCCGATCCAGATGGCCGCGCTGTACGGCGCGCTCGCGAACCGCGGTGTCTGGGTTCAACCGCACCTGGTCGAGCGCATCCGCGGGCGGAAGGTGAAGCCGCCGGCGCGCCGGCGCGTGCTTTCGGCGACGGTCTCCGGCGAGGTGATCAGCATGCTGCAGGGCGTCGTCTCCGGAGGGACCGGCGAGGAGGCAGCGGTGCCGGGGTACCTGGTCGCCGGGAAGACCGGAACCGCCGCGAAGCCGGACTCGAGCGGCGGCTACTCCGACACGCGATACGTCGCCTCGTTCGTCGGTATCGTGCCCGCGAGCTCGCCGCGCCTCGTCGTCCTCGTCTCGATCGACGAGCCGCAGGGCGAGATGTTCGGCGGCGTCGTCGCGGCGCCGGCGTTCCGCGACATCGCCCGCTTCGCGCTGCAGTACCTGGACGTCCCCCCGGACGACGCGTCCACTCTGGCCAGCGCCCATCCCGCCTCGGCCCAATCGGGCTAGGGCCCTTCCGCATGGTGTACCCAGCCTCCTCCCCGCGGCGAGCATAGTTCTTTCGTCGCGGCGGGCGCCATTGGCCGTTTCGGAAAAGTCCCGCTATCGGGCCACTTTGGTGACGAATCGGGCGCCAGGGTGGCGCCGGACTGCCCTGTTAGACTCGGCCGTCGTGGATATCGAGCGCCTGATCGCCGCGCTCGCGCCGGCGCAGGTGGTCGCGCTCGCGCCGACGGAGATCCGAGACCTCGCGTACGACGCCCGCGCCGCCGCGTCAGGGGCGCTGTTCTTCTGCGTGCCGGGCATGCGTGCCGACGGGCACGACTTCGCCCCCGCCGCGGTCGAGAAGGGCGCGGTAGCGCTGGTCGTCGAGCGGCCGCTCGACCTGCCCGTGCCGCAGCTCGTCGTCGCCGACTCGCGCGCGGCAATGGCGGTCGCGGCGGACGAGTTCTTCGGGCGTCCGACGAAGGAGCTCGCGGTTGCCGGGGTCACGGGGACGAGCGGGAAGACGACCACCGCATTCCTGCTCTACGCGGTGCTCGCCGCCGCCGGGCGCCGTCCGGGGCTCCTCGGGACGGTCGAGACGCGCGTCGACGGGGAACGCCGCCCCGCGACGAGGACGACGGCAGAGGCGATCGACCTCCAGCGCCTGTTCCGGGAGATGCTCGACGCCGGCGACCACAGCTGCGCGATGGAGGCGACCTCCCACGGCTCGGCGTTGCGGCGCCTCGACCGCGTGCGGTTCGCAGCGCTGGTCTTCACCAATCTGAGCCAGGATCACCTGGACTTCCATCCGACGATGGACGACTACTTCGCCGCGAAGCGGCGGCTCTTCGTCGGTGACGATGCGCCTCGGGCCGCCGTGAACGTCGGCGACGCGTACGGGCGCCAGCTCGCCCGGGAGCTGCGCGCGGCGGGCACCCCGCTCGTCACCTTCGGCTTCGCCGACGACGCGGACGTGCGACCCACGGCGCTCGAAAAGTCCGGCCGGGTGACGACGGTGACCGTCGGCGGGATTGGACTGCGGACGCGGCTCCTCGGCCGCTTCAACCTGGAGAACGTGCTTGGCGCGGTGGCCGCGGCACGTCTACTCGGCATCGCGGACGACGCGGTCGCGACCGGCATCGAGTCGGTCGGAGGCGTCCCGGGGCGATTCGAGACCGTGGACGAGGGGCAGCCGTTCACGGTCGTGGTCGACTACTCGCACAAGCCGGGAGCGCTCGAGAACGTCCTGCGAACGGCGCGGGAGCTCGCCTCCGGGCGCGTGATCTGCGTCTTCGGCTGCGGCGGCGACCGCGACGCCGGCAAACGGCCGCTGATGGGGCGGATCGCGTCCGAGCTCGCGGACGTGCCGATCGTCACCTCCGACAACCCGCGCAGCGAGGATCCGGCGGCGATCGCGGCGGCGGTGCTCGCGGGCATGGAGGGCGAGCCGGAGGTCGAGCTCGACCGGCGCGCCGCGATCCTCCGCGCGCTCGAGCTGTCGGCGCCGGGCGACGTCGTCGTTATCGCCGGCAAGGGCAACGAGCCGGGGCAGGAGATCGCGGGGCGCGTGATGCCGTTCGACGACCGCGAGGTCGCTAGCGAGGCTCTGCGCGCGCTGCGGGCGACGGCGTGATTCCGCTCTCGCTCGTCGAGGTCACGGAGCTCGCTCCGGGGCAGCTCGTCGCCGCGCCCGGTGCCGATCAGGTGACAGGACTCCAGGCCGACTCGCGCCGGATCGAGCGCGGCGACCTGTTCGTCGCGGTGCGCGGCGGGGTCGGCTTCGTCGACGACGCGCTGGCGCACGGCGCCGCGGCGGCCCTCGTGCCCGACGACGTCCACGCCGCGCTCGCGGCGCTCGCCGGTCGGCTGCGCGACAAGAGCACGGCGCGCTTCGTCGCGATCACCGGCTCGATGGGCAAGACCTCGACGAAGGACATCCTCGCCGCCGTCGCGTCGCCGCAGCGGCGGACGGTCGCCGCGGAGCGCAGCTACAACGCAGAGATCGGCGTCCCGCTGACGATCGGGCGCGTCGAGCCGGACACCGAGCTCTGCATCCTCGAGCTCGCGATGCGCGGCTTCGGCCAGATCGCCGAGCTGTGCGCGTTCGCGCGTCCACACGTCGGCGTGATCACCAACATCGGCCCGGCGCATCTGGAGAAGGTCGGCGACCTCGCCGGCGTCGCGCGCGCGAAGGCCGAGCTCGTCGCGGCGCTCCCCGCGGGCGGCACCGCTGTGGTGCCGGCGGGATTCCGGGTCGAGCGGGGCGACCTGGAGGTCGTCCGGGTCGGCGAGGACGTCGCGCTCGTCTCGTTCGAGCCGCCGCTGCTCGAGACAACCCTCGCCACCGTCGAGGTCGACTTCACCGCCCGCCACCTCGCCGCGAACGCCGTTGTCGCGCTCGCCACCGCGCACGCGCTCGGGCTCGCTCTCCCCGAGCGCCTGCACGTCGAGTTCTCCGAGTGGCGCAACCAGGAGTTGCCGCTGCCCGGCGGCGGGGTGCTCGTCAACGACGCCTGGAACGCGAACCCCGTCTCCGTGCGCGCAGCACTCGAGCATCTCGTCTGGCTCGCCCGTGGGCGGCGGACGGTCGCGGTCCTCGGGGAGATGGCGGAGCTCGGCGACCACACCGCGGAGGCGCATGCCGAGGTCGCGTGTGCGATCACCGAGCTCGGGATCGACGAGGTGGTCGCGATCGGGGCGAACGCGCGGGCGTACGGAGGGCGCTGGGTCGCGACCCGGGACGAGGCGCTCGGCCTCCTCGAGCAGCTGCTCCGGCCCGGGGACTGCGTCCTCGTCAAGGGCGCGAGGGTGCTCGAGCTCGAGCGCATCGCCGAGGCCCTGACGACGGTGAATGCCTGATGGTCGACGTCCTGATCGCCGGCATCGTCGCGATGGTGATCTCGATCGCCGCCGGGCCGCGCTTCATCCGCTTCCTCCGCCTGCGTGAGTACGGACAGCCGATCCGGGAGGAAGGCCCCGCGGGCCACTTCGTCAAGCAGGGGACGCCGACGATGGGCGGTCTGCTCGTCGTCTTCGCGGCCGCGGTGCCGTACCTGATCCTCGCGAAGTACACGACTCCCGCCCTGACCGTGTTCTTCATCATGGCCGGCTGCGGCGCGATCGGCTTCCTCGACGACTACATCAAGCTCACCCACCGGCGCTCGCTCGGCCTGAGCGCCCGGTGGAAGCTGCTCCTGCTCGCGCTGATCACGGCGGTCGTCGCCTGGGTCACCCACCACCGCCACTACTCGACCGACCTGTACCTGCCCGTCGTCGACGCGAAGATCCCGCTCTCCTGGGCGTGGTACCCGTTCCTGTTCCTGATCATCGCGGGCGCGGCCAACGGCGTGAACCTGACCGACGGGATCGACGGCCTCGCGGCCGGGACGGGGATCATCGCCGTCTTCACGTTCACGGCGATGACCGTGATCGCGTACATCCGCTCGGGCGTGCCCGGGCACCGCTCGTCGATCTACCTCGACCTCTCGATCATCGGCGCCGCCCTGATCGGCGCTCTGGTCGGGTTCCTCTGGTACAACGCCTTCCCTGCCGAGGTCTTCATGGGCGATACCGGGTCGATGGCGATCGGCGGCGCGCTCGCCGGGTTCGCGATCATGACGAAGACCGAGTTCCTGCTCCTCCTCATCGGCGGCATCTTCTTGCTCGAGGCGCTCTCGGTGATCGTCCAGGTCGCGAGCTTCAAGTACTGGGGCAGACGTGTCTTCCTGATGACCCCGATCCACCACCACTTCGAGATGAAGGCGTGGTCCGAGACGAAGATCATGGTCCGCTTCTGGATCTTCACCGCGATCCTCTGCGCGTGCGGGTTCGCGCTCTACTACCGCTACTACTTCCGCTTCTTCCGCGGCGGAGGATGACGGTTCTCGTTCTCGACGGCGGGCTCCTCGGCGACGCCCTCGTCCGCGCCGGAGACGAGGACGTGATCGTCGTCCACCTTTCGGCGGACCGGCTCGAGCAGCTCGAGCGCGAGGCGCGCGATCCGCGCGCCTCTTTCCTGATCGGGGAGGCGGCGATCCTGCCGCTGCCCGACCGGTCGGTCGACTCGGCGCTCGGCGACGCGGTCGAGCCCGAGCTGCGGCGCGTCCTGAAGAGATGAAGCGCGCCGTCGTCCTCGGCATGGCCCGCTCCGGGCAGGCCGCGGCTGCGCTGCTCGAGCGGCACGGTGTGGAGGTCGCCCGCGTCGACCGGACGCTTGGGAACGACGAGGACGTCTCGCTGCTCCAGGGGGCCGACGTGCTCGTCAAGAGCCCCGGAGTACCGCGCGACAACCCGCTCGTTCGTGCCGCATTGATGCCCATCTGGAGCGAGGTCGAGTTGGCGGCGCGGCTCCTGCCGAACCCGATCCTCGGCGTCACGGGCACGAACGGGAAGACGACGACGGCGGAGTGGCTCGGGGCGATGTTCCGCGCCGCCGGCCGAGTTGTTGCCGTTGCAGGCAACGTCGGTCGGCCGATTGCGGCCGTCGACGCGCCGCCCGACGCCTGGATCGTGTGTGAGCTCTCGAGCTTCCAGCTCGAGGACGTACACGAGCTGCGCCCGCACATTGCGGTCCTGATCAACCTGGAGCCGGACCACCTCGACCGCCACGGCAGCTTCGAGGCCTACCGCGACGCGAAGCTGCGGATCTTCGAGAACCAGACCGGCGAGGACACGGCGGTCGTGCCGCACAGCTTCGACGACGTCCCCGGCGCCGGCCGACGGGTCGAGTTCGCCGCCTCCGATCCGCTCCCGGGCGAGCCGGGGCTGCCCGGCGAGCACAACCGCGAGAACGCGGCCGCCGCGACGGCCGCGGCGCGCGCCGCAGGGCTTCCGGACGAGCCGATCGTGGAGGCGTTGCGCACCTTCCCAGGGGTTGCGCACCGGCTCGAGCTCGTCCGCGAGCGGAACGGCGTCCGCTTCGTGAACGACTCGAAGGCCACGAACACCGCCGCCGCGCGCCGCGCGCTCGCCGCGTACGAGGAGCCGCTGCACGTGATCCTCGGCGGCTCGCGTAAGGGAGAGCCGTTCGACGAGCTCGCGCGGGAGGTGCACGGTCGCGCCTACCTGGTCGGCGAAACCGCGGGCGAGCTCGCCGCAGCGCTGGAGCGGGCGGGAGTGCCGTACCTGGCGTGCGGTGACCTGGCCACCGCAGTCGCCGCCGCGGCCGCGGCAGCCCATCCGGGAGAGGTCGTGCTCCTCTCACCCGCGTGCGCGAGCTACGACCAGTTCCGGGACTTCGAGCACCGCGGCGAGGAATTCAGGAGGCTGGTGAAGAACCTGTCCGGGTGAAGCGCGGACATCTCGAGTCCAACGTCCTCGTCCTCGTCACGCTCGCCCTCGTCGCCTTCGGGATGGTGATGGTCTACAGCGCGACGTCGGCCTCGGCGGCAATCGGCGGTGGCAACTCGGTCTACTACCTCAAGCGCCAGGGGTTGTTCGCGCTGATCGGCGTCGCGGCGCTCGTGCTCGCCCGGCGCTGGAACTACCGGCGCCTGCGCCACCTGGCTCCGTCGCTCGTGCTCGGCTCCCTTTTCCTGCTCCTCTTCGCGCTCGTCGGCGGGCACGACGTGAACGGCGCGCGCCGGTGGATCGCACTGGGCCCGGCGACGTTCCAACCGTCCGAGATCGCCAAGCTCGCGCTCTGCATGTGGACGGCGCTGTACGTGGTACGCCGCCCGGTGCCGAGGACGCTCGGCGAGCTGACCAAGCCGATCGGCCTCGTCACCGCAGTCTTCTGCGCGCTCGTCCTCGCCGAGCCCGACCTCGGCACCGTGATCGCGATCTGTCTGATGGTCGGCGCGATGCTGCTCGTCGCCGGCGCCCCCGTGCGGATGCTCGGCGTGGCGTCGGCAATCGTCAGCGCAGTCGTCCTCGTCTCGATCTGGTTCGAGCCCTACCGCCGCACGCGCATCTTCAGCTTCATCGACCCGTGGCACGACGCGCAGGGCGCGGGCTTCCAGACCGTGCAGGCGATGATCGGCCTCGGTTCCGGCGGCCTCTTCGGCGTCGGCCTCGGGCAGGGCGTCCAGAAGGTCTTCTACCTCCCGGAGGCGCACACGGACATGATCTTCGCCATTGTCGGCGAGGAACTCGGGCTCGTCGGGGTCACGCTCGTGATCGCGGCGTACGCGGCGTTCGGGTGGGCCGGTCTGCGGATCGCACTGCGCTGCGAGGACCCGTTCGGGAAGGCGCTCGCGGTCGGGATCACGACGCTCGTCTGCGGTCAGGCCGCGCTCAACCTGGCTGCCGTGGTCGGGCTCGCGCCCTTGACCGGAATCCCGCTGCCCCTGGTGTCCTATGGAGGGACCAGCATCGTCGTGGTGCTCGCCTCGGTCGGCATCCTCCTTAACATCGGGCGCAGCGATGGCCTCGAGCTCGCAGCTCCGGTGCGTGATCGCAGCCGGCGGGACCGCCGGCCACGTCCTGCCGTCGCTCGCGATCGCGGAAGCGCTTCGCGCCCGCGGCGTCAGCGTCAGCTTCGCCGGCTCGCCTGACCGGATCGAGGCGAGGCTCGTCCCCGGGGCGGGTTTCGAGTTCGACCCGTTTCCCATCTCGGGCCTCCCGCGCCGGCCGGGGGTCGCCCAGCTGCGGGCGGTGCTGCTCGCCGGGCGTGCCCCTCGCGCGTGCGCGCGCATCCTCGCGGCCAGGCGGCCGCAGGTCGTCCTCGGCGGCGGGGGGTACGTCGCCGGGCCGATGGTGTACGCGGCGTGGCGGAAGCGGATCCCGGCGGCGCTGACCGAGGCGGATGCGCACCTCGGGCTCGCGAACCGTCTGGCCGCGCCGTTCGCGCGCCGGATCTTCCTCGCGTTCCCCGTGGACGGGCGTGGCAGCTGGAAGTACCGCGTCGTCGGGCGGCCGGTCAGGCCCGCTGCGGAGGTCCCGCATGACGAAGCACGCCGCCGATTCGGCCTGCCGGCGGCGGGGCGCGTGTTGCTCGTCTTCGGCGGGAGCCAGGGTGCCGCCGCGCTGAACGAGCTCGCGCTCGAGGCCTGGGCGGACGAGGGCCCGGCCGTGTTGCACCTCTTCGGGGAGCGCTACGCGGCGGAGCTGGGGGGGAGGGAGCTTCGACCCGAGTACCGGCTGCTTCCCTGGACGGACGACTTCGCCGCGGCGCTCGCGGCATCGGACCTCGTGGTCGCGCGGGCAGGGGGATCCGTGTGGGAGGTGGCGACGGCGGGGAAGCCCGCGGTGCTCGTCCCGTCGCCGAACGTGACCGCCGACCACCAGACGAAGAACGCGCGTCACTTCCAGGCGGCGGGAGGCGCGGTCGTGGTTCCCGAGTCCGAGCTCACGCGGGTCCCGGCCGTCGTCCGCGGGCTGCTCGCCGACGATGCACGGCTCGCAGCGATGGGCGAGGCGATGCGGCGCGCGGCGCGGCCGGACGCAGCCGACGTGATCGCGGAGGAGCTGATCGCGCTTGCGCGGCCTGCTTGAGGGCAGGCGGATCTGGCTCGTCGGCATCGGCGGCGCGGGACTCTCGGCGTACGGGCTGCTCGCGCGGGCGTGGGGGGCGGAGGTCGGCGGGTGGGACCGGAACGAGACGCCCTACCTCTCGGCCGTACGCGGCGCGGGGATCGCGGTGCGCGTCTCGCCGGAGCCCGAGTCGCCCGAGGGGTGGGAGGTGTTCGTCTCGAGCGCATACCCGTCCGTCGCCGGGCGCCCGCGCGCCGAGCTCCTCGCCGAGCTGGTCTCGCTCAGGGACTCGATCGTCGTCGCGGGCGCCCACGGGAAGACCACGACCGCCGCCATGATCGCCTTCGCGCTCCGCGAGACCGGCCGCGACCCGGGCTGGATCGTCGGCGGCGAGGTGCCGCAGCTCGGTGCGAACGGGGGGGCGGGCGAGGGATGGCTCGTGGTCGAGGGCGACGAGTCCGACCGCTCGGTCGCGGCGCTCCGGCCGCGGATCGCCGTGGTCACGAACCTCGACCTCGACCACCACGCGGTGTTCGGCTCGACCGCCGAGGTCGCGGAGCTCTTCGAGTCCTGGCTCGCCGAGGTGCCCGAAGCGATCCGCGGGTGGGAGCTGCCGGAGGCCGACCTGGAGCTCGCCGTGCCCGGCGAACACAACCGGCGCAACGCCGCCGCGGCCCTGGCCGCGCTTGAACTCGCGGGGGTGCCGCCGGCGGAAGCGGAGGAGGCACTCACCCGGTTCGTCGGCGTGGGGCGGCGCTTCGAGCTCGTCGGAGAGACCGCCGGGGTGACGGTCTACGACGACTACGCCCACAACCCGGCGAAGGTGGCGGCGGCAATTGCGACTGCGCGCGAGCGCACGACGGGGCGGGTGCTCGTCCTCTTCCAGCCGCACCTCTTCTCGCGGACCCGGCACGTGGCGGCCGAGCTCGGCCGCGAGCTGTCCGCCGCCGACGTGGTCGCGGTCGCGGACGTGTACCCGGCACGCGAGCATCCGATCGAGGGCGTGACCGGCAAGCTCGTCGTCGACGCGCTCTCGTCGGCGCGGCCGGGATTCGCGCCCGGGTGGACGCCGCGGATCGACGACGGCGCACGCTTCGTCGCCCGGCGTGCGCGGATGGGCGATCTTGTTCTCACCGTCGGCGCGGGCGACGTCGACAAGGCCGCGCCGCTGATCCTCGAGGAGCTCCGTCGGTGAGCTCGACGCATGGTTCCACTCTCGTCTCACTTCCTTCACCCACCGGTGTGTATTTCCCGATTAGGCTCGCGCCATGGGACGGGGAGGTGGGGCGCTCCCAACGGCGTCCCGAACGGGACGTGTCCAGGGCGGTTCGCCGATGAGGATCCAGGAAGACGTCCGGCTCGACCGCCTCACGACGGTGGGCATCGGCGGCCCGGCGCGGGCATTCGCGCGGCCGTCGGCCCTCGGCGAGCTCGAGGAGGCGCTCGCGTGGGCCGCCGCCCGCGACCTGCCGGTGCGGCCGGTGGGACTCGGCTCCAACCTGCTCGCGGCCGACGAGGGCGTCGAGGCCCTCGTCGTCAGGCTCGACGGCGAGCTCGTCGCGGTCGAGACCCACGGCGACCTCCTCGTCGCCGGCGGGGGCGCGCCGAACGCGGTCTGCCTGCACCGTGCTCGCGACGCCGGACTCGGCGGCTTCGAGTTCGCCTGCGCAATTCCGGGGACAGCCGGAGGCGGCGTCCGCATGAACGCCGGCGCCTACGGCGGGGAGTGGAGGCAGATCCTCGTGCGCGCGCTCGTCGTCGGCGCCGGCGGCTCGCGCTGGCGCACGAACGACGAGCTCGATCTCGCCTACCGCCACTCGGCACTCGAGCCAGGCCAGGTCGTCGCCGCGGTGGAGTTCCGGTTGACGCCGCGTCCGGCGGCCGAGATCCGCAGCCTCGTGACGGAGATGCAGGTCCGCCGCAAGGAGACGCAGCCGACGAACAAGCGGACGTTCGGAAGCGTCTTCAAGAATCCGGACCAGGAGCTCGGCGCCGGTCGCATAATCGAGGCGTGCGGGCTCAAGGGGCATCGGATCGGCGGCGCGTTGATCTCCCCGCGGCACGCCAACTTCATCGAGAACGCCGGCGGCGCGACGGCCGCGGACGCGCTCGCGCTGATGGCCGAGGCGCGCCGCCGGGCACACGAGCAGTTCGGCGTCGTGCTCGAGCGCGAGGTCGAGCTGCTCGGCGACCTCGAGCTGCCGCCACTCGAGAGGTAGGCGGCGGGGCTTCGGCCTGCCGCGACGCAGGACCCCGCCGCCGCGCGCCGAACCGAACCGGGCCCGTGGACGCGCGCGCAATCTCCCCTCCGCGGCGGCTGCCCCGGCGCCGCGCGCTCGTGGTCTTCCCGGCTGCGCTCCTGCTCGTCGGCGCGGCCGTCGGCGCGTACTTTCTCGCGCGCGAGACGGCCCTCTTCGCGCTGAACCGGATCCAGGTCGAGGGAGCTCCGCCGAGTGTCGCCGCCGAGATCCGCTCGACGCTCGGCGAGTATCGAGGGGAGAGCCTCGTCGGGTTCGACACGAGAAGGGCCGCGCTGCGGCTCACCTCCGTGGCGGAGGTCGCCGACGCGCAGCTCGACCGCGCGTTTCCACACACGCTGAAGGTGCGCGTCCGCCTGGAGCGACCGGTCGCAGTCCTGCGACAGGGCTCCGACGCCTGGCTCGTCTCGGCGAGCGCGCGCGTGCTGCGCATGCTCGAGCGTCCGTACCCGCGCCTGCCGCGGATCTGGGTGCCGCGCTCGGTCGACATCGCCGTCAACTCGACCCTGTCGGGCCCGGGGGCGCGTGGGGTGGCCGCGCTCGCGCCGCTCCAGCCGCTGCGGGTGGGCATCGACGTGCGCGAGGTGCTCACCGCCGACCGGGAGCTGATCCTCGTCCTCGCCTCCGGCACGCAGCTACGGCTCGGGGACAGCGGCGACCTGCGGCTCAAGCTTGCGATCGCCAAGCAACTGATCCCGCTCACGGCCGGCGCCGCGTATGTCGACGTCAGCGTCCCCGAGCGACCGGTCGCCGGGTAGAACTCTCAAGTTGGAGGTTGAGGTTGAGTCTTCTTGCCTGGAAACCGCGTTGACATCGGAGTCGACTACCCCTACCCTGCTGGACGAAGGAAGGTCTCTCTGCCCCAATCCTGAAGTAGAGGTCGAGCCATGAGCACACGTGACCAGAGCGGAAGCTACCTCGCCGTCCTGAAGGTGGTCGGCGTCGGCGGCGGCGGCACGAACGCCGTCAACCGGATGATCGAGGCCGGCCTCACGGGCTGCGAGTTCATCGCGGTCAACACCGACGCGCAGGCGCTGCTGATGAGCGACGCCGACGTCAAGATCCACATCGGCTCGAAGGTCACCCGCGGGCTCGGCGCCGGCGCCGACCCGGAGGTCGGCCGCGCGGCAGCCCACGAGAGCCGCGACGAGCTCAAGGACGCGCTCAAGGGCGCGGACATGATCTTCGTCACCGCGGGCGAGGGCGGCGGCACGGGCACAGGGGCGGCGCCGACGGTCGCCGAGCTCGGTCAGGAGATCGGGGCGCTGACGGTCGGAGTGGTGACGAAGCCGTTCGCCTTCGAGGGCCGCGTCCGCTCGGAACGCGCCGAGGTCGGGATCAACCAGCTCCGCGAGTGGGTCGACACGCTGATCGTGATCGAGAACGACCGCCTGCTCCAGGTCGTCGAGCGGAAGACGTCGGTGGTCGAGGCCTTCCGGTTGGCGGACGACGTGCTCCGGCAGGGCGTGCAGGGCATCACCGACCTGATCACGGTTCCGGGACTCGTCAACCTCGACTTCGCCGACGTGCGGACGATCATGCGCGAGGCAGGGTCGGCGCTGATGGGAATCGGGAGCGCCGCCGGCGAGAACCGCGCTGCGGAGGCCGCCCGCGTCGCCGTTTCGTCGCCGCTGCTCGAGTCGTCGATCGAGGGCGCGACCGGGATCCTGCTCAACGTCACCGCCGGCCCCGACGTCGGCCTCTTCGAGGTGAACGAGGCGGCGGAGGTCGTCACGGCCGCGGCCGATGCGAACGCGATGGTGATCTTCGGTGCGGTGATCGATCCGGCGATGGCCGACGAGGTGCGCGTGACGGTGATCGCGACCGGGTTCGGTCAGCGCCAGAAGAGCCGGCGCCGCCCGGAGCGGGAGCGGGTGACAGCGCCCGAACCGCCGGTCGCACGGGACCGCGAGGGATTCGACGTCCCCGCTGAGATGCTCGACGTGCCGTCGTTTCTCCGCGACGGGTAGAGCGCGGCTGACGCCACACCGGGAGTAGCATCCGCCGCGGTGCAGACGCTCCGCCGCACCCCGCTCCACGATCGTCACGTTGCCCTCGGGGCGCGCATGGTCCCGTTTGCCGGGTGGGAGATGCCCGTGCAGTACGAGGGAGTGATCCAGGAGCATCGGGCCGTGCGCGAGGACGCCGGCGCGTTCGACGTCTCGCACATGGGCGAGCTGGAGGTCGAGGGTCCGCGCGCCCGCGAGCTCCTCCAGGGGCTGCTCTCGAACGACCTCGAGCGCGTCGACCCCGGCGGGGCGCAGTACACGCTGCTGACGAACGAGCGAGGCGGCATCGTCGACGACCTGATCGCCTACGAGCTCGATCCTTTCCGCTTCCTGCTGATCGTCAACGCGTCGAACCGCGACGCCGACTTCACCTGGCTGAAGGAGCGCGAGATCCGCGGCTCGGACGTGCGCGACATCTCAGACGAGTACGGGCTGGTCGCGGTCCAGGGGCCGCGCGCGCTCGAGCGGCTCGAGCTCCCGCCGGCGCCTGCGTTCACGTTCGCCGAGGGCGAGGTCGGCGGAATCACCTGCATGGTCAACCGCACCGGCTACACCGGCGAGGAGGGCGTCGAGCTGATGGTGATGGCCGAGGACGCCGGCGGGCTCTGGGACGCGGTGCTCGAGCGAGGGGTGACCCCGTGCGGCCTGGGCGCGCGCGACAGCCTCCGGCTCGAGGTCTGCTACCCGCTGCACGGAAACGACATCGGGCCGGACACCGACGCGATCTCGGCCGGGCTCACCTGGGTCTGCGCGCTCGACAAGGACTTCACCGGGGCCGAGGAGCTGCGCCGGATCAATAGAGCGGGGCCGGAGCACCGGCTGGTCGCGTTCGTGATGGAGGAGCGGGCGGTGCCGCGCCAGGGGATGCCGATCCTCGAGGGCGGGGAGGTGACCTCCGGGACGCACTCGCCCATGCTCGACGTGGGCATCGGCATGGGCTACGTCCCCGCCGCGCTCGCCGAGCCCGGAACCGAGCTGACGATCGACGTCCGCGGCCGCCATCGTTGCGCCCGGATCGTCAAGAAGCCCATCTATCGACGAGAGGAGTGACGGTGTCGGCCGAGAGCTACCCCGACGAGCTTCGCTACCACCCCGAGCACGACTGGGCGCGGATCGAGGGCGACACCGCGACGCTCGGGATCACCTGGTACGGCCAGGACGCGCTCGGCGAATTGGTCCACTACGAGCCGCCGGACGCCGGTGCGGCGATCACGAAGGACGGGGCCTACGGCGAGGTCGAGTCCGTGAAGGCGGTCTCCGACCTGATCGCGCCGCTGTCCGGCGAGGTGCTCGAGGTGAACCAGAAGGTGGTGGAGGAGCCGGAGACGGTCAACGCCGACCCCTACGGCGAGGGCTGGCTCGTGCGGATCCGCGTCGCGGACCCGGGCGAGGCCGATGCGCTGATGGACGCCGACGCCTACAAGGCGCATCTCGAATCGCTATGAGTCATCTTTCGCTGACCGACGCGGACCGCGAGGAGATGCTCGCGGCAATCGGGGTCTCGTCGGTCGAGGAGCTGTTCCGTGAGATTCCGGCCGGCGTCCGCTTCCAGGGGCGGCTCGACCTCGAGCCCGCGCTCTCCGAGCCGGAGCTCGTCGCGCATCTCGAGGAGCTCGCGGCGCGCAACGTCCACGCCGGGGCGGAGCTCTCGTTCCTCGGCGCCGGGATCTACGACCACTACGTGCCGGCCGTCGTCGACACCGTGCTCCAGCGCGGCGAGTTCCTGACCGCCTACACCCCGTACCAGCCGGAGATGAGCCAGGGCGTCCTTCAGACGATCTTCGAGTACCAGACGGCGATCTGCGAGCTGACCGGGATGGACGTCTCGAACGCGTCCGGCTACGACGGGACGACCGTCGCCGCCGACGCCTGTTTCGTCGCCAAGCACGCGACGGGGCGGACGAAGATCGTCCTCGCCGAGGCGCTGAATTCCCAGGTGCGGCAGGTGGTCAAGACCTACGCGCCGGGGTTCGGGCTCGAGGTCGTCGAGGTGCCGCACCGCGGCGGGACGACGGATCCGGACGAGCTCGCCGCCGCCGCGCGCGACGCGGCCGCGGTGATCTTTCAGCAGCCGAACTTCTTCGGCTGCCTGGAGCCGGCACCCGACCTCGCCGCCGCCGCGAACGACGCGGGGGCGCTGGCGGTCGCGCACGTCGACCCGGTCTCGCTCGGCGTCCTGGAGGCGCCCGGCGCCTACGGGTGCGCGCTCGCGATCGGCGAAGGGCAGAGCGCGGGCAACTACCAGTCCTTCGGCGGCCCGCATTACGGCTTCATCGCCGCTCACTCCGACTACACCCGGCGGATGCCGGGGCGCATCGTCGGTGAGACCACGGACACCGCGGGCGAGCGCGGTTATGTGCTCACCCTGCAGACCCGCGAGCAGCACATCCGCCGTGAGAAGGCGACCTCCAACATCACGACCAACCAGACGCTGCTCGCGCTGGCCGGCCTCGTCCACCTCACGTGGCTCGGGCCGCAGGGACTCAGGGAGGTGGGGGAGACCTGCATGGCGCTCGGGCAGTACGCGAAGGAGCACCTGACGGCCGCCGGGCTCGAGCTGGTGTTTCCAGAAAAGGCAACGTTCAAGGAGTTTGCCCTCCGGGTCGGACGGAGCGGCCGCGACGTCGTTTCGGCCGCACGCGCCCGCGCCGTCCACCCGGGCTACGCGCTCGGACGCGACTACGAGGGGATGGACGACGCACTGCTCGTCGCCCTCACCGAGAGGCGCACGACCGCCGAGATCGACCGGCTCGCGGAGGTTCTCGCCGAGGTGGCGATGCCCGCATGAGCACGACGAAGCTGATCTACGAGCGCTCGCAGCTGGGACGCCGAGCCTCGAGTCTGCCCCGGCCGGACCTGCCGGTTCCAGATGTCCCGCCCGAGCTCGCGCGCGCAACGGCGCCGCGCCTTCCCGAGGTCTCGGAGCCAGAGCTCGTCCGCCACTTCACCGAGCTCTCGACGCGCAACTTCGGGATCGACACCGGCTTCTATCCGCTCGGCTCGTGCACGATGAAGCACAACCCGCGGGTGAACGAGCGCCTGGTCGGCCTGCCCGGCTTCCGCGACCTCCACCCGCTCCAGGAGGAGGCGGCCGCGCAGGGCGCACTCGAGCTCATGTGGCGCCTGCAGGAGATCCTGGCCGAGGTCTGCGGGCTCGACGCGGTCTCGCTCCAGCCGGCGGCAGGATCCCAGGGGGAGCTCACCGGCCTGATGCTCTTTCGCGCCTACTTCGCCGATCGCGGCGAGGACGCGCAGCGCCGCGAGATCGTCATCCCGGACACCGCGCACGGCACCAATCCGGCGAGCGTGACGATGGCCGGCTACCAACTAGTCGGCGTCAAGACCGATCCGCGCGGCAACATCGACGTCGACGACCTGCGCGGGAAGGTCGGTCCGCAGACGGCCGGGCTGATGCTGACCAACCCGTCGACCCTCGGCCTCTTCGACGAGAACATCGAGGAGATCGAGCGGATCTTCCACGGCGCCGGCGCGTTGATGTACTACGACGGCGCGAACCTGAACGCCGTCTGCGGAATCTCGCGGCCCGGCGACATGGGATTCGACGTCGTCCACATCAACCTGCACAAGACGTTCTCGCAGCCGCACGGCGGCGGCGGGCCCGGCGGCGGGCCGATCGCGGTCACGAAGGCGCTCGAGCCCTTCCTGCCGGTGCCGGCGGTCGTCGCGGACGCCGAGTGCTTCCGGCTCGACTTCGACCGGCCCAGGTCGATCGGCAAGGTGCGCGGCTTCACAGGGCCGTTCGGCGTCTTCGTCCGTTCATACGCGTACATCCGCGCGTACGGCCCGGGGCTGCGCGAGATGTCGGAGGCGGCGGTGCTCAACGCGAACTACCTGCTCGCCCGGGTGAAGGACGCCTACGACCTCCCGTTCGACCGGCTGTGCATGCACGAGTTCGTCCTCTCCGCTCGGACGCTGAAGCGCGAGCACGGCGTTTCGGCGCTGGACGTGGCGAAACGGCTGATGGACTACGGCATCCACCCGCCGACCGTCTACTTTCCGCTGATCGTGCCCGAGGCGCTGATGATCGAGCCGACGGAGACCGAGCCGAAGGAGCGTCTTGACGACTTCTGCGACGCCATGATCGCGATCGCGCACGAGGCGGCGGCCAACCCCAACGTGGTGCATTCGGCGCCGCACAGTCGCCCGGTCGGACGGCTCGACGAGGTGAAGGCTGCGAAGCGCGCGCTCGTCCGCTACCTCTTCGACGACCACCCGAACCTGTCGGAGCTGGCGTCCGCCGAGGTCGAGGTCCCGAAGGGCGTCTAGCGATGGACCGGCGCGAGCGCGAGCGCATCCTCGGCGAGCACGCTCCGCGGGAGCACACGCTGCTCGAGCAGCGGTTCGCGGACAAGCTCGTCCAGGATCTCGAGGGCAGCCCGGTGAAGGGACAGCCGCTCGACCGCCGCTTGCGGAATTTCTCGCTCGCCGCCGACCGGTACGCGCTCTCGCTCGCAGGCCCGCCGGCCCACTCGCGGCGGCTGCGCGAGATCGAGGACGAGATCGCCGCGCACGAAGAGCGTCTCGCGCAGGCGTGGGTCGAGCTCGTCGAGCAGCACGGGGACGACGCGCAGGGTTTTGCCCGTGCCTGGCGCGCGCTGGCCGGTCGGTGGCGCTTCGACGCGGTCAACGAGCTGATCGAGCGTCACAACCTCTTCTACCCGGCCGAGGCGCAGCTGCCGATGGACCCGCGCACGCGGGACTTCGTTCTGGTTGGCGGCCGGCCCTACCGGATCCAGCCGCTGGACGCGGAGTGGATCCTCGCGCGGTTCCCGGCAGAGTTTCCGGGTAGCGTCGCGGCGTAGGTCCCGACGGCCGAAAGTTGAGCCGGATGGCCCATTGACCGAGGCAGCCGGGCTGCCGATCCTCCGAGCATGCACTGGCGCGTGCTCTGGAGGCGGTGCGGATTCGTCGAGCCGGTACCGGCGCTGCCGGAGCCGACGAGCGAGGACGAACTGCGGCTCTTCCCGATCGTCCGCGCAGATCTCTGTTATCCGGTTGCCGCACTGCTCGCGCGCGGGAAGCTCGAGGAGGCCGCTCGGCTGGTCTCTGATCGCTGCTGGGTCGCCTCGACGCCGCTGTACGGCTAGGCGACAGCGGCGGTCTCGCTCTGGCCCGCCAGCTGACCGCAGGCGGCCGCGATGTCCCGTCCGCGGGTCAGGCGGACGGTTGCCGGGATCCCTGTACGGTCGAGGACGCCCTTGAACGCGGCGATCGCAGCGCGGCTCGAGCCCTCGTAGGCTCCCGTCGGGTTGTACGGGATCAGATTGACCTTGAACGCCCTTGCGTCGAGTAGCCGCGCGAGCTGCGTCGCCTGCTCGACCCGGTCGTTGACGCCGGCGAGCATCACGTACTCGACGAACACCTTGCGGTGACGTCTCTCGACATAGCGGCGGCACTCGGCGACCACGTCCTCGAGTGGGTAGCGGTCGTTGACGGGCATCAGCTGCGAGCGGAGCGCCGGGTCGGCAGCGTGCAGCGAGAGCGCGAGCCTGACCGGCTCCTCCACCTCGTCGACGAAGCGGCGAAGCCCAGGAAGCCAGCCGACGGTCGAGATCGTGGTCCGGCGGTGGGTGATGCCGACGTCGGGAAGGAGCCGCGCCGCCGCGAGCGCAGCGTCGAGGTTCAGCATCGGCTCGCCCATCCCCATGAAGACGCAGTGGTCGATCGGCTCGATCCGGCGGAAGTGCAGGGCCTGGTCGAGGATCTCGGACGCGGTCAGGTTGCGGCCGAAGCGCATCTGCCCGGTCGCGCAGAAGGTGCACGTCAGCGGGCAGCCCGACTGCGAGGACACGCAGATCGAGTGGCGCCCGTCCCGGTACCGCATCAGGACCGCCTCGACCGACTTCCTGTCGCGCGTGTGGAAGAGCGTCTTGATCGTGCCGTCGCGTGACTCGGACTGCGTCACCACGTCGAGCGTCGAGTACGGGACATGTTCGCCAAGCTGCGCGCGGAGGGCTGCCGGCACGTTGGTCATCGCGTCGTACCCCGGAGCGCCACCGGCCGCCCAGCGCCAGATCTGGCGTGCGCGGTAGGAGGGTTCGCCGCGCTCGGCGAGGAAGTCGGTCAGGGCGTCCAGGTCCACGCCGTCCACCGTAGCTCGGGAGTCTCCGCAACGGGACCGTGCGTCGGCGGTCACCTGCTGGCGCCCCTGCGGTTCCCGCGCCACGCCGTTGCTGTGTCCGGCGCCACGTCCATGCCCGTCCGACGCCGACCGTGGAGCACTTGGATCTGGGTTGGCGCAACTGCGTTGCAGACACGTCACACGGCCGCGGGTAGCATCGGCCTCGAGGGTGGCGGGCTCGGCTCCCCACCCTGGGTGGGGGGAGCATGTGGAGTGTCCGGGCGACGCTGCGGGCAGCGAAGCTACGCTCCGGGCGTGATCGACCTGCGCTCCGACACCGCCACGAAGCCGACGCCCGAGATGCTCGCGGCGATGACCTCCGCCGAGCTCGGTGACGAGCAGGCGCGGGAGGATCCGACCGTCAACGAGCTTCAGCGCCGCGCGGCCGAACTGCTCGGTCAGGAGGCGGCGCTCTTCCTGCCGACGGCGACGATGGCCAACCAGATCGCGCTCCGGGTGCTGACCCGGCCCGGCACGCAGCTGATCGCGGAGGAGCGGACGCACATACTCGTCTACGAGGCGGGCGGGCCAGCGGTGCACGCCGGGCTCGTCACGCGTCCGCTGCCCGGCGTTGCCGGGCGGATCACGCCGCAGCAGATCCGCACCGTCGTCGAGACCGCGGATGAGTTTCAGCCCGCTGGCATCGTCATCCTCGAGCAGACGCACCGGAGCGCGGGCGGCCGTGTCTGGCCACGGGGAGAGCTGCAGGAAGTGATCGACACTTCCCGTGAGCTCGGGCTCGCCGTCCACCTCGACGGTGCGCGCCTGATGAATGCCTCGGTTGCGAGCGGAATCGCCGCCGCCGAGTACGGCCGGCTGGCCGACACGGTCCAGATCTGCTTCTCGAAGGGGCTCGGTTGCCCGATGGGCGCGATTCTGGCGGGCTCCGAAGAGCGGATCGCCGCGGCCTGGAGGCTCAAGTTCCTCTTCGGCGGCGCGCTCAGGCAGGCAGGAGTCGTCGCCGCGGCGATGCTCTATGCGCTCGACCACAACGTCGACCGGCTCGCGGAGGACCACGCCCGGGCAAAGCGGCTGGCCGAGGCGCTCGCGGCCGCCGGCCTGCCGGTCGACGTCGAGGCGGTGGAGACGAACTTTGTCGGCATCGACGTCGCTTCGGTCGGCGTCGATGCACGCGAGGCGCGGGCGCGGATCGCCGAAGAGGGCGTCCAGGTCGGGTTGCTCCGTCCCGGCGTCCTGCGAGTGGCGACGCACCTCGGCGTCGGCGACGACGACATCGAGCGGGCGAGCGAGCTGATCCCGCGGGCGCTCGGCGTGCCGGCCGCGGCCTAGCTGAGTCGCCCACAGAGGTTGTGAACGGCTGAGGGTTCATCCGGCCCTCCTTTGAGTGTGTGCGGGTCCGCCAAGACCTGCGCTCAAAGGAGGGCCGTGATGTTGTTGCACGCTAACGCCAAGCTCGGACTGGCTGGTCGGT
>JBKPRD010000042.1:0-8263 GCA_046734415.1 Actinomycetota bacterium | reverse complement strand
CATCCCGGTCGACGCCGGCATGGACCTGAATGCGGCCGCGCGCGCGGCGCTGCTCGGGATGATCGAGCACCTCGAGCAGCGCTACGGCTTCGAGCGACCCGCCGCGTATGCGCTGTGCAGCGTCGCCGTCGACCTCCGGATCTCGGTGGTCGTGGACGTGCCCTACCCGGTGGTCTCGGCGCTGCTACGGCTCGACGTCTTCAGCTCCTGAGCGGCACCGCGTAGGAGGGCATCGGAGCGCCGGTCGCGCCGCGGAGCTTCATCGGGAAGCCGAGGAACGCGAACTCGTACCGTTTCTCGGCCGCGATCTCCTCCATGTCGACGACCTCGATGATCTGGGCGCCGGCGGTCGCGAACATGTAGCAGTGCACCGGTAGGAACGCATCGGGCTCGTCCCACGGCATCACCTCGAGACCGATCGTGTCGCCTGCGATGCACATCGCACCGGCCTCCTCGCAGAGCCACTTCGCCGCGGGCAGGTTGATTCCCGGCGAGCGCTGGAGATATCCGTCGAAGTCCGGCCAGGCGCGCATCCGGCCCGTTCGCACGAGAACGACGTCCATCTTGCGCAGCTCGACACCCTGCCTCGCGATCGTGTCCTGGAGGTCTTGCGGCGTGATCTGGTAGCCGGCCTCGAGCTGGTCGACGCCGTGCATCCCGGCGACGTCGAGGAGAACTCCACGGGCGACGATCGGCGGGTATTTCTCGAGCCCGCCCTTGTTCCACATCCGGCTACCGAGGTCCTTGTCCGCCGTCCAGCCGTTCCAGAACATCCCGTCGTGGCCGAGGTGGTTGAGCGTGTCGACGTGAGTCCCGCAGTGCGTGTACAGGTGGATCGAGTCGCCGCAGTACGAGTACCTCTCATGGGTCGCTGTTCCCAGCCCCGTGAGGTTGTCGTTGATCGAGCCCCGGGGCGTGTGGGTCATCCAGATCCCGTACGGAGGGTCGCCCGCGGCGGACCACGACGGCATGCCGATGAAGTACTCGACGTTCAGGTCGAAGACCTGCGAGCCGTCGAGATGCTCGAGAATCGCCTGGTTCGTCTCCGGCGTGATCCAGTTCAGGCGGCCGATCTCGTCGTCCGGGCCCCACGGGCTCTTCGACACTTTCAGCCCGTCCTGCTCGTGCAGCGCCTCCCACGTGAAGGTCTCTTCGACCTTGGCCATCGCTCGCTCCTCTCTGTCAGGCTTGGACCGGGCTCTGCTCCTCGACGAGCGCGCCGTACAGCTCGGGGCGGCGGTGGCCGAAGAGGTACAGCTCGTACTCGCCCGGGACGACGTAGTCCTTGTCGCGCGCCTTCTCGACGTCGACGTCCGCGACGAGGAGAGCCTCCTCGGTCTCGTCCGCCTCGGCCAGGCGCGTGCCGTACGGGTCGACGATCTGGCTCCAGCCGCAGAACTCGCCCCACCGCTCCTTGCCGACGCGGTTCGCGACCAGGAGGTAGATGCGGTTCTCCGCGGCCCGGGCGGGCGCGATCAGCTCGGTCTGCAGCTTTGCCGCCATCGGGAAGTTCGTCGGCAGCGCGACCAGGTCCGCCCCGTGGAGCGCAAGCGTGCGCGTCACCTCCGGGAAGCGGAGGTCGTAGCAGATGATCAGCCCGATCCGGCCGAGAGCGGTGTCGAAGACCTTCAGCTCGTCGCCCGGCGTGACGAACCGGTCGACGCCGAGGAAGGGCAGGTGGGTCTTGCGGTAGGAGCCGATCAGGCCGTCCGGCCCGACGAGGATCGCGGCGTTGTGGAGGGTGTCGCCGTCGCGCTCGAGCAGGCCGCAGATCGCAAGGACGCCGAGCCGCGCGCACTCGCGCTCGAACGCCTCGGTCGAGGGGCCGGGGATCTCCTCCGCGTACGGGAGCGCCTCCTCGGCGCTGTCGAACATGTAACCGGGGAGCGCGCACTCGGGCAGCACGAGCAGCTCCCCGCCCGCGGCCGCGGTCTCCTCCAGCCGCGCGAAGCACGCCGCGAGGTTCCGCTCCTTCTCGGCGAGCTTCGGCTCCAGCTGGGCCACGGCGACCCGCATCGCAAGGCGAGTCTAATAGTCTGACATTCGCCGTGACCAGGGTTCGGTTCTTCTACGACGTCGTCTGTCCGTACTCGTACATGGAATCGCAGGCGATGGAGGCGGCCGAGGACGCGGGGACGGTCGAGGTCGAGTGGCTGCCCTTCGAGCTGCGGCCGGCGCCGCGGGCGCTGCTCGAGGTTCGCGGCAACCACCTGCGTGTCGACTGGACGCGCAACGTCTACCGCCGCGCGCTCGAGCGCGGGATCGAGATCCACCTGCCGCGCTACCAGCCGCGCTCGACGCTGCCGCTCTGCGCCTGCCTCTGGGCGGAGGAGCAGGGCGCGCTGCGCGACTTCAAGCACACCCTCTACGAGGCGTTCTTCTGCGAGGGCGAGGACATCGCCGCGGACGCCGAGATCGCCCGTGCGGCCGACCGCGCCGGCCTCGACCCGGATGCCACGGTCGCGGCTGCGTACTCCCCGGAGCGCGGAGCGCAGCTGAAGCAGATCCGCCGCGAAGCTGAGGCAGCCGGCGTCCGGGGCGTCCCGTCGCTCCTCGCCGAGAGCGGCGAGCACCACTGGGGCATGGGCGGCCTCGAGCGGCTGCTGGCGGGCGAGCCGCTCGTCCCGCGCTCCTGAGCGCGGTCCAAGCGATCGCTCAGCGACTCCTCAGCGCCGGGCGCCAGCCTTCACCCGGAAGGTCAAACCGGACGAAGGAGGAGAGATGCTCCGCAAGCTCCACAAGAGGCGCCTGATCGGACTGGTGCTCGCCCTCGGGCTGGTGGCCGCGGCACCCGCGACCGCCGCTCCGCCGAGCGTCGACGTTCCCGATTCGCTTGCCCGCATCCAGTACCCGGGCACGAGCTCGCTGCCGACCGTCTTCATGGCCGGCCCGATCGTCGTCCCTATCGACCTGACGCGTATCCAGTTCCCGGGCACCAGCTCGCAGCCGACCGTCGACCTCGGCCCCGCCCGGGGCGGCGGAACGGCTCAGAAAACGGTGCCGTACGGCCAGATCGCGATCCCGTATTGGCTCGCGCGCATCCAGTACCCGGGCACGAGCTCGCTGCCGACCGTGTTCGTCACCCCGACGACCGGTGCATCTAGTGACAGCTCGTTCGACTGGGCATCGGCCGGCGTCGGTGCAGGCTTCCTCGCCGGTCTCGGCGTCCTCGCCGTGGGCGTGGCGCTCGCGCTTCGGCGGCGGCGGTCGCTCGCCCACGCGTGATCCCCAACCGCATTCGTGAAGCGAGGCGGGCCCGCCGGCCCGCCTCGCGCTCGAAAGGTGACCATGGTGGCTTTCGCAACGAGGCCCTTCTATAGTCGGCGGATCGTGGCGACGGATCTGCAGATCGGCGGCGAGATCCTCGGCTACCGGCTCGACGAGCTGGTCGGCCGCGGCGGGATGGGCGTCGTCTACCGCGCCTACGACGGCCGCCTAAAGCGGTCCGTCGCCCTGAAGCTGGTCGTCCCGGAGCTCTCCGAGGACGAGGGCTTCCGGTCCCGTTTCCTCGCCGAGACCGAGACGGCGGCAGCGCTCGAGCACTCGAACGTGGTGCCGATCCACGACGCAGGCGAGGTCGACGGGCAGCTCTACCTAGTCATGCGCTACGTCGACGGCGCAGACCTCAAGGCGCTGCTGCGAGCGGAGCGCAAGCTCGAGCCGGCACGCGCCGTCGCGATCTGCGCTCAGATCGCCGGCGCCCTGGACGCCGCCCACGCCCACGGCCTCGTCCACCGCGACGTCAAGCCCTCGAACGTCCTGCTCGACGCCCACGAGCACGTGTACCTGAGCGACTTCGGCCTCGCACGCCGGCTCGGCGAGGCGATGCCACCCGTCGGCCGGGAGCCCTCGCTCGGCACCCCGGCCTACGCTTCGCCGGAGCAGGTGGCAGGCGGAGCGGTCGACGGGCGCGCGGACGTCTACGCGCTCGCCTGCGTCCTCCACGAATGCCTCACGGGGGAGGTGCCGTATCCGCGGACGTCCGAGCTCGCGATTCTCTGGGCGCACCTGCACGATCCGCCGCCGAGCGTCGCCAGGTACCCCGAGCTCGAGCCCGTGATCGCGAGGGCGCTGGCGAAGGAGCCCGACGACCGCTACCGCACGTGCGCCGAGCTGGTCGAGGCCGCGCGGGAGGCGCTGGGCCTCCGCGACGTCGTCGTCCGCGACCGGAAGCCGCTGCTGATGATCGCGGCCGGACTGGTGGTCGCGCTCGGCGCGACCGTCGCAGCCCTCCTCCTCGTCCGCGACAACGGACCGTCGCGGCCCAGCACGAAGCCCGTGCCCGTGCCGAAGGTCGACTCGCTCCAGCGCATCGACCCGAGGAAGAACGCGCTGGCTGCCACCTTCCGCCTCGGCTCCGACCCGACGGGCGTGGCGGTGGACCGGGGAAGCGTCTGGGTCGCCCAACACGACCAGAACCGGATCACGAGGATCGACCCCCGCACGAACCGCGTCGCCGCGACGGGCTCGGCGCCAGGGCCGCTCGCGATCGCGGCGGGTGAGGGCTCGGTCTGGGTTCTCACCGCCGACGGCCTCGTGGCGCAGCTCGATGAGCGAACAGGGGCGAACCTCCACCAGCTCGTGGTACCGGACGAGGCGCAGGTTGCCGAGCTCGCGGCGTCCGGCGCCGGCGGCGTCTGGCTGGCCGCACCGGTGACCGGGGTCGTATCGCACGTCAACCCGCGTAGCTCCACGTTCGTCTCGACGATCGCCACGGGTGCGCTGAAGGGAGCGCTGAAGGGGATCGCCGCGGGCGAGGGTTCCGTCTGGGTCTCGAGCAGCGACCTCCTCGCCGACGATTACGCTCTCCTGCGGATCGACCCGTCGGACAACCGCGTGGTCGCGCGCACGCCGCTGCGGCTCGGGGCGGACGGCGTCAGTGCAGGCGAAGGCTACGTCTGGGTCGCGAACAGTCTCGGCAACTCGGTCTCGCAGGTCGACCCGCGCACGAACAGACTCGTCCGCACCATTCGCGTCGGGCACGACCCGGTCGCGGTCGCGGCGGGCGGAGGCGGGGTCTGGGTCGCGAACTACAGAGACGGCACGGTCTCGCACGTCGATCCGAAGCTGGGGCGGGTCGTCGCGACGATCCCTGTGGGTCCCAATCCGGACCACGTCGCCGCCGACGACCGAGGCGTGTGGACGACGGTGCACGTGCGATGACCCCAGAGCTCACCCGCAGAGAGTTCCTCGCGGGCGGCGCCGCCGCGGTCGCCGGTCTTGGTCTCGGCGGGTACCGCTCCAGCAACGGCTTTGAGGGCACGCTGCACGTGCTCGGCATCGGCGCGGGCGAGTTCGACGAGATCGCCCGGCTGGCCAAGCGGGACCTCGGCTTCGACGTCGCCTTCGACATCACCGGCAGCGACGCGGTCGTGCAGCGGGCGATCACGACCCCGGCGTCGTTCGATGTCCTCGCCCACTACTACCACGCCTACGACCTGACCTGGCGCCACGGCGCGCTGCAACCGATCGACACCCGCATGATCGCGCGTTGGACGTGGTTGGACCGGCTCTTCAAGTACGGCAAGACCCGGCCCGGCGACCCGCGCTGCACGTACGGCCAGGGCGACGCGCCCTTCCGCCGCATGTACGTCGACGACTCGGGCAGATACCCGGCGGCGCAGGGCCTGCTTCCTGGAGTGACGGGCATCGTGACCTGGGTCGACGAACGAACCGGGAAGCCGCACCGCGGCCTCCCGGAGCCCCGGCACGTGCTCGCCGTCCCCAACTACTTCAACGTGGACTCGATCGGCTACAACTCGCGGATCATCGACCGCCCTCCGGAACGGGTCTCGTGGGCGGAGCTCCTGAACTCGCGTTGGAAGGGACGGGTCGCGCTGTTCGGCGGCGCGCAGATCGGCCTCGTCGACGCAGGAAACGCCGCGGAGGCCGCCGGCCTGATGCGGTTCAAGGACAAGGGCGACATGAGCCGTGGCGAGATCGACCGCCTGATCAAGATCCTCATCCGGTTCAAGAAGAACGGCCACTTCCACGGGCTGTGGGACGAGCGCGCGGCGGACCGGGCGGTCGAATTCATGCTCTCCAAGCAGGTCGTCGTCGAGTCGATATGGGCGGCTCAGGTCACGGCGCTGCAGGCGAAGGGATTCCCGGTGCGTTACGCGGCGCCACCGGAGGGCTACCGCGGCTGGGCGGGCGGCTTCGGGATCTCGAGCGCGGTCGAGGATTCCGCTCGGCTGCAGGCGGCGTACGACTACATCAACTGGTGGCATTCCGGTCCTCCGGGAGCCCTGACGATGCGGCTCGGCTACTACAACGCCGTCCAGGCGACGACCCGCCCCCTCGTCTCGCCGGCCGAGTGGGACTACTGGATCGACGGGAAGCCCGCGGCCGAGAACCTCCCCGGTCCGTTCGGCGACGCCACGATCCGCAAGGGGCAGGTCCGCGACGGCGGCTCGTTCAGACGCCGCGTCTGCCGGTACGCGTGCTGGATCTCGGTCTTCCGGGAACACAAGTACCAGGAGCGCCGCTGGCACGACTTCCAGACGGCGTGACGGGGCTCACGCGCAGTGAGTTCCTCGCAAGCGGAGCCGCTGGCGTGGTCGGTCGCGCCGGGTATCGCGCTGGCGAACGCTTGCAGGGCACGCTGAAGGTGCTCGGCATCGGCGCGACCGAGTTCGACGAGATCGCACGGATGGCCAAAACGGGACCTCGGCTTCGACGTCGCCTTCGACATCACCGGCAGCGACGCCCTTGTGCAGCGGGCGATCACGACCCCGGCATCGTTCGACGTCCTCGCCCACTACTACTTCACCTACGACCTGATCTGGCGTTACGGCTCGCTGCAACCGATCGACACCCGCAGGATCGCCCATTGGCCGCAGGTGAGCAATCTCTTCAAGTACGGCAAGCTCCGGCCGGGCGACCCACACTGCACATACGGTCAGGGCGACGCGCCCTTCCGCCGCCTGTACCTCGACGACTCGGGACGCTACAAGGCGTCCCCCGGCCTGCTTCCGGGGGTGAAGGGCATGGTGCAGTGGATCGACGAACGCACGGGGAAGCCCCACCCCGGCCTTCCGGAGCCGCAGCACGTGGTAGCCGTCCCGAACTCCTTCAACATGGACTCGATCGCCTACAACAGCGACGTGATCAAGAAGCGCCCCGAGCAGGTCTCGTGGGCCGAGCTCCTGAACTCCCGCTGGAAGGGGCGCGTCGCGCTCTTCGGCGGCGGACAACTGGGTCTGCTCGACGCGGCGAACGCGGCCGAGGCCGCCGGCCTGATGCGGTTCCGGGACAAGGGCGACATGAGCCGCGCCGAGATCGACCGGCTGATCAAGATCCTCGTCCGGCTGAAGAAGAGCGGGCAGTTCCACGGGCTGTGGGACGAGCGGAACAGCGCCAGGGCCGTCGAGTACATGCTCTCGAAGCAAGTCGTCGTCGAGTCGATGTGGTCGCCCCAGGTCACGGGGCTGCAGGCGAAGGGATTCCCGGTGCGGTACGCAGCGCCGCCGGAGGGCTACCGCGGCTGGGCGGGCGGCTTCGCGATCTCGAGCGCGATCAAGGATCCGGCGCGGCTGCAGGCGGCGTACGACTACGCCAACTGGTGGCTCTCCGGCCCGCCGGGGGCCCTGACGATGCGGTTCGGGTACTACAACCCGGTCCAGGAGACGATTCGCCCCCTCGTCTCGCCGGCGGAGTGGGACTACTGGATCGACGGGAAACCGGCGGCCGAGAACCTTCCAGGGTCCTTCGGCGACGTCACGATCCGCAAGGGGCAGGTCCGCGACGGCGGCTCGTTACGACGCCGCGTCTGCCGGTACGCGTGCTGGAACTCGGTCTTCCGGGAGCACGCGTACCAGGACCGCCGCTGGCACGCCTTCCAGAACGCTTAGACGGGCTACCGCCGCGCCTCCGCGAGCGACCAGGTGAACCGGGTCATCGTCCCCTCCGGGGCGACGCCGCTCGGCCTCAGGCCGCGCTTGACCAGGAGCGCCGGCGGCTCCGCGTCGCGCGCGAGGGTGAGCCGCGTCTCGCCGAGCCCTTCCGTCCGCCAGCGCTCGGAGAGCCCGGCGACCACGAGGGCGCATTCCGCCGCCGCCGCCACGATCTCTGCCGGCTCGCGCGCGACCAGCACCGGCTCGGTCGACACGCCGACCGCGCGCTGGACGAGCAGGGACGCGCTGGCGAGGAGCCGGCTCGCGTCGCGGCGGCCGTCGCCCCCGCTGGTTCCGAGGAGCCGCAGCGGGGCGTCCGTCGCCGCAGCCGCCCACGCGCCCACCTCCACCGCCGCCCAGTCGTGCTC
>JBKPRD010000041.1:0-6958 GCA_046734415.1 Actinomycetota bacterium | reverse complement strand
CTGAGCGAGTACTTCTCGAGCACGAACGGCGTCGGCTACGTGCTCCTGATCTCGAAGAACACCTTTCAGTTCCTGCCGATGTGGGCTGCGATCCTGCTGATCGGCGTGCTCGGCTACCTGCTCAACCTCCTCTTCCTCCTCGTCGAGCGGCACGTGCTCGCCTGGCACCGCGGCTGGCGCGCCGCCACTCCCCTGTAGCCGATGCTGGAGATCAGGGGCCTCGGCAAGACCTACGGCACCGGAGCGAACGCGATCCACGCCGTCGGCAACGTCTCGTTCTCGATCGAGGAGGGCGAGTTCGTCTGCGTCGTCGGGCCGTCCGGTTGCGGCAAGACGACGCTGCTCAAGTGCGTTGCCGGCCTCCTGCGGCCCTCGTCGGGGGAGGTGCTCCTCCGCGGCGCGCGCGTGACGGAGCCGCCGGACAAGATGGCGCTCGTCTTCCAGGAGTACAGCCGCTCGCTGATGCCGTGGCTGTCCGTGCGCGACAACGTCCTCTTGCCGCTGCGCCACAAGAAGCTCAGTAGCCGCGAGTGCGATGCGCTCGTCGAGGACGCGCTCGGCGCGGTCGGGCTGCTCCGCTTCATGGGCCGCTACCCGTGGCAGCTCTCCGGCGGCATGCAGCAGCGCGTGGCGATCGCCCGCGCGCTCGCCTATCAGCCTTCGATCCTGCTGATGGACGAGCCGTTCGCGTCGGTCGACGCGCAGACCCGGGGCGATCTCGAGGACCTCGTCCTGCGGGTTCGCGACGAGTTCGGGATCACGATCCTGTTCGTCACCCACGACATCGACGAGTCCGTGTACCTCTCGGACCGGATCGTCGTCCTCACACACTCGCCGACGGAGGTCAAGGAGATCATCGGGGTCGACCTGCCCCGTCCCCGCGACCAGATCTCGACCAAGGAGCTCGCCGAGTTCGCGCGGCTCCGCGCGCACGTCTACCGCCTGATCAAGCGCGAACAGGGGGAGGCCGTGCCGGAAGTGGCCGAGGCGGTTCCACTATCCGGAACAGAGGTCTAGAAAGTCGATCACCGTTTGGTCATAATCGCCGCCGGGGCAAGGGCTCCGTCCGGACATTCACATGCGATCGACCTCACGGTCGGGAGGAGATGGGATGAGAGTCATGAGGACGCGCCGGGTGCTCGCCCTGGCGGTGGTCGCTGCGGGAGCGCTCCTGCTCACGGCGGTCGGCCCGGCGAGCAGCGCTCCGGACAAGCAGCAGCGGCGGGCACTGACGACGATCACGGTCGACAGGCTGCCGATCGCGAACGGGTTCCCGCTCGACATCGGGATCGCCCAGGGCTTCTTCGCGAAGCGCGGGATCGAGATCAAAGGGACCCTCTTCCAGAGCGGGAACGACATCGTGTTGGCGATGGCGAACCACCAGGGCGACATCGGCTACATCGGCTGGGTGCCGGCGATCATCGCCCGATCGCAGGGGATCCCGGTCGTGACCGTCTCGGCCAGCGACGTCGAGGCGACCTCGATCGCCGACAACTGGCAGAACGTCCTTGTCAAGGGCGACGGCCCGATCAAGACGCCGAAGGACCTGGAGGGGAAGACGATCGCAGGGAACGCGCTCAAGGGCGTCTGCGAGATCGTCATCCGGGCGGCGCTCAGCAAGCTCGGTGTCGACAATTCGAAGGTCAAGTTCGTCGCGATCCCGTTCCCGGCGATGCGCGCCGCGCTGAACGCCGGCCAGGTCGACGCGATCTGCGCCCCGGAGCCGTTCATGACCCAGGGTCTGACCCTGGACGGCGACCGGATCCTCGTCGCGCCGGGGCCGACGCTCGGGAAGTACTGGCCGAACGGCACGTACGTCGCGCTCCAGGACTGGGTGCAGAAGAATCCGGCCCTCGCCAAGGGATTCCACGACGCGATGGCGGAGTCGCTCGCGTACGCGCAGGCGCACCCGGAGGCCGTTCGCGCGATGTTGCCGGCGGCCATCAAGAATATCCGGCTGCCGGTCTGGAGCTCGCTGATCGACCGCCGTCAACTGGTGCAGCTCGCGAAGTACGCCAAGCAGTTCGGCGCGATCACGACCCTGCCGAACATGGCGGCGCTCGTACCCGCGGCAATCGCCACCGGACTGACCATCCAGGGCACAGTGACCGGCAGCGCGATCGCGATGAAGCTGGACGGAAGGCCGTTCAAGACGCTCCAGGCTGGCTCGTACACGTTCGTCGTCTCGGACCGGTCGGCGAAGCAGAACTTCCACCTCAAGGGCCCCGGTCTCAACAAGACCACGGGGACCCGCCAGGTCGGCAGGCTGAGCTTCACGACGAAGCTCGGCAAGGGCAGGTACACGTACTCGAGCGACGCGAACCCGTCGCTGCGGGGTTCCTTCACGGTCGCCTGACGCGGTACGGATGGGTGCGCGGGCCCGACCCGGCCCGCGCACCCAGGCCCGCGCGGCCGGCGGTCCTCCCGTCTATCGAGACACTCTTCTACTATGCGGATCGTGGTGACCCGCGAGAGCACGCAGACCGGCTCGGGCCAGTCCCAGTCGCTCGAGCGCGGCCTCGCGATCCTGTCGGCGTTCAAGCCGGCGACGCCCGAGCTCGGGATCAGCGAGCTCGCGCGCGTGCTCGGGCTGACCCGGAGCACCTCTCACCGGTACGTCGCCACCCTCGCCCGGCTCGGCTATCTCCAGCAGAACCCGCAGTCGCGCAAGTACCGCCTCGGCCCGCGCGTCCTCGACCTCGGCTTCTCGGCGATCAACTCGATGGAACTGCGGCAGATCGCGGCCACGCACCTCCAGCAGCTCTCGGACGAGACCGGGCACACCGTGAACATGGCGATCCTCGACGGTACGGACATCGTCTACATCGAGCGCTGCCGGAGCTCGCAGCAGGGCCAGCGCGAGATCGACCTCAACCTGCACGTGGGCTCCCGCCTGCCCGCGTATTGCACGTCGATGGGGAAGATCCTCCTCGCCGGGCTGCCCGACACCGAGCTCGGGTCGGTCCTCGACCAGGTGCAGTTCCAGCAGCGCGGCCCGAATACGCTCGTCGATCGGCGGGCGCTGGTCGAGGCGCTCGCCGCCGTCCGTGACGCCGGAATCGCGGTCAACAACGAGGAGCTCGCCTACGGCCTGCGCTCGATCGCGGTTCCCGTCCGCGACAACTCCGGCGCGGTCGTGGCGGCGATCAACCTCGCCGTACACCGCTCCCTCGTCTCGATGGAGGACCTCGTCGTCCGGCTCAGCCCGGCGCTGAAGCGCACCGCGACCGAGATCTCGGCGCGGATCGGCTACCGCCCCGCCACCGCGTAGCCGCGTCGTCCTTTTTCGACATGTCTGGGGTCAGACCCCTGCCATGTCTGTTTCGGAGCAGGGAGGCCGTCCTGCGCGCGAATCGCCACCGAATCGGCACGCTTCTGGCGCTGTTGGGGTCAGACCCCTGTCATGTCCGTTACGGACAGAGGTCAGAGCAGGTCGAGGAGCTCCGCGACGCCGCCGACGACTGCGTGTGGGCGGTGGGGCGGCGGGATGCGCTCGAGGTCGACCTGGCCCGTGATCCCGCTCGCGACGAGCACGGTGCGCGCGCCGCCCATCCGGCCGAGCCGGACGTCCATCGTCAGGTCGTCGCCGATCACCGCGATCTCACTCGCGCGCGTCTCGAGGTGCTCCTCGATCGTTCGCAGCGCGGCCCGCGACGGCTTGCCCACGATCACCGGCCGTGCGCCGGCCGCCTTCGCGATTGCGGCGGCCGTCATCGCGCCGCGGCTGAGGATCGGCCCGTTTGCGCCGGCGTATGCGCGGGCGTAGCTGGCCGTCAGCAGCCTGGCCCCGCCGATCACCGCCCGGGCCGCGCGCTCGAGTTGCTCGAAGTCGACGGTGTCGGCGTGCGCGACGAACACGGCGTCCACCGGGCCCTCGGCGCCGGCGAGCGCCATGCCCTGCTCCGCCAGATACTCGCGCGCTGGGCCGGTCGCGAACGCGAGCACCGGCCCGTGGGCGCGGCGCATGCGCAGGTAGACCCGGACGCTGCGCAGCGGCGTCAGCATCTCGTCGTCCGCGATGTCGAGTCCGGCGTCGCGCAGCCCCTGTGCGAACCACGCGGGCGAGTCGTTGCTCCCGTTCGTGAAGATCGCCAGCCGCCGACCGGACTCCCGGATCTTCTCGAGCACCTCGACCGCGCCTGGCTGAACGTGCACGTCGTCGCCGGCGCGGTGGACGAGCGTCCCGTCGACGTCGAGGACGAACGCCTTGACGTCGTCGAGCCTCACCGGTGCCACTCCACGGTCCGATCGCCGGCGGCGACGCGGACGTGCGAGACCGTTTCGCGCCTCGCCACCTCGCGCAGGAGCACGGACACCGGGTTGCGCGCCGGCCTCGCCGCGACCATCGCGTCCACCTGCTCCTCCGGCATCGTCAGGCGGAGCAGCAGCTCCTCGTCCGAGATCGTCTCGCCGAACCGGCGACGGGCGCCCTCGAGGTGGATCGGCTCCAGATCGCGCAGCGCCTTCGCACGCGGGCGGGAGAGGACGAGCTCGGCGACGTCGGCGGACCAGGGCGCGGCCGGGTCGCCGTAGTGGCCGAGGAAGTAGCGGATGATCTCGTCCGGGACGTTCGCCCAGCGCTCGCCGTCCATCACGTTCCTCACCGCCTGGGTGGCGACGAGCTGGCTGACCGGCGTGACGATGATGGGATAGCCCATCTCGGCGCGCACGCGGCCGACCTCCTCGAGCACCGCGTCGAACAGCTCCGGATGCCGCTGCTCCTCGAGCATGCGCCGCGTGGTCGAGACCATCCCGCCGGCGAGCTGGTGGCGGTAGTACGTCGCGTCGAACTCCTGCGGCTGCCCGGTCGGCAGGGCCTTCTCTCGGCCGAGCTCCCGGAAGTGCTCCGTCATGGCGGCGAGCGCGTCCAGGTCGAGCTCGTGCGAGAAGCCCTCTGCCTCGAGGTTGCGAAGCGTCGTTCCGGCCGCGGGGTTGGACGTCCCCCGCGCGAGCGGCTCGACCGCCGTGTGCAGGACCTGGAAGCCCGCCTTCAGCCCCTCCATGTACACGAACGGCGCGAGCCCGATCGTGCAGTGGCTGTGCAGCTCGACGCCGCGCTCGCCCGCAGCGGCGAGGAAGGGCGGCGCGAGCTCGCGCACCGCGTCCGATGTCAGCAGCCCGCCCGGGTCCTTCAGGTAGAGCCGGTCCATGTCCTTGCAGTCGGCCAGCGCCGCCGCCCGCTCGGCGTAGTAGGCGTGCGTGTGCACCTCGCTGACCGAATACGTCAGGCCGATGACGATCTCCTCGACCCCCTCCTCGCGGGCCATCCGCGCACTACGGCGAAGCCGCTCGGGGTCGTTGGTCGGATCGGCGATCTGGAAGCGCCGGATCCCGTTGCGGACGACGCACCGGTACGAGAGCCGCATCACCTCCTCGTCGCACGGCACCCACGAGATGAACCGCATGCCCGTGGTGATGTAGCTCAGCGGTGTGTTCGGCATTGCTCCCCGCACGAGGCGCAGCCGCTCCCACGGATCCTCCCGGTGGAAACGCACCGCCACGGCCATGTGCGTGCTCGAGCTGAAGTCGACGGCGTGGAACCCGACGCGGTCCATCATCGGAGCGATCGAGACGATGTCGTCGGTCGTCAGGCCCGTCGCGCTCCAGAGGCTCTGGTTGCCGTCCCGCGTCGTCGTGTCGACGATCCCGACCGTCTTGCCGGACCTGGCGCGAGGTCGCGGGGCCGGTCGCGGGCGCTCCTCCGCGAGCACCTGCCGGACATAGAGCGAGTACGCGGCGGTCTCGAGCGTGAGCTCCTCTTCCTCCGCCTCGTCGATCACCCGCAGGATCTCGCGGACGTCGTCGTCGCTCAGCGGCATCAGGGCCGGTCGGCCGCGCCGAAGGCGTCCATCACCAGCGAGATCGCCGAGCCGGAGACGGCGGGCGCGTCGCGGCCCGAAGTCACCGGCCGCGCCTGCAGAGCGTGCAGCCTGCCGGTGCCGCGCTCGATTGCCCACTCGACATCCTGGTGGCCGCCGAAGTGGCGCTCGACGCGCTTGGCCAGCTCGAGGAGCTCCGCGAGCCCGTCGTCGTCGAGGCTGGCAGCGTCACGCCGCTCCGCCGGCACCTCGACCCGCACGGTCCCGCGCCCGCTGGGCTCGACCACGTACTCGATCTCCTTCGAGTTGATCGTGCGGCGGACGACCTCGCCCGTCACCTTGCTGAGGAGGTAGTCGTCGGGATTCGTCTCGCCGCCGACGACCGCGAGGCCGAGGCCCCAGCTCGCGTTCACCGCGACCATGCTCGGGTCGCCGGTCACCGGGTTACAGGTGAACATGACGCCGGACACGACCGCGTCGACCATCGCCTGCACCGTCACGCCCATCGCCGCCTCGGTCACGCCGAGATTCGCGCGGTAGGCGATCGCGCGCGGCGTGTACAGGCTCACCCAGCAGTCGCGCACCGCGTCGCACAGGTGCTCGATCCCGCGGATCCAGAGGAAGGTCTCCTGCTGGCCGGCGTACGTCGCCTCCTGGCTGTCCTCGCCGAGCGCGCTCGAGCGGACGGCGACCGGCGGCTCGCCGAGCTCGGTGTAGCGGATCTCGAGCTCCTCACGCAGCTCGGCCGGCAGCGGCGCGAAGCGCATCGCCTCGCCGATCGTCTTGGCGGCGTCCTCGCCCCCGCGCGACAGCGCCGCCGCGATCATCCCGCCGAGCCCGCTCGCCTCGACGAAGTCGCGGTACGCGCCCGCACCGATCGCGAAGCCCGTCGGCACAGGGATCTCGGCGGCAAGAAGCTCGCCGAGGTTCGCGCTCTTGCCGCCGAACTCGCCGGCGTCCGCCCGCCGCAGCTCCGCCAGCAGCCGGGTCCGACCCACGCCCACCTAGTCGAGGATCGTGACGACGCCGGTGGAGCCGTCGACGCGGATCGACTGGCCGCTCCGGATCTGCGCCGTCGCCCGGCCGGTGCCGACGACGGCGGGGAGCCCGTACTCGCGGCACACGATCGCGGCATGCGA
>JBKPRD010000040.1:0-55536 GCA_046734415.1 Actinomycetota bacterium | reverse complement strand
CCGAGGACCGGCAGGTTCGGCTTCAGCCTGACGCTGCCGCCCGAGCCCTCCGCCGGGACGAGCTCCAGGACGCGAAGCTCGTCGGCGATCTCCTGCGCGTGCTCGCGAGTCCCGTTCGAGGCGCCGTAGACGACCGCCTTCCGGAGCGGCTGACGCTGCTTGATCCCGGCCTGCGAGCGCGCCTGACGGCCGAGCTCGACGATCCGCCTGACCTCCGCGACCTCGGCGAGCAGCACGCGGTCCGGTTCCTCGACGGCCGGCCACCCGGCCAGGTGCACCGAGTCGGGCGCGCCCTCGCAGACCCCGGAGACCAGGTTCCGCCACAGGTCGTCGGCGATGAACGGCATCACCGGGGCGATCACGCGGAGGCCCTGGACGAGCGCGTACCAGAGCGTCCGGAACGCCGCCTCGTCGAACGCGTAGAAGCGGCGCCGTGAGCGGCGGATGTACCAGTTGGACAGGTCGTCGACGAAGGCCTCGAACGAGCGCGTCACCGCCGGCGTCCAGTAGCGCTCGTAGGCCTCGGTCGCCTCGCCGACGAGCTGCCGGGTCCGGGCGACGACCCAGGCGTCGAGCGGCTGGCCGACCGGCGGTGCGGACTCGAGATCCTCGTAGCTCGGCTGGAACTCCTCGATGTTCGCGTAGGTGACGAAGAACGAGACCGAGTTCCAGAGCGTCAGCAGGCGCCGCTTGACCTCGTTCGCGGGGCCGTACCCGAAGTTGATGTTCTGGCTCGGGATCTGCGCGGCGAACATCAGGCGCATCACGTCTGCCCCGATCCGCTCGAACGCCTCGTTCGCCTCGATCGCGTTTCCCCACGACTTGTGCATCTCGCGGCCGGTCTCGTCCCGCATCCGCTCGTAGGCGAGCACGCGCCGGTACGGGTTTCGTCCGGTCAGCGCGACCGACATGAAGCACTGCGAGTAGAACCAGAGGCGGATCTGCTCGCGGCTCTCCGAGATCCAGTCGGCCGGGAACCACTTCTCCCAGTACGCGTGGTCGGGTAGGTCGGCGCCGGTCAACCCCTCGGCCGCACCGGTCGCATAGCCGTGTGGCTTCCACTCCGGGTTCTCCCATCCGAGCGTCGAGAGCGGGACGATGCCCGCGTCGAGCCACGCGTCGCCGACCTCCGGAATGCGCTCGACCTCGTCGCCGCAGGCCTCGCAGCGGATCGTCACTGCGTCGATCCACGGCCGGTGGAGCTCCTGGAGCTGCTCGAGCCCGCGCACGGCACGCTCCTCCAGCTCCGCGCGCGAGCCGATCACGTTCAGCGTCCCGCAGGCGCACGGGTAGAACGGCAGCGGCAGCCCGAAGTAGCGCTTGCGCGAGATGTTCCAGTCGCGCATGTTGCGCAGCCAGTCGTCCATCCGCTTCTTGTACTGAGGCGGTGTCCACTCGACGGTGTCGTTCTGCTCGAGCAGCTGGCCGCGGATGTCGTCGACTCCGATGAACCAGTCGTCGACGACCCGGAAGAGGAGCGGCGTGTGACAGCGCCAGCAGATTGGGTAGCGGTGCGTGATCCTGCCGGCCTCGACGAGCAGGCCCTCGTCGCGGAGGGCGGCGACGATCGGCTCCTCGGCCTCGCTCGTCGAGAGCCCCTCGAACGGGCCGAACCCCGGGTAGAAGCGGCCGTCCTCGTTGATCGGCGCGATCACCGGCAGCCCGTGCTCGCGCCCGAGCTCGAAGTCCTCCGTGCCTGCGCCGGGCGCGATGTGGACGATCCCGGTGCCCTCGTCGAGAGCCACGTCGTCCCAGGCGATCACGCGGTGAGCGGAGGGATCCTGGGCGGGCAGCTCGTCGAAGGGGCCGTCGTACTCGAGCCCGACCAGGTCCTCGCCGGCGACGACGTTGTCGTACTCCCGCCCGGGCTCGGCGAGCCGCCACTCGCCGTTCGCGAGCCCGTACTCGGCGTCCGGCTTCACGGCCGCGGCGACGTTCGCCGGAAGCGTCCAGGGCGTCGTCGTCCAGACGACCAGCGACTCCCCCTCGCGGTCGCGGATCGGGAACCGCACGTACAGCGACGGGTGGTCGAGCTCCTGGTAGTTGCCCTCGCCCGCCTGCTCGTGCTGCGAGAGCGACGTGCCGCAGCGCGGGCACCACTGCGTCGAGCGGTGGCCCATGAACACCCAGCCGCGGCGATCGACCTCCTTCAGGAACCGCCAGATGTACTCGATGTTCGTGTCCGAGAACGTGTAGTAGTCGTTGTCCCAGTCCATCCACATCCCGAGCCGCTTCGACTGCTGCGTGATCACCTCGGCGAACTCGGCGACGCGCTCGCGGCAGCGGGCGGCGAACTCCGCGAGCCCGTACTCCTCGATCTCCCGCTTCGAGTTCAGCCCGAGCGAGCGCTCGACCTCGACCTCGACCCACAGGCCCTGGCAGTCGAACCCGTTCTGGTAGCGCTGGTCGTGGCCGCGGGCGGCCTTGTACCGCTGGAAGACGTCCTTCAGCGCCCGGCCCCACGCGTGGTGCACGCCCATCGGGTTGTTGGCGGTGATCGGCCCGTCGATGAAGCTGAACCGCGGCCCGCCGGCGTTCAGCCCGCGCAGCCGGTCGAACGTGCGCTCGCGCTCCCAGCGCTCGATGACCTCGCGCTCGAGGCTAGGGTGGTCGGGGACGCGCGAAAGCGGCGCGAACGTGCGTGCCATGGTTCGATTGTATTTGCGGCCGGGAACACTCCAGCCGCGGCGCGCGTTACCACTTAGGCGCAATGAAACGAAAGGAAACTTGAATGTCCGATGCAGTCACGACGGCGACCTTCGAAGCGGAGGTCCTGAAGAGCGAGAAACCGGTGATCGTCGATTTCTGGGCCGAGTGGTGCGGGCCCTGCCACGCGGTGTCGCCGGTGCTCGACAAGATCGCCGACGAGCGGGCGAACGAGCTCCGGCTCGTCAAGGTCAACGTCGACGAGGAGCAGGAGCTGATGATCCGCTACGGGGTCCAGTCCATTCCAACGATCGTCCTGTTCAAGGACGGCGAGCCGGCCGCCGCCGTGATCGGCGCGCAGCCGAAGGGCTCGATCGAGCGGGGCCTCGGCCTCACCGACGGCGCCGAGGCTTCGGTCTAGGCCGCAGCTTCTTCTTTTTCCGGGTGGGCGACGGGCGCCACAGCGCGCTCGGGCGGCTCGTCGACGGGCTGGAGCACGCGGATGCCGTGCACGAAGACGATCGAGCCGCCGAGCCGCCCGCCCATGCCCGGGCAGCCCTTGTAGAGATCGCTGAGCTTCATGGTCCGATGGATCACCGATCGGCGGCCGCTGAGACCCAGGCTTCGAGCGGCTCCGCCATCGCCACCTCGTCGAGCGGCGGGAGCTCCTCGCGCGCGAACCAGCGCAGCTCGGAGACGTCGTCGGCAGCCCGCTCCTCGCCGCCCAGGACGCGTGCCTCCCAGACGAGGTTCAGCACCCAGCGCGCCCCCGGCCCGTCGCCGTAGGGGACCATGAACGCGCCGAACCAGTCCGTCGGCTCGACCTCGAGCCCGGTCTCCTCGAGGAGCTCGCGGCGGAGCGCGTCGAGCGGATGTTCGTCCTCTTGGAGGAAGCCGCCGGGCAGGTCCCACATGCCCGCGTAGGGCTCCCACGCGCGGCGGGTGAGCAGGATCCGCCCTGCCTCGTCGACGCAGAGCGCGCAGGCGGCGGGTGCCGGGTTCGCGTAGGCGACGTAGCCGCAGGCCGCGCACTCCGCGCGGCCGTCGCGCGGCTCGACCGGCGCGCCGCAGCGCGGACAGTGGTGCCAGTCGTCCAGCAGTCCCACGATCGGCAGTATGTGGGGTCGATGCCGATCCGCGAGCACGAGTTCGCCCGCATCGGCCTGCTCGCCGAGCTGCCCGGAGAGCAGCTGCGCAAGCTCTCCGAGCGCATGCGGCGGGAGCAGGTGCCGATGGGGGCGACGGTCCTCCGCGAGGGCGACGACGGCGAGCGCTTCTACGTCGTCCTCTCGGGAACGCTGAGCGTCCGCCAGGAGGCGCGGGGCGAGCGGCGCATGCTGAAGCCGGGCGACTACTTCGGCGAGGTCGCGCTGGCCATGGGCTGTCCGCGAACGGCCTCGGTGCGCGCGCTGACCCCGTCGGTCGTCGCGAGCTGCGACCGCGAGACCTTCGACGAGCTGATCCGGCCGCTGTTCTCGGACTAGAGCTCTGCGAGCACCGCGTCCGACAGCGCCGGCCACGCTTCCTTCGCCCAGTCGCCGAAGTCGAGGTCGGTCAGGCAGCCGAGCGCGATGCCCGCCTCGGGGTCGACCCAGAGGAACGTTCCGCTGCGGCCGAAGTGGCCGAACGTCCGCTCCGAGTTGCGCGCGCCCGTCCAGTGCGGGGACTTGCGGTCGCGGAGCTCGATGCCGAGACCCCAGTCGTTCGGCTCCTGCCGGCCGAAGCCGGGGAGCACGCCGACCAGGCCTGGGAACTGGACCGAGGTCGCCTCGGCCAGCGTCTCCGGCGCGACGAGCGTCGGCGCGAGCAGCTCACGGCCGAGCGCGAGCAGGTCGCGGAGCGAGCCGTACAGCCCGGAGCCCGGGCGGCCGTCGTACCGGGCGCCGAGACCGAGCGGCCGCATCACCGCGGCGTGGAGATACTCGGCGAACGGCATCTCCGCCCGCCGCGCCAGCGTCTCGCCGAGGACGTCGAACGCGGTGTCGGAGTAGATCCGTCGCTCTCCGGGGCGGGCGATCGGCGTCGCCCCCGCGGGCGGCAGGCCGGAGGCGTGCGCAAGCAGGTGCCGAACCGTCGCCCCCGGCGGCCCCGCCGGCTCGTCGAGGTCGAGCGTCCCCTCCTCCGCCGCGACCAGGCACGCGAGCGCGGTCACCGGCTTCGTCACCGAGGCCCAGCGGAACTCGTCCGCGCTGCCGTGTACGAACAGCGTCCCGCGGGCAGAAGCGACGCCGACGGCAACCCGGTTCGAAGGCCAGCCGTCGACGAGCCCCAGAGCCTCCATTTGCAGGGATACTAGGTCGATGGATCGGCAACTCATCTCGTCCGGCTCGCCCTACGAGCCGGTGATGGGCTTCTCCCGCGCGGTGCGGGTCGGGCCGCACGTCTTCGTCGCCGGAACGGCGCCGATCGTGCCCGAGGGCGAGGAGCTGCCTCCCGACGCATTCGGTCAGACGCGGCGCTGCCTCGAGATCATCGTCTCTGCGCTCCGGGAGGCCGGCGCGGAGCCGGAGCACGTCGTCCGCACGCGGATCTTCGCGACGAGCCCGGAGATCTTCGACGAGGTCGCGCGCGCCCACGGTGCGGTTTTCGGCGAGACGCGGCCCGCATGCACCTACGTCGTCACACAGCTGATCGACCCGCGCTGGCACGTCGAGATCGAGGCGGAGGCGCTCGTCCCGCGGTGAAGCAGGTCACGCCTCCGTCGATCACGGGCAAGGGCGCGGGCTTCGCCGCCGGCGGCAGCGTGCTCGACCACGCCTTCGGCACCGGCGACCCCTACACGCTCGGGGTCGAGGAGGAGTACATGCTCCTCGACCCGGAGACGTTCGACCTCGTCCAGCACGTCGACACCGTGCTCGCCTCGGTCGCCGGGCACGAGTTCGAGGCGCGGATCAACCCGGAGCTGATGCAGTCGGTGATCGAGATCACGACGCCGGTCTGCCGCACCGCCGGGGACATCGAGCGTGAGCTCGCCAGCCTTCGCTCCTACGTGATCGGGGTCGCGGCCGAGAACGGCCTACGCGTCGGCTCCGCGGGCACGCACCCGTTCAGCCTGTTCGAGCGCCAGCGCATCACCGCCAAGGACCGTTACCGCAGCCTCGTCGACCAGCTGCAGTACGTCGCCAGGCGCGAGCTCATCTTCGGGATGCACCTCCACGTCGCCGTCGACGGGCCGGAGAAGGCAATCCAGGTCGTCAACGGCCTGCTCGCGCACCTGTCGCAGCTCCTCGCGCTGACGGCGAGCTCGCCGTTCTGGCGCGGCGAGCCGACCGGCCTCGCCTCCAGCCGGCAGATGGTCTTCGCCGCCTTCCCCCGCTCAGGGCCTCCGCCGCGCTTCCGCGACTACAACGACTACGCGGAGGTGGTCGGCCAGCTCGAGCGCACCGGCTGCATCGCGGACTACACGCACATCTGGTGGGACATCCGGCTGCATCCCCGGCTCGGGACGGTCGAGATCCGCGTCTGCGACGCGGTCACGCGCCTCGAGGACGCGGTCTCGCTCGCGGCGTTCTGCCAGTCGCTCGTCAAGCTCTACTCCGAGCGCTTCGACAGCGGCGAGGAGATCCCCTCGTACCACCGGATCCTGACGACCGAGAACAAGTGGCTGGCGGCGCGCTACGGCCTCGAGGCGCCGGTGATGGACCTCGCCACCGGCCGGCGGAACCGCGTCCCGGTCGCCCAGCTCGTGCGCCGGACGCTCCGCGACATCGAGCCGCACGCGCGCGAGCTCGGCTGCGAGCGCGAGCTGGAGGGCATCCGGACGCTCCTCGCCCGCGGCAACGGCGCCGACCGCCAGCTGCGGATCTTCAACGCGAACCGCGACATCGTCGAGGTCGTGCGCGAGATCGCGGACGCGACGGAGACGATTCCGGCTACTTCGGTTTGAGCGTCCCGTCGGCGATGGCCTTGTCCATCACCGCCGCCGTCTCCGGCCCGAACCGTCCCTCGGCGTGACGCCCAGGTCGGCCTGGCGCTCGACGGCGGCCAGGGCAGCTGCCGGCAGGATCAGGGCACGGCGAAGCACGAGCGGCATCGTGGCGGAACCGCCGGACGTAGGCTCTCGTCGTGCGCGCCACCCTCGTCGTCCTGCTCTCGCTCGTTCTCGCCGGAGCTGTCTCCGCGGCCGGGGCGGAGACGGTCGTCCTGCCGAGGCCGGGCTTCCCGGCGCCGACACGCGGCGCGGGGTCGGACACCGTCCACTTCGCCGTCCTCTCCTCCACCGCTGCCGACCCCGCGCGTGAGGTGCGTGCGCCGCGGCCGCGCGGCGTCCGCATCGAGGGCCCGGACGGGAACACCCAGCACCTCGTCGTCGGCCCGGGCTACACGCTCGACTTCGAGAACTACGCGTTGCCGCCGCGGATCGCACGCGGCGAGCGCGAGTTCGTCTACGAGCAGGTCGTCTACGCGAACCGGGCGGAGGACGGGAGGCTGTACGTCGAGACCGCGCACCAGACTTACGCAAGCTCGTCGTACGGGCGGAACGGCTACCTGAACGCCGTCGACCCTCGCCGTGGGAAGCTCCTGTGGCGCAGCCCGGCCCAGGTCGCGAATGCGACCAACTTCGTCCTCCTGAACGAGACGGTCGTCACCGGCTACGGCTACACCGACGAGCCGGACTACCTCTACGCGCTCGACCGCAGGACAGGGAGGGTGAAGGGGCGCACCCTGCTGCCGAGCGCGCCGATGCGCATCGCCCGCCACGGCGCGACCCTGACCGTCGACACGTACGACCACCGCCTGGTCGTGCGCGTGACCCGCGGCTAGCGTCTTCCTCCGGCGTATGTAGGCTCCGCCAATGCTCCAGCCGGGCGACTCGATTCCCCAGGCGGCCGTGTGGGTCGGCCCGCGCGAGCAGCACACGATCGAGGAGATCGTCGCGGATGGGCCGGTCCTGCTCCTCTTCTACCTCTTCGACTGGTCCTCGACTTGAACGAACGAGATGGAGCTCCTGCGTGACAGGAGTGCGGCGTTCGAGGCGGCGGGGGTGCGGCCGCTCGGGATCTCGCGCGACTCGCCGTGGACGCACATCGCCTGGATGCAGGCGCTGGACCTCACGTTCGGCCTGCTCTCGGACTGGAACGCCGAGGCCGTGCGCGGGTTCGATGCAGGACAGGACTACCGAGGGATGAAAGACGTGTCGCAGCGCGCGGCATTCCTGATCGACGGCCAAGGTGAGGTGCGCGGAGCGTGGAGCTACGCCAACGACGAGGTGCCGGATTTCGACGAGCTGCTGACCGCCGCCCGGGCCTTGTAACCCTCGTCTGCATGCTCTACGCGGTCGCGGCGCTGGTCGCGACCGAGCCGGCGATCGTCCACGCCCTCACGGCCTTCATGGCCTCGGGCGCACCCGGGCACGGCGAGGCGGCGCCCGGCGACCACCTCCAGACCGGCTACCGCCTCTGGCTCGCCGGCCACCAGCTCGAGCACGGCCAGGAGCCCTGGGTCGACCCCTACTCGTTCCACCCCGAGGCCGAGCAGGTGAACCCGGCGTGGTGGCCCTACGGGCTGCCCTACTGGCCGCTCGTGCGGATCTTCGGGACCGTCGTCGCCTGGAACCTCTTCACGCTGCTGTGCCTGGCCGGAGCGGGGCTGCTGACGCTGCTGTGGCTGCGCGAGCTCGGCGTCTCGGGCCTCGCCGCCGCGGCCGGCGGCCTCGTCTACGAGATCGCGCCTTACCGGCTCGTGCAGAGCCGCGGGCACCTCCTCGGGCCGATCTCGCTGCTGCTCCCGCTCGCGCTGTTGGCCTTCGAGCGAGCCCTGCAAACGGGCGGCCGGCGCTGGTGGGCAGTCTCGTGGCTCGCGCTCCTCTCGATCCCGCTCTCGGGCCAGGTCCACCTCGCGCTCGGGGCGATCCCGTTCTACGTGCTCTACGCGGTCTGCCGCTCGCGCCGGTCACCCGTCGTGGTCGGCGCCACGATCGGCGCGGTCGTTGCGGTCCTCGCCGGGCTGCTGGTCGACCTGACGGTGATCTCCGGCTCGCTCGACGAGGGCGGGCGGTCGCTACGAGAGGTGAACGTCTACTCGGCGACGGGGATCGACTTCGTCTCCCGCAACGTCGGCGGAAATGCCGAGGCGTTCGTCTTCCTCGGCTGGCTGACGCCACTCGTCGCGGTCGCCGGCTTTGTGCTGCTGGCGCGCCGCGACGGCTGGCTCGCGAGCGCCCTCGGGATCGGCGCCGTCGTCCCGATCCTGCTCGCGTTCGGCACGCACAACCCCCTGTACGCGCCGCTCTGGCACGCGTTCCCGCCGCTTCGCTATCCGCGTGTACCCGAGCGGCTGATGCCGATCGCCTGCCTCGCGCTGGCGGCGCTCCTCGCCTTCGCGATCGACTGGGCGCTGCTCCGTCCGGAGGCGCGGCGAATCCCGCCCGTCGCGCTCGCGGCGATCGTGGTGGTCGTCCTGCTCGCCGACCTGCACGTCCGCGCGTTCCGCGCCTCTGCCGCGGATGGGAAGAACGCCGCCTACGACGCGATCGGACGCGCTCCGAAGGGGCGCCTCGTCGAGCTGCCGGTCTTCCTCCCCGACATCCACTACGGGAGCGTGTACCTCTACTACGAGCAGCGCGTGCAGCGAGAGCGGCCGCTCGGCTACTCGACCACCGCGCCGAAACGCAGCGACGTCGTCGCTCGCCACCTCGAGCCGCTGAGCTGCGGCGACTGGACAACCGGCGTGGGCAGGCGGCTCAGGATCCTTAAGGTCTCGACGATCGCCCTCCACCGCGGCCTGTACGTCCGCAACCCGCTGCTGGCGGACTCGTCGTGGCTCGCCTGGCGCGCGCTCGTCGCCCACGGATGGAAGCCGGTCGCGACGGACGGGCCGGTGACCTCGTTCGTCCGCGGCGCCTCGACCGCCGGGCCGCCGTTCCCGCAGCCGGCGCACGACGATGCGCTCTTCTGCTCGGGCTGGTTCCCACCGGACCAGTCGGGGCGGCAGATGAGCTCGAGCCACGCTGCCCTGTGGGCCTACGGATCCGGGATCGTGCGGCTGTTCCTGATCTCACCGGAGCCGCTGCCCGTCCGCGTCTCCGTCGACGGGCGGCCGCACACGCGGCTCGTCGTCAACCGCCTGACCGAGGTCCGCGTCGGGCTGCCGAGCGCGAGCTGGCACCTGATCGGGCTCGATACCCCTCACCTCGTCCAGGTCCGCGGCAAGCCGCGCGGCGTCCGGGTCGTCGCCTACGCGCTGCCGTAACAGGTTGAACGGCGCCGATGCCGGCGTTAGATTCGCGCGGAGATGACCGTCGCCCTGACCTGGTACGAGTGGTTCAAGGCCGGGCACGTGCTCGCGGCAGTGCTCTGGGTCGGCGGCGGCGCAACACTGGCTCTGTACGCGATCCTGACGCAGCGCCAGAACGACCCGGCCGAGATGGCGAGCTTGGCCCGAAAGGCCGCCCTGATCGGCGAGCGTGTGTACACCCCGCTGTCGCTGCTCGTGCTCGCGTTCGGCTTCGGGTTGATGGAGAACAGCCAGAGCCCGTGGACCTACGATCAGTTCTTCGTGATCTTCGCGCTCGCCGGCTGGGGTACCTCCGCCGCTTTGGGGGCCTTCTTCCTCGGCCCCGAGGCGGGGAGGCTCGGGAAGCTGATTCCGACGACCGCGCCGGAGGATCCCGAGATTCAGGCCCGGATCAAGCGGATCCTGCTGATCAGCCGGCTCGACGTGCTGCTGCTCCTCGCCGTCGTCTTCGTGATGACGGCGAAACCGTGGCTTTGAGAGGGGCCGGGCTTCAGCCTGACCCGCGGGTTCGAGCTCCGCGTCGGGACAGGCTGAAGCCTGTCCCTACATACCCATCGAGTGGTACCCCGAGTCGACGTACAGCGTCGCCGCCGTGACGTTCTTCGCCTCGTCCGCGAGGAGGTAGGCGGCGGCCGCGCCGACGTCGTCGGCGTCGATGTGCCGGTGGAGCGGCGCGCGCTCCTCGACGATCGCTTCCATCGTCGGGAAGCCGGCGATCGAGCGCGCGGCGAGCGTGCGGACCGGCCCGGCCGAGATCGCGTTCACGCGGATGTTCTTCTGGCCGAGGTCCCAGGCGAGGTACCGCACCGACGCGTCGAGCGCCGCCTTCGCCACGCCCATGACGTTGTAGTGCGGGACCGCGCGGACTCCGCCGAGGTAGGTCATCGTCAGGATCGAGCCGCCGCCCGCCGCCTCCATCAGTGGCTCCGCGGCGCGGGCGCAGCCGACCAGCGAGTACGCGCTGACGTCCAGCGCCAGCCAGAAGCGATCGCGTGGCGTGTCGGTGAATCGCCCCTCCAGATCCTCGGCGGCCGCGTAGGCCACGGAGTGGACGAGGATGTCGAGGCCGCCGTCGAAGGTATCCGCCACCTCGCCGAAGACGCGCGCGACGTCCTCGTCGGAGCGCACGTCGCAGGCTGTGACGAGCGGACTGTCGACCGTCTCGGCGAGCTCGCGCACGCTCGGCTCGATGCGCTCGCCCTGGTAGGTGAACGCGAGCCGGGCGCCGCCTTCGGCCAGCCGGCGCGCGATCCCCCACGCGATCGAGCGCTTGTTGGCGACGCCGAGCACGAGCGCGCGCTTGTCCTTGAACCGCTCCTGGGACACGGCAGGCGAGTCTAACCCCCTTCGGATACCCTGGCTCACTTGCGTCGCCCCCTTGTTCTCGTGGCGTTCGCGGCGGCGCTGCTCCCGACCGCAGCCGCGTCCGCGGCGCTCCAGCCCGTCCGTCGCAGCTTCGGCGACGTCCAGGTCCCACGGGTTCGGGCCGGGACGGTCTCGATCCCGAAAGGACATGCACGCGGACGTGTGACCGTCCTCGTCACCCTGGACGCGCCTCCGCTCGCGGCGTCGTTCGGCAGGAGACTCTCGGCGAGCGGCGGCGCCCGGCGGCTCGACGCGCGCTCGGCGAGCTCGCGCGAGTACCTCGCGAGGCTCGCGCGCGCGCAGACGCGGGCCGTCGCCGAGCTCCGCCGCGCGATCCCGCGGGCGACCGTGGGCCGGAGGCTTCGCATCGTCCTCGACGGCCTCACCGTCCGGATCCCCGTCCGGCAGGTGCCGAAGCTCTACCGGCTCGGTTTCGTGCACAAGGTCTATCCGAGCACGCGCTTCACGCTCACCCTCGACGACAGCCCGTCGCTGATCGGCGTCCCCGCCTTCTCGAACGCCACGGGCGCCCGCGGCGAGGGCGTCAAGATCGCCGTCGTCGACGACGGGATCGACCAGACGAGCAGATTCCTCGACCCGACCGGGTTCTCCTACCCGGCCGGCTTCCCCCGCGGCCAGACCAAGTACACGACGCCGAAGGTGATCGTCGCGCGCTCCTACCCGGGACCCGGCTCGGGCAAGCTCGGGACGCTCCCGCTCGACCGCAAGACGTCCTTCCACGGCACGCACGTCGCGGGGATCGCCGCGGGGAATGCGGGCACGACGGCCCCGGCAGGGCCCGACCATCCGCAGGTCACGGGCCTCTCCGGCGTCGCGCCGCGGGCGTGGCTCGGCAGCTACCGCGTCTTCAACGCGCCGACGCCGATCGGGAACAGCGCGTTCACCCCGCAGATCGTCGCCGCCTTCGAGGATGCGATCGCCGACGGGATGGACGTGATCAACTTCTCGGGCGGCGGGCCAATGCTCGACCCGGCGAACGATGCCCTCGTCGAAGCGGTGCGCAACGTCGCCGCCGCCGGCGTCGTCCCTGTCATCTCGGCCGGCAACGACCGCGACGACTTCGGCCTCGGCACCATCAACGCGCCCGGATCCGCGCCCGACGCGATCAGCGTCGCCGCCGTCTCCAACGCGCACGTCTTCTCCCCCACTTTGACGGTCTTCGCGCCCGCCGGGCTCGCGCGGATCCCCTTCAACCCCGGTCCGAGCACGACGCCCGCGGCGTGGCAGAGCATCGACCAGAAGCTGGTCGACGTCGGGACGATCCTCGGCACCGACGGGAAGCCCGTCGATCGCCGTCTCTGCGGGCGGTCCCCGGACATCGAGGCGCCCGGGAGCACGCTACCCGCCGGGTCGCTCGCGGGCTCGATCGCGCTGGTGTCACGTGGCTTCTGCACGTTCGCCTCGAAGGTCGCGCGTGCCAAGGCCGCCGGCGCCTTGGGTATTGTCTTTGTGGACAACAGACCCGGAGAAGCCGAGTGGCCGAGCAACGCAACGGCCCTCGGGCTCCCGGCGGTAATGATCGCCGACCTCGACGGCGCCCGGCTCCGCGCGGCCGCCGCCTCGACGGGCGGCAGGGCAACGGTCCGGGCAGGACGCAACCTCCAGGAGGTCCAGACGGGCCGTGCCGGAACGCCGATGGCCTTCTCTTCCGCCGGGCTGACGCCGTTCGCCCATGACCTGAAGCCGGACGTGGCGGCGCCCGGCGGCAGCATCCTCTCCGCGACGGTGAAAGAGGCGGTCGGCGAGCCGTTCGCCGTCTTCGACGGGACGAGCATGGCCGCGCCGCACGTCGCCGGCGCCGCGGCGCTGCTCGTCGAGCGCCATCCGAGCTGGAGCGCGGCACAGATCAAGTCGGCCCTGATGTCCACCGCCGGCCCGGCCTGGGCGGACACGGCGCAGACGACCGAGGCGTCCGTCCTGACCGAGGGCGCCGGGCTGATCGACGTCGGCCGCGCAGACGACCCGCTCGTCTTCAGCGAGCCGCAGTCGCTCTCGTTCCACTACCTGAACGTGAATCGCGCCGCCGCCGCCCGCCCGCTGGTTGCGACGGTCTCGGACGCCGGCGGCGGATACGGGACGTGGCAGGTCGAACTCCAGCCCCAGTCCGCGACCGCAGGCGCGATGCTCGAGCTCCCGGCGCAGATCACTCTCGCCCCGGGTGGCGACGCGACCCTGACCGCAGTCGCGCGGGCGTCGGCGTCGGCCGAGGCGGGGGACGACTACGGCTTCGTCGTCCTGCGCAAGGGCACGGCCACCCGCCGCATCCCGTACGAGTTCACGGTCGAGCGGCCGGGACTCGAGTCCGTCGCCGCGACCAGGCTCAAGAGCTACGAGATCGGCGACACGCGCGCGGGGACCAGCAAGGCGAGCGTCTACCGCTGGCCGGCCGCCCCCTTCGGGCCGGCGGCGAGCTACACCGGCCCGCCGGTCGACGAGGACGGCGCCGAGAAGCTGTACTTCACCGACCTCGCCCAGCCGGCCGTGAACATCGGCGTCGCCGTCGTCGCGCAGGACCCGAGGTCGCTGATCGACCCCTTCTTCCTCGGCTCGCGGGACGAGAACGACGTCACCGGTTACCCGGGCACGCCGGTGAACGTGAACAGCTACCTCTACCACCACCGCGTGGATGTGCAGGCGGCCGGGCTCCAGTATCCGCTGCAGGGCCAGTACTACGTCGCCGTCGACTCCGGCCACGACGAGTTCACCGGACGCTCGTTCGCCGGCCGCTACCTCCTGCACTTCTGGCTGAACGACGTCACGCCGCCGCTCGCCGAGCTGCTGACGACGACCGTCTCGGCAGGGCGGCCGACGATCGTCGCGCGGACGATCGACCTCCAGTCCGGCGTCGACCCGCTCTCGCTCACCTTCGCCTACGGCCGCATCCTCGTCGGCGCCTCGGACTACGACCCCGTCTCCGGGATCGCGGTCTTTCCGCTGCCCGGCTCGGTGCCGCGTCTGAAGGCAGGCCGGACGCCGATCGTGCTCCTGTCGGGCGACTACCAGGAGGACAAGAACGTCGACCAGGCGGGCGAGATCGAGACGGTCCTGCCGAACACGGCCTTCGTCGCGAGGAGCCTGAGGGTCGTGCGACGGCCGACCGTGCAGTGGCTGGCCCCGGAGGGGAACGCCTGCGCCGGGGCGCGGACGCGCCTGCTCGTCGTCGCCGGCTCAACGAGCCGGGTGCGCGCCGTCCGCTTCAGCGTCGACGGGAGGCCGATCGCCACCGACCGCCGGGGCTCCTCCGGGCTCTACGCCGCGACGTGGACCCGGGGCAGCCTCGCCCGAGGGCGACACACGCTCGTCGCGCGCGTCACCGACGCAAGGGGTGCGGGCTCACTGGCGGCGCGCACGATCCGCGTCTGCGCGAAGAAATAGGCTGCGCCGCGTGAACGTCGCGGTGATCACCGGCGGCTCCAGCGGCATCGGCGCCGCGGTCGCGCGCGAGCTGACGGCCGCCGGCTGGCGCTGCGTCCTCGTCGCCCGCGGCGAGGAGCGGCTGCGGGCGGTCGCCGAGGAGCTCGGAGCGGAGGCGGAGGTCTGCGACGTCGGCGACCGGGCCGCGGTCGATGCCCTCGCCGCCCGCGTCACCGAGCGCCATCCGCAGATCAAGCTGCTCGTCAACAGCGCCGGGATTCCTGCCCGGGCCGACTTCCTCGCAGGCGAGGCAGAGCGAATCGAGGCCGTCATCCGGACCAACTACCTCGGCGGCGTCTGGTGCCTGCGCGCGTTCCTCCCTGCACTCGAGGCTGCCGCGCCGTCGGACGTCGTCAACGTCGTCTCGGTCGCCGGGACGGTGACGACGCCGCCGTCCGGCCCCTACTCCGCCTCGAAGCACGCGCAGCTCGCGTTCTCGCGCGCGACCGCCGCGCAGCTCCGCCGCCGCGGCGTCCGTGTCCACACGGTGCTTCCGGGCTTCGCCGAGACCGAGGGCTTCCCCCAGCGCGGCGTGCTCCCGAAGCAGCTCGAGTGGACGATCATCGGCCCGGAGCGGATCGCGCGGTCGATCCTGGCCGCGGTCAGGCGCGACCGCCGCGAGAGCTACGTGCCGTGGTGGTACCGCCCTCTCGCGTGGCTGCAGTCGATCCTGCCCTCGCTCGTCGCGAAGGTGCTCGTGCGCGGCCGCTACGGCGGGCCCGGCGCCGTGTGAGAGTCAACCCGTTCGAAGATCCGGGTCTCGTGCCAGGCAGGCCAGGACGGGCTCTGGACCGTCTCCACGCGCACGAGTGTACGACCGAGACCTCAGATCTGCCAGGCGCCGCCCTCGAGCACCGGCGTCCGAGTCCCGTCGGGTGCGATCCCCGTGACGATGACGTCGGGCCCGCCGATCATGAAATCGATGTGGATCGAGCTCTCGTTGCGCCTCGCCTGGTCGGCCTCTGATAGGCCGGCATCGAAGCCGTCGCCGAGTGCGATGTGGCTGGCGGCGTTCTCGTCCAGCAGAGTGTCGTAAAAAACGGTCCCGGCCCGCCCGACGCGTCCCTCGCGGTCGACGAGCGCGACCTCACCCAGCCGCGCGGCGCCCTCGTCGAAGGCGGCCCGTGCCCGCATGACGCCGGCGCCCTGCTCGGCGTCGATCTCGACCGCACGGCCGCCCTCGAAGCGGATCTCGAGCCCGCGGATGATCGTTCCGTCCGCGAGCACGAGCGGCCTCGTCGAGCGGACGCGGCCGTCGGTTCGCTCCGGGTCGGGCGTCGCGTAAACCTCCTCGGTCGGCAGGTTCGCGAGGTGGACGATGCCGTCGATCGTCGTGTCCCGGGCCGAGTGGAAGCTCGAGCTCGGTAGCAGACCGACCGTCAGGTCGGTCCCCGGCCCCTCGAAGTGCAGGGCGTCGAAGCCGCGCTCGTTCAGCCGCTCCGCCGCGACGGCCAGCGAGTCGGCCCGCTCGTTCCAGGCCGCGACGGGATCGGGCTCGTCGAGCCGGCAGACGTGGGCGACCAGCTCCCAGAGGCGGTCGAGCGCATCCTCCGGCGCTAGGTCCGGGAAGACGAGGCGGGCCCACGGCTCCGTGGGGCAGGGGACGACTGTCCAGTTCGTCGTCCGCTGACCGATCACAGTCAGCACCTCCTTGGTGAACGGGAGCTGATCGCGGCCGGCCCGCGTCGCATCGAGATCGTCGAGCAGGCCGGTCGTCGTCGGGCCGGCGAGTGAGATGCGCGCCGCCCGCTGCTCGCCGATCGCGAGCATGCGGTACGAGTACCAGGGCGGGACGAACTCGAGCGTATCGTCGGCCGCGTGGGCGATTCGCGCACGCTTGACGTAAGGGTCGAAGTACTGGACGTCGACGAACTTCGCGCCGCGGGCATACGCGCTCTCAGCGACGGCGCGCGCGAGGTGGTACTGGCCGTGGTCCGCCCCGACGGTGACGATCTGCCCCGGCTGGACATTGGCGCCGAAGTGGACGGCGAGGTCGGCCAGCTGCCTGGTGAGGTCGTCGCGGTCCACGGCGGCGAAGCTTACGCGCGGGGTCGCGGCTTGGCCGCGAGATACCACCCGACGAGCCCAGCGAAGTCGTCCGGCGCAAGCGCGACTGCGCGCTCGCGCGCCTCCCCCTCGCACGCGGCGAGATCGAGATAGCGGTCGAGGTCGCGCTGCTCCTCGTGGAACTCCGTGCGGACGACGACGAGCCCGTTCGCCTCGATCAGCGAGCGCACGTCGACATCCGGGAGCAGCCGGGTGTGCGTCGGATCGCGGGCGCGCTCGAAGCGGTCGAGCGCGACGGCGACCAGAGGATCCATCGGCGCGATCTGGTCGATGACGAGCATGTGCCCGCCGAAGCGGGTGACCCGTGCGAGCTCGGAGATCGCGAGCTCGGGGCGCCCGACGTGGTGGAGCGTTCGGGCGCAACCGGCCAGGTCGAACGTCCCGCCTGCGAGATCGAGCCGGCTGATGTCGCCCTCGGCGAAGGTGACGTTCGGGAAGGCGGCCGCGTGGCGGCGCGCCTGGTCCAGCAGGGCCGGCTCGCGGTCGACTGCGAGGACCTCGGCCACGTGCGGCGCCAGCGCGAACGCGAGCGCGCCCGTGCCGGTGCCGGCGTCGAGCGCGCGCTCGCCGCCCGAGGGCTGGACGAAGCGACGGACGCGCTCGGTCAAGTCGGCGCGCCGGCACTCCTCGAACTCGGCCATCAGCGCCGCCGTGTCAGCCCACCGATTTGCGGACAAGCTCCAGCGCCTCCTCTCTCGTCGAGATGGTGCCCGCAGCGCGCTCCTCGGCGACGAGCTCGAGCAGGCGGCCGATCTCCGGCCCCGGCGGCATGCCCAGCTCGTCGCCGCGCAGCAGCGGCTCGTCCGGCTCCGACTCCCTCGCCGCCCGAACGGCGTCAGCGTGCTCCTCGGCGCCGAGGAACGCGAGCGCCTCGAGCGCCCACGGCTCGGTCGACCGGCGGAAACGGTGGATCGCCCGCGCCGACCCGTCCGCCGGCGCCTCCGCCCGCAGCAGCGTGTTCGTGAACCACCGGAGCTCGTTCGAGATCGGCAGCCCCCGAAGCCGGTCGCGGAAGGTCACGGCGAGCCGAAACCACGGCGAGTCGAAGGCGCGCAGCCGCGGCGACAGGCGCCCGCCGAGCGGCTCCAGCAGACCGAGCTCCGCGAGCCGCTCGAAGCCGTCGGCGGAGAGCCGGCGCAGCTCGTCCAGCGTCCGCTCGCCCGCGGGCCGGGTCGCGAGCGACGCCCGCCCGCGCACGAGTGCCTCCGTTTCCGGATCGAGCCGGAAGCCGAGCTCGTCCTCGAGCCGCACGGCACGGAGGAGGCGAAGCGGGTCGTCGTCGAAGACCTGCGGCGAGACCGCGCGAATGACGCCGCGCTCGAGATCGCCTCGGCCGTCGAACGGGTCGATCTCCTCTCCGCCGACGAGCGGGACCGCGATTGCGTTGATCGTGAAGTCGCGCGTCCCGAGATCGGCCTCGATCGACCCGCCATGGAGCGGCGTGAAGTCGACCGTCCGGCCGCCTGCCAGCGCGACCCGCCAGCCGCCGTGGTGAGCCGAGAGCGGAAAGACGGGGCCGCCGGCCCGGCGGGTGTACGCGCGGGCGGCCTGCTCGGGCTCGCGGCAGGCGATGTCGAGATCGAGCACCGGCCGTCCGAGCAGCTCGTCGCGCACGGCGCCCCCGACCACCCACGCGTCCTCGCCGGCGAGGACATCCCTAGCGTTCCTACGCATCGACGACCGTACGCCGGGCGCGCTCGGGGCTCGAGTCGATCCCGCAGACGAGCTCGTACGTGATCGTCCCGGCGAGGCGCGCGTGGGACTCCGCCGGGACGCCGTTGCCGAGCAGCGTCACGGGCGTCCCGACCGGCAGGCGGCCGGGAAGCTCGACGGCGAACGAGTCCATCGAGACCGTCCCGACCGCCTTCCGCGCCTCGCCGTCCACGATCACGGACGTGCCGGTCAGGTCGCGGCGGAAGCCGTCGGCGTAGCCGACCGGGACGATGCCGATCCAGGTCCGCCGCTTGGCGACGAAGGTGCGGCCGTAGCCGGTGCTCTGCCCCGGCTCGAGGCGTCTGACCTGGGCGAGCTCGCTCCGCCAGGAGAGCGCCGGCTCGAGACCGTCGTCGGCCGGGTCGACGCCGAACGGCGAGAGCCCGAGCAGGGCGATCCCGCATCGCGCGGCGTCGAAGCGCGCAGACGGGATCCGCAGGGCCGCCGCGCTGTTCGCGACGTGGCGGAGAAACCCGGGATAGGGTTCGGTCGCCTCGCGGAAACGCTCGATCTGCTGCTCCGCGAAGGCCGGATCGGAGTCGGCGGTCGCCAGGTGTGACATGAACGCGACCACCTCGGCCCCCGGGCGCGGAAGCTCCGCGAAGCCGTATCTGCCCATTCCCGTGTCGAGCTTCAGGTGCAGTGGGATCCCGTCCGGGAGCGGCCCGGCGTCGAAGACCGTCAGCTCGAGGCGCGTGTCACGGGCCTGCGCGACCTCGCGCCCGGCGGCCGGTCCCATGACGAGGATGCGAGTGGTCGGGAACTGGGCTCTCAGGGCGAGCGCCTCCGCGACTGTCGCCGTGCACAGGCCGCTCGCCCCGGCGCCGAGGGCGGCGCCGGCGACGTCGACCGCGCCGTGGCCGTACGCGTTCGCCTTCACGACCGCCCAGAGCTCGGCCCCGTCGAGCGCGGCCAGCACGGTCTTGGTGTTACGGCGGATCGCGCCGAGGTCGATCGTCAGCTCAGAGCGGCCCATCGCCCGGATTCTCTCCCAGGGCGCGCGGGAGGAGCGAGACGACGTCGGAGGCGACGAGCCCCCGGTCGGGGCCGAGCCCGGCCGCCGTGTCGCACGCGACCGCCGCGGCGGCCGCTGCGAGCCGTGCCTCGAGCCCCTTCGCGAGAAACGACGCGATCACGCCGGTGAGGACGTCGCCCGTGCCGGCCGTCGCCAGCGACGGGTGCTCGAGGCGGCAGACGAGGGCAGCCCCGGTCGGGGAGGCGACAATCGTGTCGGCGCCCTTGAGCAGGCACACGCAGTCGAACTCCTCGGCCGCCTCCCGCGCGGCGTCGAGCCTGTGCGCGTCCACCGCCTCGGACTCGCGCCCGAGCAGCCGCGCGAGCTCCCCCGAGTGAGGAGTGAGCACCGTCGGCGCGGCGCGCGCGAACGGCTCCAGGCCGAACAGGCCGTCCGCGTCGACCACCGCGGGGAGCTCCGTCTCCTCGAGCAGCCGGCGGACGAGCGCCTGCCGGTCGCGTCCCCGGCCGAGGCCCGGGCCAAGCGCGAGCGAGCGGTGCTTCGGGACGGCGTCCCAGACCTCCTCCAACGGCCGTTTGACCGCTTCCAGCAGCTGCGGCTCGACGTCCGAGCAGACGGTCACGTACCCGGCGTCGGCGCGAAAGGCTGCCGTCGCGGTCAGGGTGACGGCGCCGCTCAGCCCCGGGGAGCCGCCGACGACCAGCACCGCGCCGGCTGTGTACTTGTTGTCCCGCTCGCCCTTGCGCGGAACGAGCCCGAGGATCTCGCGGGTCGCGAGCCGCGTCTTCGTCTCGCCCGGCTCGAGCCCGATGTCGGCGACGACGACCTCGCCCGCGTGGAAACGGCCCGGGGCGACCTCCAGCCCGACCTTGCGGCCGTGCATCGTCACCGTCACGTCGGCCCGCACCGCCGCGCCGGCGACCTCGCCGGTGTCGGCGTTCACGCCCGAGGGCAGGTCGACAGCGACCACCGGCCGGCCGGAGGTGTTCAGAGACTCGATCAGCGCCGCCGCCTCCGGCCGCGGCTCGCCGAGGAAGCCGGTCCCGAAGAGCGCGTCGATCAAGACGTCTCCCTCCGCCCGCTCCTGGGCGTCACGACCGGCGGCGCGCAGGACGTCGAGCGCGATCCTCCCGTCGCCCCCGTTCGCTCCGCCGCCGCAGACGGCGCCGAACGAGCGGGCGTCGGGAAAGCGGCGGAGCGCCTCCTCGGCGACCGCACGGCCGGCGCGGTCCATCAGCGTCTCCACGTCGTGGCCGGCCTCGGCGGCCTTCATCTCCGCTGCCGTGTACAGAGGTGCGAACATCTACTCCGCGACGCAGACGGCCGCGGCGAGCCCGCGCGAGTGCGTCATCGACAGGTCGAGGTTCCCGGCTCCCACCCGCTGCGCCCACGCCTGTGCGCGCCCCGACAGCCGGACGTGCGGCTTCGGCCGGCCCGTGATCTCGACCTCCCGCCACGCGAATGCCCGCGCGACGCCGAAACCGATCGCCTTGCCGACCGCCTCCTTGCCGGCGAACCGCGCGGCATAGTGCTGCGCCGGGTTCGGGCGCGAGTCGCAGTACAGCCGCTCCTCCTCCGTGAAGCAGCGCTCTCGGAAGGACGGATAGCGCTCGAGCGCACGCCGCACCCGCTCGATCTCGATCATGTCGACACCGACGGTCACTGCGCCGAGGCTCCGTCCAGCCACCCCGGCAGGAAGGCGATCGAGCTGAGCACCGCGTCAGGAACGATGGTCGAGCGCTCGAGCGTGTCGGGACGGAACTTCCCGGTGCGCAGCAGCACGGTCTTCAGGCCGAAGCGCTGGGCGCCGGCGACGTCCGACTCGAGGTCGTCCCCGACCATCCAGGTCAGCTCCGGCTCGGCGTCCACCGCCGCCAGTGCCGCCTCGAAGTACGCCGGGCTCGGCTTGCCCAGCACCGTGGCCTCCACCCCGGCGGCGTACTCGAGGCCCGCGACGAACGCGCCGGAGTCGAGCAGCGGCCCGCGTGAGGTCTGCCACCAGCGGTTCTTGTGCAGGCAGTAGAGCTCCGCGCCGAGCTCGAGCTCGGCGAAGGCGCGGGCGAGATTCATGTAGCTGAAGACGCGGCCCGTCTCGTCCGTCTCGTCGGCACCGCCGAGCAGGACCGCCTCGGCGCCCTCGCCGACGAGCTCGATCCCGTCCAGGTCGTCGACGAGCGCCGCCATCACGAGCGCGAGGACGCGCTGGCCGACGAGCACCCTTGCCGCCGCGGCGGCGGGCGTCTGCAGCTCGTCGTCCTCGACCTCGATTCCGTTGCGGCGCAGCTCGCCCGCGAGGGTCGTGCGGGAGCGAGTCGTGTTGTTCGTCACGAACCGCACCCGGTGGCCCCGGCGGCGCAGCTCGGCGACCGCGTCCGCGGCCCCCGGTATGGGCTGGCCGGAGACCTGCAAGACGCCGTCGAGGTCGAGCAGAATGGCCGCCATGCCCGCCGAGTCTATTCGCGTCACCCGCTCGGTGAGCCTCCCCTCAGAGGAGATCCAGCTGCGGTTCTCGCGCTCCAGCGGGCCCGGCGGCCAGCACGCGCAGCGCTCGGAAACCCGCGTCGAGGCGTTGTTCGACGTCGAGGCCTCGAGCGCGCTCAGCGACGTCCAGAAGCGCCGTGTCGTCGCGCGCGCAGGACCGGTTCTGCGTGCCGTGGCGCAGGACGAGCGGAGTCAGTGGCGAAACCGCGAGCTCGCCATCGAACGGCTTGTTCAAGCCCTGCGCGAGGCGCTGAAGGTCGAGCGAAAACGGCGCCCGACGGCGCCGACGAAGGCCTCGCGAGAACGGCGCCTGGAGCAGAAGCGGCGCCGTGCGGAGCTCAAGCGCCTGCGCAGGCCACCCTCGTAAAGGTGGTGTAAGGACTGATCGGCCGTGGGAACGAGGTCGGTACTCTCTTCCGAGTCCTTCCCCACGCCCAAGGAGCCTCAGCTGATGCGATTCCGCCTGATCTGCCTCACGTCCGCCTGCGCGCTCGCAGCCGTTGTCGTCCCATTGACCGCGTCCGCACAGCCGCGCATGCTGGTCGGCTTCCAGGACGACCCGAGCCTGCGCTGGCGTGACGATCGCCAGGACGTCTTCCAGTTCGCGGAGAAGGCGAATGCCGGGCTCGCGCGAACGACCGTCTACTGGTCGCGGATCGCGGAGAGGCGCCCCGCGAACGCCGGCAGCCCGTTCGATCCGGCCTACCGCTTCGACGACCTCGACGAGTTCGTGCGCAACGCGGGCATGCACGGCATGGAGGTCATGCTGACGATCTGGGGCACTCCGTCGTGGGCGAACGGCGGCAAGGGGCAGAACTACGCCCCCACGCGCCTCAGGGATCTGCAGAACTTCACGCGGGCGCTTGCGACCCGCTACTCCGGCCGCTACTCGGGCTACCCGTTCGTGCGCTACTACACGGTCTGGAACGAGTCGAACCTCGGCCAGTTCCTCTCGCCGCAGTACAACTCGAGGGGCAAGCCGGTCGCCCCGCACATCTACGCGGGCATCTACCGGGCGGCCTACGCGGGGATCAAGGCGGGGAACCGGCAGGCGCTTGTCGGGATCGGCGAGACCTCTGCCCGCGGCCGCGACAAGTACCTCGGCCGGCCGGGGACACAGGAGACCGAGTCGCCGGGCGCCTTCGCACGCCTCCTCTCGCTGGAGCGTCCCGTCCTGCGGTTCAACGCGTGGTCGCACCACCCGTACTCGACGACGCCGAGCTCCCCGCCCAGGCAGCGCGTCCGCTGGCCGAACGTGAACCTGAGCCAGCTGCCGAGGTTCGAGGACTCGCTCGACGAGTGGTTCCACCGCATCGTCCCGATCTGGGTGACGGAGTACGGCTACGAGACGAAGCCCGGCGAGCCGAAGGGCGTGACCCCCGCGCGCCAGGCCGCGTACCTGCGCCAGGCGATGAGCATCTGCGCAAACGACCCGCGGGTACAGATGTTCATCTGGTTCATCGTCCGCGACGATCCGACGAGCACCTGGCAGAGCGGTTTACTGAACAGGAACGGATCGAAGAAGCCGGCCTACAACGTCTACGCCTCGCTGGCCGACAAGTACGATGCCCGGAACCCGTGGATCACGGTCAGGCCGGGCGTCACGAACCCGCTCGTCCGATATTCGGCGCTCGAGCTCTGGTCGCGCTCGGGGACCGGCGCGAAGGTCGGGATGACGATCGTGGTCTACGACGGACGGCGCCTGCTTCGCACCGCGCAGCCCGTCTCGGTCATCGGCCGCGACGGCTGGGTGCAGTTCCGGGCGCCGATCCGCACGGTCAACGGCCACAACTACTACATCACGATCAAGGCGGGCGACGTCCACGGCAACTTCGTCAACCGCTCCGTGCTGGTCCGCGTGGGCGTGCCGGAGACGGTCAAGAAGAAGGTCGCGGCCAAGAAGGTGGCGACCAAGCGGCCCGCGAAGAAGCCCGCGGCGAAGAAACGCTAGGCAGAAACGGAATCGGAGCCAGGCACCAAGAGGCGAAAAACCCGATGCCTGGCACCGATCCCTATTCCACTGTGACGGTTTTCGCCAGGTTGCGGGGCTGGTCGACGTTCAGGCCGCGCAGCCGCGCGATCCGGTAGGCGAGCAGCTGCAGCGGCACGACCGCGAGCGCGGCCTGGAGGAAGGCCGGCGTCCGCGGGACGTAGATCACGTCGTCCGCGTGGTGCTGGATGCCCTCGTTGCCGTCCGTCGCGATCGCGATCACGTGCGCGCCGCGGGCGCGCGTCTCCTGGATGTTCGAGATGACCTTGTCGTAGATCAGCTCCTGGTCGGTCGCGACGACGACGACGGGCGTGCCCTCCTCGAGCAGCGCGATCGGCCCGTGCTTCATCTCGCCCGCCGAGTAGGCGTCGGTCGGGACGTACGAAATCTCCTTCAGCTTCAGCGCGCCCTCGAGCGCGACCGGCAGGCCGATGTGCCGCCCCAGGTAGAGGAAGAACGGCTGGTCGTAGAAGCGCCGCGCGATCTCGTCGATCGGGTGGTCGCCGTTCAGGAACTCCGCAATCTTCTCGGGGAGCTCGTGGAGCCGGTCGAGGATGAACTCGATCTGGTTGGGCGGGAGCGTTCTGCGGATCTCCGCGAGCTTCAGGCCGAGCAGGTAGAAGAGCGACACCTGCGCCGTGAACATCTTCGATGCGGCGACGCCGACCTCGAGCCCGCAGCGCGTGTAGAGCACCGAGTCGGCCTCGCGTGTGATCTGCGTCCCCATCAGGTTCGTGATCCCGAGCGTGCGTGCGCCGGCGTCGCGCGCGAGCTTGATCGCGTTGACGGTGTCGCGCGTCTCGCCCGACTGGGAGACGCCGATCACGAGCGTGTCCCGCGAGAGCACCGGGTTGCGATAGATCCACTCGCTCGCGATGTCCGGCTCGACCGGGATCCGCGCCCACTCCTCTAGCACGTAGCGCCCGACGACTCCCGCGTGGTACGCCGTGCCGCAGGCGACGATCACGATGCGGCGGAGATTGCGGATCTGCTCCTCGTCCATCCCGAGGCTCTCGAGCAAGAGCCGGTGGCCGCGGACGCGGTCGCCGATCGTCTCGCGGACGGCGTCGGGCTGCTCGTAGATCTCCTTGAGCATGAACGTCTCGTAGCCGCCCTTCTCCGCACACTCCTCGTCCCAGTCGACCTCCGTGACGGGGGGAGGCTCCGAGGCGAGGAACGTCGCGCCTTGGGGCGTGATCGTGACGACCTGGCCGTCCTCCAGGAACTGCACCTTGTGCGTCTCGGACAGGAAGGCGGCGATCGAGGAGGCGAGGAACATCTCGCCGTCCCCCACGCCGACGACGAGCGGAGTCTGGCAGCGGACGCCGACGAGTTCGTTCGGGTGGTCGTGGTGGATCGCGACGAACGAGAAATGACCCTCGAGCTGCGCGAACGCGGCGTGAACGGCCGCCGCGAGGTCGCCCTGATACGCGCGCTCGATCAGGTGGACGACGACCTCGGCGTCGGTCTCGGAGTTGAAGACGTGGCCGTCGGCGACGAGGGACTCCTTGAGCTCGCGGTAGTTCTCGACGATCCCGTTCAGCACGATCGCGAGCATGTGGCCGTCGCACCCGGTGAGCGGATGGGCGTTCTCCTGCGAGACGCGGCCGTGGGTCGCCCAGCGCGTGTGGCCGAGCCCGGTCGAGGACCGGGAGCCGTTCGGCCGAGCGGCGTCCTTCAGGACCTTGAGGTTGCCGACGGCGCGGACGTAGTCGAGGCCCGACTGCTCGAGGAGCGCGATCCCGGCGGAGTCGTAGCCGCGGTACTCGAGGCGCTCCAGGCCCTGGATCAGGAGCGGCTTGCAGGCTCGCTGCCCGACGTATCCGATGATCCCGCACATTGCGCGCTCCTCCTCGGACTATCGACCGTCTTCCCGTCCAGAAAAGCCACCCCGAAATCACGACGAGCCCGGCCGCGTCGCCGGGCCCCTCGTCGGGCCGGTCAGCCGAGCTCTCGCCTTACGAGCGCGCTGATGCTAGCACAGAGGCTCGACGCCTCCTCGTCCGTCTCCGCCTCGGCGAGCACGCGGATCACGGGCTCCGTGCCCGAGGGCCGCACGAGCACGCGCCCCCGGCCCGCGAGCTCCTCGTTCACTCGGTCGACCTCGTGTCGCAGGCTGTCACTCAGCTCCCGCCGGGCGACCCTGACGTTCTCCTTCGCCTGGGGGTAGCGCGGCATCGCCGCGGCGAGCTCCGCGAGCGGCCGCCCCTCGAGCGCACCGCAGAGGAGCAGCGCGGCCGCGAGCCCGTCGCCGGTGACGTGCCCGTCCAGGTAGATGATGTGGCCCGACTGCTCGCCGCCGAGGAAGGCGCCGTCGCGCTGGAGCGCCTCGAGCACGTAGCGGTCGCCGACGTCGGTCGTGACGACGTCGATGCCCTGCTCTGCCATCAGCCGGTGGAAGCCGAGATTCGTCATCGTCGTAACGACGACCGTGTCGACGCCGAGGTCGAGTGCGAGCACCGCCAGGATCTGGTCGCCGTCCAGCGCCTCGCCCTCGCCGTCGACGGCGAGCATCCGGTCGCCGTCCCCGTCGAAGGCGACGCCGATGTCCAGCCGCTCCTCGCGCACGAGCTGCTGGAGTGCCCGCAGGTCGGTGGCGCCGCAGCCGACGTTGATGTTCGAGCCGTCCGGGGTGACGCCGATCGCGGTGACGTCCGCGCCGAGATCCTCGAACGCGCGCGGTGCGACCGAGGAGTAGGCGCCGTTCGCGCAGTCGACTCCGACCCGAAGCCCGGTCAGGTCGGTGCCGAACCGCTCGAGCACGTGGTCGAGGTAGCTGTCCACGGCGACCTCGAGGTCGTCGATCCGCCCGTTGTCCTCGTTCCGCGGAGCACCGTCGAGCAGCGCCTCGATCTCCTCCTCCTGCGTGTCGGTCAGCTTGCGCCCGCTGCGGTCGAAGAACTTGACCCCGTTGTACTCCGGCGGGTTGTGAGAGGCCGAGATCACGACTCCGAGGTCGAGCGCGAGGAGCGCGACCGCCGGAGTCGGCAGGACGCCCGCGAGGATCGCGTTGCCGCCCGCCGAGGCGACCCCGCTCGCGAACGCGCGCTCGAGCTCGCGGCCGGACGCGCGGGTGTCACGGCCGATGAAGACCGCGCCGCCGCCGCACCACAGCGTCGCAGCGCGACCGAGCCGCTCGACGAGCTGCGGCGTCAGGTCCTCGCCGACGATGCCGCGCACGCCGTCGGTGCCGAAGTACCGGCGGTCCCTCCGCGTCTCGCCGACGCCTGACTTCGCCATGGGCGCGAACTTAACGCTTCGAGAACTGCGGGGCCTTGCGTGCCTTGTGCAGGCCGGCCTTCTTGCGCTCGACGATGCGCGCGTCGCGGGCGAGGAAGCCCTCCCGCTTCAGCACCGTGCGCAGGTCCGGGTTCGCCTCGACGAGCGCGCGGGCGATGCCGTGCCGCACCGCCCCAGCCTGGCCGCTGGGGCCGCCGCCGTGGACGCGGACGCGGACGTCGTAGGTCCCCTCGACTCCGGCGACCCGCAGCGGCGCCAGGACCTGCGAGCGGTGCGTGAGACGCGGGAAGTAGTCCTCGAGCGTCCGGCCGTTGAACCAGGTCGTGCCGTCGCCGGGGCGCAGGATCACGCGGGCGACGGACGTCTTGCGCTTCCCGGTGCCGCGGTACGTTGCGAGGTCGCTCATTGCTTCTCCGAGGAAGTCTTGGTCTCGAGGTTCAGCGGCTCGGGGCTCTGGGCCGCGTGCGGGTGCTCGGGCCCAGCGTAGATCTTCAGCTTGCCGATCTGGGCGCGCCCGAGCCGGTTGCGGGGAAGCATCCCCTTGACCGCCTTGCGGATCACCTCGGTCGGACGGCGCTCCAGCTGCTCGCGCAGCGGTCGGCTCCGGAGCCCGCCGGGGTAGCCCGAATGGCGGCGGTACAGCTTCTGGTCGAGCTTGTTGCCGGTGACCTGGATCTTCTCGGCGTTGACGACGACGACGAAGTCGCCGGTGTCGACGTGCGGGGTGTACTCGGGCTTGCCCTTGCCGCGCAGGGTGTCGGCGATGCGCGTGGCGAGCCGCCCCAGGGTCTGACCCTCGGCGTCGACGACGTACCAGCGGCGAGTGATCTCGCCGGGCTTTGCGTTCCAGGTCTTCTGCATACGTGAAAGCGGCGCACCTGGCGTGCGCCGGAGCGGAATGGTAGCGGAAAACTGGCCGAGGCCGCCGTCCAGTAGGACCTCGTGAGGAGGTTTCTCGATGACGCGAATCCGGCTCTACCACGCGCTCCTACCCGCCCTGCTCGTCGTTGCGAGCCTGTTGCTCGCCGGCTGCGGCAACGGCGGCGGCTACTGACGCAGGAGCTGGCCCAGCCCGGCCCGGAACGCCGCCGCCCCGCCGCGTGACGGATGGCGGACGTATGGCGCGTCGGTCGCCTGTTGCGCAAGGCGACCGACGGCCACGACGCGGCGGCCACGCGCGACACCTTCGAGGAAGAGGGCCGAGGCCTGGACCTCGTCGCGTGTGGGCCGCCGATTCGTATACGGCCGATGAGGCTCGTGCGGATGTGTGGGGACGACGTTCCAGAGCAGCACGTCGTCCTCGATGCCGAGCTCGCGGAGGACGCGATGAACGATCGACGCCGTCGCCTCCGCCGGCCCGCCCCCGGTCAGCTGGCGCTCGGAGGTGAACGGGATGCCGCTCACGCGCGCGCCGCGGTAGCCCGCCGCCTCGCCGACCAGGACGATCGGCGCGTCGCGGCGCGCCTCCAGGTAGGCAGCGAGCCGTTGTCGCCGCAGGGGAGAGCGGCGGTACTGGTTGAACGTCCGGCCGATCGTTGCTGCGGCGAGCTCGGCCGTGAATTTCTCGCAGCTGACCGGGCAAAGCCCGGTCAGCGCGGGGTGCGATCCTACCAGTGCTCCCAGCGCACGACCTCCTCCACCGGCAGCCACGGGAACCTGGAGCGAGACGAGCCCGTCCTCGACTCGGGGGCGGCATGGCCGATGGTGACGACGCCGACGACGGTCACGTCCTCGGGCATCCCCAGCAGCGCGCGCAGCTCCTCGTTGTTCTCCGCCGGGAAGAGCCCGAAGACGCCGGCTCCGAGACCCTCGTCGATCGCCGCCAGCAGGAGAAGCATCATCGCCTTGCCGGTGTCGACCCACCACCACGGCACGTGCCAACTGATCTCGCTGCCGTCCTCGAGCAGCTTGTCGGGCTTCCTGTAGCGCTCGTGGTACGACTCCTCGCGCATCCCGACGACGACGTGGACGGACGCGCGCGAGATCCACGGCTCGAAGCCTCTCGCCACGTACTCGGCCTCCTGCGCGAGCGCCGCGATCTGCCGGCGCATCGCCTCGTCCGTCACGACGACGAACCGCACGCCCTGGCTGAAACCGCCGCTCGGCGCCTTCCGCGCGCGGGCGACGATCCGCTCGACGACCTCGCGGTCGACCGGCTCGTCCGTGTAGTTGCGCACCATCTTGCGGCGCCGCAGCACATCGGCGAACTCCATGATGCGTCCATGATGACGGTCACGACGCTGACGGACGGCGGCCAGGAGCCCGTCGCGATCGCGCGGGACCTGCACGACTTCCTCGCCGCGGCGCATACCTCGCTCGACATCGCGCTCTACGACTTCGCCCTCGGCCCTGGCCTCGAGGAGCTCGTCGTCGACACGCTCGAGGACGCCGGCCGCCGCGGCGTGGCAGTGCGGATCGCCTACAACGCAGATTTCCGCGCGCCGATTCCCGTCCCGGCGCCGCCCCAGCTCGCCCCGGAGGACATCGAGCGCATGAGCGTCCCGACCAAGGCGATCGCCGGGATTCCCGACCTGATGCACCACAAGTACGTCGTGCGGGACGGGGCGACGGTGTGGACGGGCTCGACGAACTGGACCGACGACTCCTGGTCGCGCGAGGAGAACGTGATCGCAGTCCTCGACTCACCCGAGCTCGCCCGCGACTTCACGATGAACTTCGAGGAGCTGTGGACGACGGGCGTCGTCGAGGACTCCGGCAAGGTCGAGCCTCGCCCCGTTCGCGTCGACGGGGTCGAGGTGCGGCCCTGGTTCTGCCCCGGTTTCGGCGACGCGCTCTCGCACCGGATCGCCAAGGCGATCGGCCGCGCGAAGCGCTGCGTGCGGATCTGCTCCCCCGTGATCACGGCCGCCCCGATCCTGGCCACTCTCGCGCAGGTCATCGCAGACGGCGAGGTCGACGTCGCCGGCGCGGTCGACCAGACGCAGATCGAGGAGGTGCAGTCGCAGTGGGGGCCGACCGGAGTCCGGTCGTGGAAGCTCCCGCTGCTGCTCCAGATCATCGCGTCGGGACGCTTCGCCGGGAAGCGCTCGACGCCGTGGGGTCCCGGAACCGTGCACGACTACATGCATGCGAAGGTGACCGTCGCCGACGACGTCGTCTTCATCGGCTCCTTCAACCTGTCCCACTCGGGCGAGCAGAACGCCGAGAACGTGCTGGAGATCCACGACCCGGCCCTCGCAGACCGCCTGGCCGGGTTCGTGGACTCGGTGAGGGCGCGCTACCCGCTCGCGAGCCTCGAGCCTGCCTCGCCGTAGCAACGCTCGACGATTTTGTAGAGCGGTTCACCTCCGGGCATTTCGCCGCCGCGACCGACATGGCGGGCGCGGCTCGCTGCAGTGCCATGGGTGCGATCGGTTAGGGAGGGGGGCCCACGGGGGGAACCGGCCGTTCCCCCCGTGAAGCGAGCGGAGCGAGCGTCATTCCCACTCGATCGTCGCCGGCGGCTTCGAGGAGAGGTCGAGAGCGACGCGGTTCACCGCCGGGATCTCGTTGACGATTCGGCTCGAGATCGTCTCCAGCAGGTCGTAGGGCAGGCGGGCCCAGTCGGCGGTCATCGCGTCCTCGGAGGTGACGGCGCGGATCACGATCGGATAGCCGTAGGTGCGTTCGTCGCCTTGCACGCCGACGGAGCGGATCGCCGGCAGCACCGCAAAGCACTGCCAGAGCTCGCGGTACAGGCCCGCACGCCGAACCTCCTCGAGCAGGATCGCGTCCGCCTCGCGGAGGATCTCGAGTCGCTCCCGGATCACCTCGCCGATGATCCGGATCGCGAGGCCGGGGCCGGGGAACGGGTGGCGCCAGACCATCGCCTCCGGCAGCCCGAGCTCCTCCCCCACCCGCCTGACCTCGTCCTTGAACAGCGACCGGAGCGGCTCGACGAGCTCCATCGTCATGTCCTCGGGCAGCCCGCCGACGTTGTGGTGCGACTTGATCTTCGCCGCGACGCCCTCGGTCCCGCCCGACTCGATCACGTCCGAGTAGAGCGTCCCCTGGACGAGGAAGCGGGTCTCGCCCAGCTTCTCCGCCTCCTCCTCGAACACCCGGATGAACTCCTCGCCCACGATCCGCCGTTTCTCCTCGGGCTCGATGACCCCCTCGAGCCGCGCGAGAAAGCGCGCGGAGGCGTCGACGTGGACCAGCGGCACGTGGAAGTGGCCCTCGAACGTCTCGACCACCTGCGCGGCCTCGTCCTTGCGCAGCAGGCCGTGGTCGACGAAGACGCACGTGAGCTGGTCGCCGACCGCCTTGTGGACGAGGAGTGCCGCGACGGCGGAGTCGACGCCGCCCGAGAGCGCGCACAGCACCCGGCCCCTTCCGACCTGCGACCGGATCCGCTCGACCTGTTCCTCGATCACGGCCGCGGGCGTCCACGTCGGCCGCGCGCCGGCGACCCCGTAGAGGAAGTTCTTCAGCACCTCCTGCCCGTGGGGCGTGTGCACGACCTCCGGGTGGAACTGGACGCCGTACAGCTTCCGCTCCGGCGCCTCGAACGCGGCGATCGGGGTCGATGCGGAACCGCCGGTGACCTCCGCTCCCGCCGGGGGCGCCGTCACCGAGTCGCGATGGCTCATCCAGGCGGTCTGCTCTTCCGGCAGCCCGCTGCCCAGCGTCCCGCGCAGGTGGAGCGCCGTCTTCCCGAACTCGCCTGCGGCTCGCTCGACGCGGCCGCCGAGGTCCTGCGCCATCAGCTGCATCCCGTAGCAGATGCCGAGCACCGGCACGCCGAGCTCGTAGAGGCGCGGATCGACCTGCGGCGCGTGGTCGGCGTAGACCGACGCAGGGCCGCCGCTGAGGATGAGCGCGGCCGGGTTTCGCGCCCGCAGCTCCGCAGCCGGCGTGCGATGGCCGACGAGCTCGGAGTACACGCGCGCCTCGCGGACGCGGCGGGCGATCAGCTGCGAGTACTGGCCGCCGAGGTCGACGACGAGCACGGGCCGTTCCTCCGGAGGGGTCTCCGGAGCAGGGAACGGCAGAACTTCAGCGCCGATAGTTGGGCGCCTCCTTCGTGATCGTCATGTCGTGCGGGTGGCTCTCCTGCAGCCCGGCCGCCGTGATCCGGACGAAGCGTGTGGTCGACTTCATCTCCTCGATCGTCGCGGCGCCGCAGTAGCCCATCGACTGCCGCAGCCCGCCGACCACCTGGTGGACGACCGCCTGCACCGGCCCCTTGTAGGGCACGCGCCCCTCGATCCCCTCGGGGACGAGCTTGTCGACGTCCTCGACGTCGCCCTGGAAGTAGCGGTCCTTCGAGAAGCTGCGCGCCTTCATCGCCCCCAGCGAGCCCATCCCGCGGTACTCCTTGAAGCGCTCGCCCTGCACGACGATCACCTCGCCGGGCGCCTCGTCCGTGCCGGCGAGCACCGAGCCCAGCATCACGGTGTCGGCGCCGGCGGCGATCGCCTTCGCCACGTCGCCCGAGCTGCGGATCCCGCCGTCCGCGATCAAGGGAACGCCGGCCGAGCTGCACACTCGCGCGCACTCGTACACGGCCGTCACCTGGGGCACGCCGACCCCCGCGACGACGCGGGTCGTGCACGCGGCGCCGGGCCCTTGTCCGACCTTGACCCCGTCGACGCCGGCCCCGACGAGCGCCTCGGCCCCCTCCGCCGTCGACACGTTCCCCGCGACGAGCTCGACGTCGAGGCTCCCGAGCTGTCGCGCCATCTCGATCACGCCCCGGGAGTGCCCGTGGGCCGTGTCGAGAACGAGCACGTCGACGCCGGCCGCCACCAGCGCCTCGGCCCGCTCGACCGCGTCGGCGCCGACGCCGACCGCCGCGCCGACCCGCAGCCGGCCCTGTGCGTCCTTCGTCGCGTCCGGGTACTCGAGCCGCTTGGAGATGTCCTTGACCGTGATCAGGCCCTTGAGCCGACCATCGGCGTCGACCACCGGCAGCTTCTCGACCTTGTTCCGATGCAGGATCCGCTCCGCTTCGGCGAGCGTCGTCCCCACGGGAGCGGTGATCAGGTTGGTGCTCGTCATCAGCGCGCTCACGGACTGCGCCGTGTCGGTCTCGAAGCGGAGGTCGCGGTTCGTCAGGATCCCGACGAGCGTCCCGTCCGGGGCGGTGATCGGCACGCCGGAGATCCGGTAGTGCGCCATCAGCGCCAGCGCCTCGGCAACGGGCGCCTCGGGCGGAAGCGTGACGGGCTCGACGATCATCCCCGCCTCGGAGCGCTTCACCTTGTCGACCTCCGCGACCTGGTCCTGGATCGAGACGTTGCGGTGCACGACGCCGATTCCGCCGACCCGCGCGAGCGCGATCGCCAGTCGTGCCTCGGTCACCGTGTCCATCGCCGCCGAGAGGACCGGGATCGCGAGCTCGATCTCGCGCGTCAGCCGCGTGCGCGTGGAGACCTCGTTCGGGAGCACCTCCGACTCGGACGGGACGAGGAGAACGTCGTCGAAGGCGAGCCCTTCACGGGCGAGCTTGTGCTCGAGCGAGAGGAGCCGCTCGACCTCGACTCGATCTAGCTCCAGCCCTTCCAAGAAGGTCAGTCTAGCGGTCGACCCCGACGGCCTCGAGGTCCGTGAGCTGGACGTCCTGCGTGAGCTGCGACCCGACACGCGGGTCGAGACGGCCGGCGCCCAGCTCCAGCGTCGAGGCCGCACCGGCCGCCACCGCCGAGCGCAGCGCGTCCTCCGGAGAGCGCCCGTCGAGCCGCGCCGCGACGTAGCCGGCGAGCAGCACGTCGCCGCTGCCGACGGCCGAGACCGGCTCGACCTGCGGCGCCAGCACGCGGAAACGGCGGGTCTTGCGTCCGTCCCGGAGCCGCGCGAAGCAGCCCGTCTCGTTGGTGATCAGGACGTTGCGCGCGCCGAGCTCGGCGATGTGCTCGAGCGCGAAGGCGAAGTCCTGCTGCTCGTAGAACTCCTGGCCGACGAGGGCCTCGGCCTCGCGCTGGTTCGGCGAGACGAGGAACGGCTCGGCCTCCAGCCCGAGCCGGAGCGGCTCGCCCTCCGAGTCGAGCACCGTCGGCACCTGACGACGGTTCAGCTCGCGGATCAGGTCGCCGTAGAAGTCCGCGTCGACGCCACGCGGCAGCGAGCCGGCGAGCACGAGGAAGTCGGCGCCGATCGAGAGGTAGTGGAGCTTCTCGTGGATCATCTCCAGCTCGTCCGGCTGGACCTCGGGGCCCCACTCGTTGATCTCGGTGTACGAGTTCCCGGTCGGGTCGACGACGGCGGTCGAGGTGCGCGACTCGTCCTCGATCCGCACGAAGTCGTTCAGGATCGCCTCCGAGGTCAGCTCCTCGACAATGCGCGTGCCGGTCCTGCCCCCCGCGAGGCCGGTGGCGACGACCGGGACGCCGAGCCGCTTCAGCGCCCGCGCGACGTTGATGCCCTTGCCGCCCGCCAGCGTGAGCCCGGCGCTCGCGCGGTGCCGCTGGTTGAGCTGGAAGTTCGGCACGGTCAGCGTCCGGTCGATGGCGGCGTTGAGGGTGACGGTGACGATCATCGGCGATTCAGGAGACCCAGCTCCAGACGTGGTGGGCGGCCTGTCCCAGATACCACTCGCTCCGGCCGACCAATCCCGGCTTCGCGATCGTGCGGGAGGCGACCAGCGGTCGCCGCGCGACCACCCGACCTCTGTCGAGGATCCTTACCTCCCCCAGTGCCTCGCCCTTGCGCACCGGCAACGAGATTACCGACGGAGCCACCACCTGCTCGACGAGCGTGCGGTCGACACGGACGACCCGCCTGAGCGGATGCGCGGCGACGAGCGCGAGCGCGTGGCGGCCGTAGGGCGCGGTCGCAGTCGCGTAGACGCGTCGTGGGGTGACGAGATCGACGGTTCGGTACCGCGAGAGCCCCCAGGCGAGGAGCGCCGCGAGGTCGCCGTTCCGCCCCTCCCGCGTCGCGCCGCCGAGCAGCGTCGCGTAGACGGTCACGCCGTGAGCGCGCGCGGCAGCGACCTCGGACCAGCCCGCGGCGCCCGTGTGGCCGGTCTTCACGCCAAACGCGCCGGGGAACCGCGTGAGCAGGTCGTTCCACGTCGTCAGCACGCGACCCCCTGTGATCGTCGCCGTCGGCCGGCCGACGACCGAGCGGATCACCGGGTTACGCATTGCGATCCGGGCGAGCCGGGTGACGTCGTGGGCGCTCGAGTAGTGGGCGGGCGCGTCCAGCCCGTCCGGGTTGGCGAAGTGCGTGTCCCGCAGCCCGAGCTTCCTCGCCTCGGCGTTCATCATCGCGACGAACGCGGGCTGGCTGCCGCCCACGTACTCCGCGAGCGCGACCGCCGCGTCGTTCGCGCTCTGGATCAGCGCGGCCTCGACGAGGTCGCGGACGGTGAGCCGCTCGCCCGGCCGCAGATCGATCGACGATTCGCCGACCTCCGCAGCACGACCGCTGACGGTGACGACGTCGTCCAGGTGCGCGTGGCGCAGCGCGACGAGCACCGTCATCAGCTTGGTGATGCTCGCGATCGGGAGGTGCGCGCGCGGCCTGCTCGCGACCACGACCTCGCCCGTCGTGCCGTTCTCCACCAGGTACGCGCGGGCCGTGACCTGCGGCGCGCCCGCAAGTGCAGGACCGGCGAGCAGGAAGGCGGTCGCAGCGAGCGCGAACCGAAGCTTCACGGGCGCCAAGAGTAGCTACTTGATTCGCAGCCGCTCGCCCGGCGTCAGCGCGGTCGGCTCGGTCCCGGGGTTGAGCAGGAGGAGCTTGTCGACCGTCGTTCCGAACCGGCCTGCGATCCCGCCGAGCGTGTCGCCGCTCTGGATCACGTAGTACTGGGCCGCGATCCGCGGGGGAGGCGGGGATTGGCGAGCCGGCTTCGCCCTGGTCGTCACATATGTGGTCGAGGTCGCGCCGGGATTGTCCGACCGCAGCGCCGAGCGCACGAGCAGCACGACCCCGGTGACGGCGAGGAGGAAGAGGGCCGGCGCGACGAAACGCGCCAGCTTCCTCCGGTCTACCAGCCGGAGACGGCCCACACCTCGCGTTGCAGCCGCGCCGCCTCCGCGCCGGCGGCAGCTCGCCAGTCGTCATCCCTCTCCCGGAAGGCGTACATGACCGAACGCGAGGCGGTGACGAGGGCGCTCGCAGGTCCGCTCGTGAACGCGCGGGCGATGTCCGCGGGGGTCGCGCCCTGCGCGCCGACGCCGGGGAGCAGCAGGATCGACTGCGGGAGGAGCTTGCGCGCCTCGGCGACCGCGCGCGGATAGGTCGCGCCGACCACTGCGCCGACGTTGGACAGGCCGCAGTCCGCGACGAGCTCCTCGCCGAGCTCGCGCACGAGCAGCGCGACCTGGTGCCAGAGCGGACGTCCGTCGGAGAGCGCGAGGTCCTGGACGTCCACGCTGCCCGCGTTCGACGTCTTCACGAGGCAGAAGATCCCGCCCCCGCCGCGGCGGCAGGCGGCGACGAAAGGCTCGAGCGAGTCGCGGCCGAGATAGGTGTTCACGGTCAGCGCGTCGGCGACCGGCCCGCGGCCGGGGGTCGGCTCGAGATAGGCATCGGCATACGCGCGCGCGGTCGAGCCGATGTCGCCGCGCTTGCCGTCGACGATCACGAGCAACCCGACTTCGCGGGCATACGCGACGACCTGCTCGAACGCCGAGACGCCGTCCCCGCCGAGCACCTCGAAGAAGGCGAGCTGCGGCTTCACCGCGACGGCGTACGGCGCGACGGCGTCGACGATCCCGCAGCAGAAGCGCGCGGTCGCGTCGGCGGCCGCCGGACGCCCGACCTGCGCATTCCCGCGCAACTCGAGCGGAAGCAGGTCGAGACGCGGGTCGAGGCCCACGACGAGCTGGCTGCGCTTCTCCGCGATCGCGGCAGCCAATCGATCGGCGAAGGTCGCAGAGGAAGCCGAAGGCCGCACCCCCTCGTCTGAAGCGAGGTGCGGCCCGAGGCTCGACTCGGAGGAGGCTGCCGCCGCCCTACCCGCCGCGGACGGACTGCTTCAACGCGCTCCCTGCGGTGAACTTCGGCACCGTGGCCGCGGGAATGTGCACCTTCTGGGCCGGGTTGCGCGGGTTCACGCCCATCCGTGCCTTGCGCTCGGAGGTCGCGAACTTTCCGAATCCCGTGAAGCTGATCGAATCACGCCGCCTGAGCGCGTCCGTGATCGTCTCGAGCATTGCGTCGACGGCCTGCGCCGCCTCGCGCTTGCCAAGGCCGCTGCGCTGCGCGACCGTGTCGACGAACTCTTGCTTGGTCACCTAGGTCCTCCTCCTCTGGACGTAATAGATCACGCGCCGGACGCTAGCAGTCGGAGCGCTCTTTCCGCTCAACCAAGCCCTTCGGCACGCTTCCTGCCCTCGACCACTTCGGCCGCACGAAACAGCGGATGCAGGCGCACCCCAAGGCGCGCGAGGGTGTCCACACCGCCCTCCTCCCGGTCGATGACGCAGATGGCCGTGCGGCATTCGAGTGCAGCTTGGCGCAAGGCCCGGACGGCATCGCCCGCCGCACCGCCCGACGTGACGACGTCCTCGATCAGAACGACGCGATCTCCGGCCCCGTAGGCGCCCTCCAGACGGTTGGCCGTCCCGTACGCCTTCGCCTCGCCGCGAACGATCAGGAACGGCAGGCGAGAGGCGAGCGACGCGGCCGCGGCGAGCGCGACGGCGCCGAGCTCCGGGCCGGCGAGCCGCACCGCGTCGGGCTCGATCTCCTCCACCGCGCCCGCGATGCGCGCCCCGAGCGCCTCCAGCAGCTCCGGAACGGTCTCGAAGCGGTACTTGTCGAGGTAGTAGCGCGAGCGCTTGCCCGAGCGGAGGACGAAGTCGCCCTCCAGATAGGCATGCTCCCGCAGAGCCTCGACCAGCTCCGCGTCGTCCACTAGGGCTGTGCCGTCTCGAGGATCCGGTGCGCGAGCGGCAGGACCGTCCCGGCCTCCGGCGAACCCTCGCGAAACGACAGCATCGTGCCGTCCTCGAAGTAGACGTCGAGGTGCTCACGCCCGCGTGACCGCCTGCGGAAGACGATCGCGGCCGCCACCGACCCGGCGAGCGCGAGCCAAGCCAGGAGCTTACGAAGGGACATCGCCCGGTTTCTTCGACTGCTTCGGCTTCGGGCTGGGCTTCGCCTCGTCGGCGATGCTACGCAGGCACGTCTTCAGGTCGTAGAACACGAGGCCGGCCGCCGGCGCCGGACGCGTCGTCGCGACGATCGCTCGGTCGGCGTCCCGGACGAGGAAGACACCGCCGTCCGCGGTCGACAGCTGGAGCTGCGCCAGCCGCCGGCCGTCGCCGAGCCGGTCCGCGGCCGCGAGCAGCTCCTGCACCGTCGGCGCGAGCGCCGCCGCACCTGCGTCGTCGTGCGTCGAAGCCAGCGGCGACCCGTCCGGATCGATCACGATTGCCGACGTGATCTGGGCCGAGAGCGCAGTCAGCTCCGATAGCGCTTGCGCCGCGTCCATCGGCGGCACACGCTAACACAGTGCATCTTCGGGAAACCTTCTCGAAGTTCTTTGCCGACCGCGGCACGCACCTCGCCGCGATGATCGCGTACTTCGCCCTGCTCTCGTTCGTGCCGCTGCTCTTTCTCGCGCTCGCGCTGCTCGGTCTCTCCGGACGCGTCGACGAGTCGAGCTACTTCGTCACGGAGCTGCAGAAGATCTTCCCGGGCGCGTCGATCTCCAGCATCGTCGAGGTGATCCGGACGATCCAGCGCAACGCGACCTCGCTCGGGATCCTCGGCGCGGCGTTCCTGCTCTGGTCGTCGCTCTCGTTCTTCAGCGTGCTCGAGTCGGCGTTCAACATCGTTTACGGGCGGCCGAACCGGTCGTTCCTGCACGGCAAAGCGCTGGCGGTCGTGTTCATGCTCGGCTCGCTCGTCACGCTCTTCGCGGGGCTCGTGATCGGCGGAATCGGCGCTCACCTGCTCAACCGCTTCGCGCCGGGGTTCCTCGGGAACTCGATCGTGGCGAACGTCGTCTCGGTCGTCGTCTCGACGATCGCGATCTTCGTGTTCCTCGTCACCTCGTACCGCTACCTGACGAACGTGCGGTTGAGCTTCCACGAGGTGCTGCCGGGGGCGATCGTCGCGACCGTCGCGCTCGAGGCGACGTTCCAGGTGCTGCCCATCTACCTCCGGCTCTCGAAGCACGTCCCCGCCGCGCAGGCGTTCGGCGGGCCGGTGCTCCTGCTGATCTGGCTCTTCGTGATGGCGAACGTGATCGTCTTCGGCGCGGAGATCAACTGGCGCCGAGCGCATCGCTGAACGCGGCCGCGGCTCTCGCCCGGTGCGAGTGGGAGCGCTTCCAGTCGTCGCCGAGTTCGGCGACGGTCCGCTGCTCGCCCGCCGGCACGAAGATCGGGTCGTAGCCGAAGCCCTCGGAGCCGCGCGGCTCGAACCCGATCTCCCCCTCGAGCGTGCCGACGGCGTCGACCTCGTCGCCTCCGGGCGACAGCCCGACGATCGTGCTGACGTACCGTGCGCGCCGGTCCTGCACGCCCTCCAGCGCCCGGAGGAGCGCCGCGACCGGCTCGCCGCCTGCCCAGCGGGCCGAGCGCACGCCGGGACCGCCGTCGAGCGCCGCCACCTCGATCCCGGAGTCCTCGCCGACCACCCACGCCGACGGCTGCGCGAGACTGCGACCGTAGGCCGCCTTGAGGAGGGCGTTCTCCCGGTAGGTCTCACCCGTCTCGGGCGGGTAGTCGTCCGTGTCGAGCAGCTCGACCGTCCATCCGGGCAGCGCCGCCTGCAGCTCCTCGCGCTTGTGCTCGTTGCGGGAGCAGAGAATCAGCTTTGCCAGCGTGCTTCCCGGACGTCGTCGAGGCCGGCGACCTCCTCGAGCGCGCGGGTGCGCTGGTCGAGGTCCATGCGCACCTCGATCTCGAGCCGCCTGCCGTCGCGGCTCAGAGCGAGCACTTCGCCCGCCCGCTCGAGGGCCCCGAGCACGGGGCCGGCGGACGCGCCGTCCACGAGCTCGATCGAGAGCCGCGCCGCCGCGCGCTGCGGGATCGCGCGCTCCTTCAGCCACTCGAGCGGCCGCAGGCTGGCGATCCCGACCGCGGTCCCGACCAGGGCGCCCTTCCAGAACCCCGCGCCGACGGCCATCCCGACTGCCGCTACGACCCAGAGGCTCGCCGCAGTCGTCAGGCCGCGGACCGTGAAGCCCTGGCGGAAGATCACGCCCGCGCCCAGGAAGCCGATACCGGTGACGACCTGCGCCGCGATCCGGCTCGGGTCGGCGCGGACGATGTTGCGGCCGCCGACCAGGTAGTCGTGGAACCCGTAGGCGCCGACCATCGTGAACAGCGCGGCGCCGAGCGAGACCAGCATGTGTGTCCGCAGGCCCGCCGCCTTCTCGTCGAGCTCGCGCTCGAGGCCGATCGCACCCCCGAGCGCGGCCGCGGCGGCGAGCCGAAAGAGCGCGTCGAGCCAGCCGAGGGAGGGGATCTCAGCGAGGAGGTGCATCGACCGCCTCTTCCTGGGCCCGCCTGATCATCGCGATCCCCCGCGCGGCGAGCTCGAGCGCCTCGTCGAGCTGGTCGCGGTCGAACGGGACGCGCTCGGCGGTCGCCTGCACCTCGACCAGGCGCTCGTCGCCGGTGATCACGACGTTCAGGTCGGCGTCCGCGCTCGAGTCCTCGCGGTAGTCCAGGTCGAGCAGCAGCTCGCCGCCGACGATCCCGAGCGAGACTGCGGCGACGGAGCCGGGCATCGCCTTCGAGAGGCCGAACCCGTCGAGCGCGCGGCGGGCTGCGACCCAGGCGCCGGAGATCGCGGCGCACCGCGTCCCGCCGTCGGCCTGGAGCACATCGCAGTCGAGCCAGAGCGTCCGCTCCCCGAGCGCCTGGAAGTCGGTCACTGCCCGGACCGCCCGGCCGATCAGGCGCTGGATCTCGACGGTGCGACCCTTCTGACGCCCGGTGGAGGCCTCGCGCTGCGTCCGCTGGCCGGTCGACCCGGGGAGCAGCGAGTACTCGGCAGTGATCCAGCCCTTGCCCTGGCCGGACATCCAGCGCGGGACGCTCTCCTCGACCGACGCGGTGCAGAGCACCCGCGTCTTCCCCTGCGTGAGCAGGACCGACCCGTGCGGGAGCTCGAGGAAGTCGGGAACGATCTCGAGCGGCCGCAGCTGGTCTGGCCGCCTACCGTCCGCGCGGGTCATGTCTCGGGACATTCCCCGTCAAGACGAAGGACATGGCTCATGCGGCCGCCCGGCGGAGTGCGGCAAGGTCGACCGTCTCGACCTCGTCGATCGGCAGCTGGAGGAAGCGGGCGCCGGCGGCGCGGAACTCCTCCGGCTCGCCCGTCGTCAGGAAGCGGTAGACGCCCTCCCGCTCCGGCTCGTTCTCGATCCGCTTGCGGGCGAGCGTCTCGGCGACCTCGCGGGCGGTCTCCTCGGCAGAGAAGACGAGCGTGACGCCGCGGCCGAAGACCCGCTGGAAGATCGGGCGGATCAGCGGGTAGTGCGTGCAGCCGAGGATGACGGTGTCGACGTCGGCGGCCTTCAGCGGCTCCGCGTACTCGCGCACTGCGTCCGCCGTCTCGGGCCCGAACGGGTCCTCGCTCTCGATCAGCGGAACGAGCCGCGGACACGCAACGGCGGTCATCCGCACGCCCGCGTCGAGCGTCCGCACCAGCTGCTCGTAGCGGCCGGACGCGACGGTCGCCTTCGTCGCGAGCAGGCCGATCCGCCGGTTGCGCGTCGCCTGGACGGCCGCATGCGCCTCGGGGGTGATCACGCCGACTACGGGCACCGAGAGCTCCTCCTGCAGCTCGGGGAGCGCCGCCGACGTGGCGCTGTTGCACGCGACGAGGATCAGCTTCACGCCCTGCTCCTGGAGATAGGCGGCGATCTCGTGCGCGAAGCGGGCGACCTCCGGAAGCGGCCGCGGCCCGTAGGGCAGCCGGGCGGCGTCGCCGAGGTAGACGAAATCCTCGTGCGGCATCGTCACCAGGCACTCGTGCAGCACGGTCAGGCCGCCCATTCCCGAGTCGAAGACCCCGATCGGCCTGGTGTCCACGAGCAGGAGCCTACTGCGTCGGGGAGCGGACTCATCCTGTCCCCGACCCCGCTGTACCCTTCCGCGGTGCGCCGTCTCCGCCTGCTCGTCCTCGCCGCTTTGCTCGGGGCCGTTCTCGCCCCCGCGGGCCACGCCGGCACCTTCACGAAGAAGAACGGCATCGCCGTGATGGACGACGGAACCAGGATCGCGACGACGCTGTACCTCCCGACGGGAGAGCCGCCGACCGCCGGCTGGCCCGGCGTCATCCTCCTGCACGGCCTCGGCGGCAGCCGGCAGGACACGAACCTGCTCGCCGAGGACTACTTCGCCGGCTTCGGATACGCGGTGCTCACCTACGACGCGCGCGGCCACGGACAGTCGGGCGGCTACGTCACGATCGCGGGGCCGCGCGAGATCGCCGACCTGCGGACGCTCGAGACGCAGTTCGCCGCGCTCCCGCAGGTCGACGACCAGAAGATCGGCGCGTGGGGGATCTCCTACGGCGGCGGCCAGGCGCTGCTGGCGGCCGCGCAGGGTGTGCCGTTCAAGGCCGTCGACGTCTGGCAGACCTGGAGCGACCTCTACGCGAGCCTGTACCCGAACGACGTCCCGAAGTCGGGCGTGATCGCCGGCCTGCTCAACGAGATTCCACCCGGCAGGCTCTCCCCCGACCTCGCCTGGCTGCCGGCGCCGGCGGTTCGCGGCGTCGCCCTCGACCAGCTGCGCACGTTGGGCGGGCAGCGCTCGACGCTCGCGGCGCTCGGCTCCCTCAGGGTCCCGACGGCCTTCTTCCAGGGCCGCCGCGACTTCGTCTTCGGCACCGACCAGGCGATCGCCGCGTTCCAGCGCCTGAAGGGCCCGAAGCTCCTGTACTTCGGCGACCACGGGCACGCGCCCTCGACCTTCCCGGCGGCCGACACGCCGTATGCGATCACGCTCTCGCGCGCGTGGCTCGACCGGTTCGTGAAGGGCGACGACAACGGCGTCGACGAGGACCCGCGAGTCCGGATCGCTCCCGACCCGTGGACCGGCAGGCCGGCCGCGTTTCCCGCGCTTCCCCCGACGCGCACGCTCTCGTATGCGCTGCTCGGCGGGCCGAAGCGGATCAGCTGGGGCGGGAAGGTCGTCCGCGCCGCCGGCCGGACGCAGACGAAGGTCGAGGACTTCGGCTCGCCCGTCGTGGTCGTCCGCGCGTCGACGACGGCCGGCTGGGACCACCTGGTCGCGCTGCTGACGGCGACGACGCCGACCGGCAAGCAGATCGTCGTCAGCGCGGGCGCGATCGCGACGCGGCCGGGAACGCGCACCTACTCGATTCCGCTCTTCTCGCAGATCACCGCGATCCCGGCGGGCTCCAGTCTCCAGGTCACCTTCGGGAGCTCGACGACCGGGACGCTCGGCGGGCCTCTCTACCTCGACTTCGCGCCGGTCGGGACACCCACGTTGACGGTCGCGAACGGCGTTCTGCGCCTGCCGGCGATGATCCGACCGGTCTCGTGAGGCGACGAACCGTCACCGTTCTCGCCTGCGCGCTTGCGCTCGCGGGCGTCGCCGGCGCCGCCCCCCGGGACACACCCGGCGTCTCGCCCGGGACGATCCTGGTCGGCGGGACGGTGCCGCTCAGCGGGCCGGAGACGGCCTACTCGGTCGTCGCCTACGGCGCCGACGCGTACTTCAAGTACGTCAACGACCACGGCGGCGTCTTCGGCCGCAAGATCGAGTACCGGTACCTCGACGACGCCTACGACCCGGCGCAGACCGTCCAGCAGATGCGGCGCCTGGTCGAGCAGGACAAGGTCTTCGCGATCTTCAACCAGGTCGGCACCGAGCAGGTGCTCGCGACGCGCCCGTACCTGAACCAGCACGGCGTGCCGCAGCTCTTCGCGGGCAGCGGCGCGGAGACGTTCGCCCACGACTACCGGCAGTTCCCGTGGACGCTCCCGTACCTGCCGAGCTTCTACGCCGAGGGCCAGGTCTACGGCCGCTACATCGGACGGACGACCCCGGGCGCGAGGATCGCCGTCCTCTTCGAGGACAGCGACTTCGGCAAGGATCTGCTCGCCGGCTTGAAGGCCGGCCTCGCCGGCCGGGCGAGGATCGTTCGGGCGGTCAGCTACGCAGTCACGGAGGCAACGCTCGGCTCGCAGATGGCGACGCTGAGGGCCTCCGGCGCCGACACGCTGATGGTGTTCGCGCTCCCGAAGCAGACGATCCAGGCGCTCGTCGGCGCGGACAAGCTCGGCTGGCACCCGCACCCGTACATCGCCGCCGTCTCGATCGACCCGTTCGTCATGGACGTCGCCCGGTCGAACACCGCCGGCCGCGCGACCACGGGTGCGATCAGCGTCACGTTCCTGAAGGACGCGAGCAACCTCCGGCGCTGGGGCAAGGACCGAGGCGTGAGGCTCTACTACTCGATCCTGAAGCGCTACGCGCCCTCGAGCGACCCGAAGGCGGTCGCGAACATCTACGGGATGGCGGCGGCGTACACGCTCGTCGACGCCCTCAGGCACGCGGGCCGGAACCCGACCCGCGAGAGCCTGCTGAGGGCCGCCACCAGACTGAACGAGGCGACGAACCCCTTCCTGCTGCCCGGCATCGTCGCCCGGACGCGGCCGACCGACCGCTTCGCGCTCGAGCAGGTCCAGCTGTACCGGTACGCCCGGGGCGGCGTCTGGCAGGTCTTCGGCCCGCTCGTCCCGGCCAGGGCATGAGGAGGCAAGTTAGAGTCCGGGCGTTTCGACGAAAGGACTGACGCAATGAGGAGATGGACTCGAGTCGCGGTGCTCGGCTGCGCCGGCGCATTCGCGCTCGTCGCGGCCGGCCAGGCACTGGCGGCCTACACCCCGAAGCTCGTCGTCCAGATGGGCGACGCGGAGACGACGATCAAGCTGGCGATCCCATCGACCGACGACCCCACAGCGAACCTCACCTTCTTCGCACCCGCGGGGACGAGCGCGAACCTGAGCGCGACCGCAGGCTCGACGATCGGCACAGTCGAGGCGAAGGCGACCGCCGCCGCTCTCGGCGGCGCGACCCTGCCGCTGACGGGCACCGTGCAGGCGCGGGCGGCAAGCGGCACCTACCTCTCGAACGGCCAGCAGGTTCCGCTCGCCGCAGCGGCGACGGCCTGCACGAAGACGGCGACGCATGCGGCGTACTGGGTGCTCGTCCTGACGGCCGCCGGCCAGACGCTCGAGGTCCCGCTGCTCGTCGACCCGGTCTCCACCGCTCCGCTCTCGACCGTGGTCGCCTACTCGCTGACCGTCTGCCTGCCGCCCTCGGACATCCAGGGGCCGGGAGGAGCGGCGTTCGGCGCCAAGGTCTTCGAGGCGAGCTTCACCGTCAAGGGCGTGTTCTCGCCGACCACGTCGGGCGACAACGTCTGGCGCCTGCTCGCGACGCCGTACAACCCGGGGAAGGGCACGCCGAACGCCGCGGCGAGGGTCGAGACGCAGTCGCTCGTCGAGAGCGGCACCGTCACACTGGGCGTGCCATCGCGGACACTGACGCGGCTCGCGGCGGCGTTCCGGGTTTCGGGCACTGTGAAGACGAGTGGTCTCTCCGACTCCACTGCGACCGTGTCGCTCGCCCGCAGGTCGACCGCGACCAGGCTGTCGGTGTTCGCCCACCCACCCGTAAGAGCCGGCACGTACACGGCGCGCTTCGCGATCCGGCGCTTGCCGCAGCGTGCCCAGACCTACTTCATCCAGGCCGCCGCGACGGCGGCGCAGCGCGACCTCGCGACGACCGCCTGCAAGGCGACCTTCGGCGTGCCGTGCATCGGCGCGACCGCTAGCGGGTTCGCGGCGAAGTCGAGCATGCGGAAAATCGTCGTCCCGCGGCGCCGATAGACAATTGGAGGATACGGGGGGCGCGTCCACGCCCCCTCCGTATCCTGAGCGGGTGGCGGCGATCCGGATCGGCACGTGCTCGTGGGCCGACGAGGGGCTCGTCAAGCGCTGGTACCCCTCCGGCGTCTCCTCCCCCGCCGCGCGGCTCGCCTACTACGCCGAGCGCTTCGACACGGTCGAGGTCGACTCGCCCTTCTACCACCTGCCCTCGCCGGAGACGGCGGCGAAGTGGGCGGAGCGGACGCCGGACGGCTTCGTCTTCCACGCCAAGGCGAGCGGCGAGATGACCGGCCACCGCGAGGCCGATCGCGAAGAGGCGTTCGCCGCCTTCCGCGAGGCACTCGCGCCGCTCGAGCACGCGGGCAAGCTCCGCGGCGTGCTGCTCCAGTACCCGCCGCGCTTCGCCAAGTCGGCCGAGGCGATGGAGGAGCTGAAGGCGGTCGCGCCGCTGCTCGACCCACTCGTCCCGCTCGTCGAGTTCCGGCACCGCTCCTGGGTGGACGAGGACGAGCGCGCGGACACGTTCTCGTTCCTCGAGCGGCACGGACTCTCGTACGTCTCCGTCGACTCGCCGCGCGGGCGCGCGTCGAACATCCTCCCACGCATCGCAGCGGCGACGCATCCCGTCGCCTACGTCCGCTTCCACGGGCGCAACTGGCGCACCTGGAACCTGAAGGGGAAGACCTCCGCGGAGCGCTTCGACTGGCTGTACGACCGCGACGAGCTCGAGGAGTGGGTCGAGCCGCTCGCGGAGCTCGTGGGACAGGCCGAGGAGGTCTACGCCATGTTCAACAACAACCGCTACGACTACGCGCCGCGGAGCGCGCAGGTGCTGCGCGGGCTCCTGGACGAGCGCGAGATTCCCGCAACCGGGGCCGTCGAGCCCCCGGAGACCGGCCAGCTATCGTTGGCGACTTGAAGGTGCTGGCCGTCATCCACGGCACGAACGCCCGCGGCGGGGTCTTCGCGGAGACCGTACGGAAGGGCGGGCATCGGTACGAGGAATGGAGCCTCGCCTGGGGCACGTCGGCGCCGCGGCCGCTCGAGGAGTACGGCGCCGTGCTCGTCTTCGGCGGCTCGATGCACGCCGACCAGGACGACCGGCATCCGTGGCTGATCGAGGAGAACACGTTCATCCAGGGGCTGCTCGAGCGCGGGACGCCGATGCTTGGGATCTGCCTCGGCATCCAGCTCTTCGCGAAGGCGGAAGGCGCCGCGGTCTACCCGCTGCCCGGCGGCCCCGAGATCGGGTGGTTCCCCGTCGAGCTGAGCGACGCGGCGGCCGAGGATCCGATCTTCTCCAAGCTTCCGCGGCGCTTCGAGGCCTTCGGGTGGCACTACTACACCTACGACGTACCCGACCGTGCGGAGGAGCTCGCCCGCAGCGCGCGTTGCAACCAGGCCTACCGGCTGGACGAGACCGCGTGGGGCGTCCAGTTCCACCCCGAGGTCAACCTGGAGACCGTCCACTCGTGGCTGACCGACAAGGACGACTTTCCGCTCGACCTCGACCGCGACGTGCTCGCGGCGGAGACGCACGAGAAGATCAGCGCCTGGAACCAGCTCGGCCGAGCTCTTTGCGGCAGCTTCCTAGCAATCGCCGAGCGCACCGCCGTCGCCGTCTAACCGACCGCGCGCGCGAGCCGCGCGCCGAGGTCGCGCAGCTCTCCCCGGAGCTCGTCCGGCCGGATCACCCGGAACTCGGCGCCGAGCCCGGCGAGGAAACCCGCCGCCCACGCGAGCGAGTCCGCCCCGAGTTCCAGCCGCGTCCCGTCCTCCTCCGCGGCCAGCTCGCCGAGCGTGGCCGGCACCCGCCGCCGGAGTTCCTCGACCTCCGCATCCACGCGCACCTCGATCCGCCACTCGTACGGAAGCCGCGCCAGCATCCGGACGACGTGGGCGGCCGGGTCGAAACCCGAGTCCGGCGCCTCCGCCGGCTCGCCGATCGCCGCGCGGCCGATGCGGTCGGCGCGGAACGTCCGCAGCTCCCCGCTCCTCCGATCGCGCGCAGGGACGTACCAGCGCCCGCGGCGCGCGACCAGCCCGAGCGGCTCGATCACGCGGTGGCTCGCCCGGCCGTCGGCGCGGACGTAGTCGATCTCCAGCGAGCGGCGGCGGCGGACGGCCTCGGCGACGACGAGCAGCGTTTCGCTCGACGCCGGCTCCACCGCCGACGGCTCGCCCAGCAGCGTCACCTCGTCGCGCAGGCGCTCGATGCGGCGCGCGAGGCGCTCCGGCAGGACGCGCATGATCTTCGCGAGCGCGTCGCCGGCGGCGATGCCGCGCCGGTCGGCGACGACGAGGCCGAACGCGACGGCGGTCGCCTCGTCGTCCGAGAGCATCAGCGGCGGAAGGCGTGTGCCCGCGCGCAACCGGTAGCCGCCGCCGACGCCCGGCTGCCCGTCGACGGGGATGCCGATGTCGTGCAGCGCGACCGCGTACCGGCGGATCGTCCGCTCCGTCACCCCCAGGTCGGTGGCCGCTGCGCGCCCGTCGACGACGGGCCGGGTCTGGAGCAGCTCCAGGAACCCGAGCAGGCGCGACGCCGGCCTCGACATTCCCCAATATTCAACCACGCTGCGGACAAAAAGTGTCCTCAATTGTCCGTAGGCTTGCGTCTCGATCATCGACCGCGAAGGAGGGCGAGGAATGAACGACGGACGGCACGATTTCGACTTCCTCTTCGGCGCCTGGCAGATCGCGAACCGCAAGCGCGTGAGCCCGCTCGTGGAGGGCGACGACGAGTGGATCGAGTTCGACGCGTTCTCCGTGGCGCAGCCAATCGTCGGCGGCCTCGGGAACGTCGACACGTACCGCGCCCCCGACTTCCCCGGCAGGCCCGGCTTCGAGGGGTTCAGCCTGCGCCTGTTCGAGCCGAAGACCGGCCTCTGGCGCATCTGGTGGGCCTCGTCGCTCGGAACGGGACTGCTCGACGAGCCGGTCGTCGGGCGGTTCGAGGACGACGGCGTCGGTCGGTTCGAGTGCGACGACATCATCGACGGCGTCCACCTCCGCGTCCGCTACGAGTGGCGCCTCGTCGACGAGGACACGCTCAACTGGCAGCAGGCGTTCTCGTTCGACGGCCGCCGCTCCTGGGACACGAACTGGGTGATGGACTCGACCCGGATCGCGAGCCCGGTCGGCGGCGCGGTGGCGGCGCTGGCTCCGGTCTAGCGCTCGATCGGGAGGTCGTCGTGCCGAGACCACTCGTGCCACGAGCCGGGGTAGTTCCGGGCCCGGTAGCCGGCCGAGCGGAGCGCCATCGTCGCGAGCGCGGAGCGGGAGCCGGAGTGGCAGTAGGCGACGATCTCGGCGCCCTCGGGGAGCCCGACGAGCGCGCGGAGCTCCTCCGGCGGCAACGGCGTGCCGGGCGCGGCGAAGAGCGTCCCGACCTCGACGTGCAGCGCACCCGGGATGTGGCCCTGCCGTGGATCGCAGGGGTAGCCGCCCTTCCCCCGGTATTCGTCGTCGCGTCGCACGTCGAGTAGCGTCAGCTCCGGATCGTCGAGACGCCCGCGGAGCTCGTCCAGAGTCGGCACCGCGTCGAACCGCGCGTCGAGCTCCTTCCGGTTCTTGTCCAGCTCGACCACCCCCTGTTCCAGATCGCCCTGCCACGCGGCGAGACCGCCGGCCATCACGGCGACGGCGGGGTGGCCCGCCAGCTCGGCGAGCTGGGCCGACGCCGACGCACCGATGCAGTCGCCGCCGTCGTAGAGCACGAGCCGCTCCTCGCCGGTGACGCCGTGCCGGCGTAGACGCAGCCCCACCTCCGCGGCGAGCTCCTTCAGGACGTCTGGGTCGGTGACCGGCGCCGGGGAGCCGAGGACGAGCGGGATCGAGCCCGGCACGTGACCGCGCGCGTGCGCGTTCGGCCCCCGGACGTCGGCGAGTAGCAGATCCGGCTCGCCGAGGTGGGCGGCGACCCAGCTCGCGTCGACCACGGTGGACAGGCCGTTCACAGCGTCGCGAGGAAGCTCGTCACGATCCGGTTGAACTCGTCCGGGCGCTCCATGTTCGGCAGGTGCCCACAGCCCTCGAGCACCTCCGCCCGGCCGTTCGACGAGGCCGCGGCGAGCCCGTACGCGATCTCGGGCGTGACGAGCGGGTCGTGGTCACCGGCGACGACGAGCAGCGGGATCCCACTCGTCACCGCCTCGGTCGAGTCCGGCCGGTCGCGGATCGCCTCGATCGCACGCACGAGATCCGCCGGCGGCTGCTCGGCCGCGATCGCGTGGGCGCGCTCCAGTACTGCCGGGTCGGTCTCCGGCGGGAAGAAGCTGGGCGCGACCTCCTCCCACATCCCCTCGCCTCCCCGCGCGGTCGCGATCTCGATCCAGCGCGCGCGCACAGGCGCGCGCTCGGGCGGGTCGGCGCCGGCGAGCGAGCCGCTCAGGACGAGGCCCTGCAGACGCTCGGGGGCGAGCCGGACGATCCCGGCCGCGGTGTAGCCGCCCATCGAGGCGCCGACGGCGACGAGCGGCCCCGGGACCTGCTGGAGGACGCCGAGCGCCCACTCGTCGATGCTGGAGCCGAGGTCGTAGAGCCGCGGCGCGTGCACGTCGTGGTCGGCGAGCGCGGGCAGCTGCGCCTCCCAGATTCGCTCGTCGAACGGCAGCGCGTGCAGGAGCGCGATCTTCATCGCGCGAGCGCGGCGACGATCTCGAGCTCGGCGGCGACCGACGAACGTTCGGCGGCGCGGTCGAGCCACTCATCGAGGTACGGCGGGAGGTCGACGCCGAGCAGGTGGCGCGCGCGGACTACCCACGGCAGGTAGGCGATGTCGACGAAGGCGTTGTGCCCGACATCGAGCGCGAGGAGCCGCTCGTCGAGCCGGTTCGGGTCGCCTCGCCGGTAGGCGTAGTAGTCGTCGCCGAGGAAATCTTCGAAGCGCTCCACCTGGAGTCGCGCCAGCGCGCGCGCGGCGGGATCGGCCGGCAGCAGCGCCGGCTCCGGGTAGCGGTCCTCGAGGTACTCCATGATCACCGACGACTCGGGCAGGACGAACGCGTCCTCCTCGATCACCGGCACCTTGCCGAGCGGGTTCTTCTCGTAGAGCCACGCCGGCCGCTCGGAGAGGTCGATCGCGACGACCTCGTGCTCGACCCCCTTCTCCGCGAGCACGATCCGCACCCGCGCGCAGTAGGGACAGCGCTCCGCGTCGTAGAGGGTGATCACGACACCCAGACTACTCCGAGGACCTCGGCCAGCTCGGCCGCGAGCTCGTCGGCGGGAGGCAGCTCCTCGGGCGCCCGCGCCGTCCGCGCCACCGCCCGCACGCGCGCCGGGTCTGCCCCCGTCAGCCGCTCCGCGACGGTCGGGTTCGCGGCGAGCGCGACGACGTCCCCCGGCGGGAGCGGCACGTGGAACTCGGGCAGCGAGACGTACTCGTCGGCGATCCCACCGCGGTCCCAGAGGATGTACCGGACGACGGCTCCGCTCTCGATGCCGAGGGTGAGCACGATCGCCCCCATCGCCGCCGACAGCTCGCGGCTCAGGCGCCGCAGCGACTGCGGGTCCCGCCGGCAGAGCTCGTCGTCCACGCGCGTCCAGCCGTTCTCCGGCTGCGACACGGTCGTCGACTCCGACCGGCCGATCCGGGGGAGGTACTTCGCGACCATGCGCTCGACTGCTGCACTGTCGTCGGTCTGGACGTATGCCGCGCCGACCGTCGGGCCGAGCCCCTCCTCCCCCAGCCGCGCCTCGAGGGCTTCGACGCTCGTCGCGAGGTAGTACATGTCGTCCTCGAATCCGAGCCGTCTCCAGACCGCGACACCGGTCGGGTTGTCGGCCTGGACGTTGAGCGTCACGCGTGCGGATCCGCGCTCCCGGCCGGCGGCGATCGTCTGGCGGAGCAGCGCCTTCAGCACGCCTTGCCTGCGTCCGCGCGGCCGGACGTAGGCCGACGCGACGTGCCAGACGTCGCCCGACATCATCTTCGCGCGGACCGAGCCGAGCACGCCCTCCTCGTCCTCGGCGAGGTAGACGGCGCCGCGGCCGGCGATGTCGGCGGACACGTCCTGCCACTCCTCCTCCCAGGTCTCGACCCACTCGGGAGGTGCCAGGATCTCCGCCTCGAACTCCTCCCAGAGCTCGCGCAGGACCTGCTCGTCGGCCTCGGTCGCCGGCCGCACGTTGACGCCTCCGGCGTCACGACCTCGCTTCGCACCAACCTCGACAGCTTCGCTGTCGGCTTGCTGCTCGGCTTCGTCTCTCATGCGCCCACCACCCTCAGGCCGGTGAGCAGGTAGTGGGCGGACAGGTTCTGGAACGGCTCGAAGCGATCTCCCGCGGCTCGGACATCGACGTCACCATAGAACGCGACCACCGCCTTCCGCAGTCCGAGGTCTCCCCACGGCCACGCCCGCGGACGCGCGAGATGTCTGGCCAGGAACCAGTCCGCCGTCCACTCGCCGAGACCGCGCTGGGCGACGATCCGTGCCTTCACCTCGTCGTCGGCCAGCTGCGCGAGCCCCTCGAGATCGAGATCCGAGCGCGCGAGCCCGACGACGTACTCCGCCTTGCGTCCCGAGAACCCGAGCGCGACGAGCTGTGCCTCCTTCGCGCGGGCGACGCGCTGGCGGGTGGGAAAGGCGTAGGCGTGCTCGGCGCGCTCGCCGAAGCGCGCGACGAACCGGTTCCGGATTGCGAACGCAGCGAACAGCGAGACCTGCTGGGCCGTGATCGCGCCGACGAGCATCTCGAACGGGTCCGGCGAGAGCGGCGGCCGGAAGCCGGCGAGCTCGCTCGCCAGGCGGCGCACCACCGTGTCAGCACGCCGCGCCCAGCGGTAGAACGCGGGAAGGTCGAACGGATCCCCGAGCAGCGTCCGCACCTCCACCTCGATCCCCCGCGAGTGCGGCGCGACGCGCACGCCGCCGGGCGCCGCCTCGATCCGCACCTCGCGCCCGCCGACGACGCGGTGGAGCCCGCCCTCGTGCCAGAGGTTCGCGAGATCCTGCCCGAAGGCGCGGAAGCGCTCGGTCGAGATCTCGAAGTCGTAGGGTTCAGGAAATTGCAGCAGCAACCTGGTGGAGGTCGTCGAACGGCTCGTAGTCGACGCCCTGCTCGTCGAGGTAGGCGGCGAGCCCGCGGCGGGCGAAGATCCGATCGGCCGCCAAGGCTCCGCAGCGGTCGGAGTAGCCGTCGCCGACGTAGACGACCCGTCCGTTGGCGGGGAACGACGAGCGCTTGCAGGGCTGTCCGCAGACGGAGCAGACCGGCAGCTCGCGCCAGATCGGGCGCCAGCCGTCCGGCCGCGCCTCGACGTGGTTCGCCTGCAGCTCGACGGCGACGCCCTCGCGGTGGAGGACCGGGTCGATCAGCTCGTGGAAGCCGCTCGAGACGACCAGCGGATGCAGGGCGGCGAGCTCAGAGAGGCCGGGCCTGACGCGGACGTTCTCCACCACCCACTCGACCACCTCGTCGAGCGGCGCGGTGACGGTCGCGAACTGCCGCTCGATCTCCTCGCGCAGCGTGATCTCGCCCGCGAAGAGCTGCTCCCCGAGGCGCTCGCACTCCTCCCAGTCGCCGAACTGCTCGAGCACCATCAGCAGCGAGTCGCGCTCGGTGATCGTGCCGTCCCAGTCGACGATCAGCGTGGTCGTCCCCACGCCTAGAAGCTAGTCGACCGGCTACAGCCCGATGCGCGTCTTCCGGCGGATGCCGAGACGGCGCTGGTACGAGCGGTCGTACTCGCCGTCCTTGCGGGCGGCCCAGACGAAGACGACGATGACGGCGACCGCCGTGACGGCGGCCATCACCGAGAGCAGGATCCCGACGACGACGGTCACGCCTCTAGTGTTCCCGCTCGGTCGAAAGAGATCACACTGCGGATCCCGTCCTGAGCCTCCATCAGCTCGAACCCGCGGTTCACCTCGGCGAGCGTGAGCCGGTGGGAGATGAGCGAGTCGACGTCGATCTCGCCCGCGAGCCACCGCTCGACGTACTGCGGAACCTGCGTCCGGCCTTTGACGCCGCCGAACGACGAGCCGGTGACGCGGCGGCCGGTGATGAGCAGGCGCGGCACGACCTCGAGCACCTCCCCCTTCCCGGCGACGCCGCACATCGTCGCGAGCCCCCACGCCTCGCGCGCCGCCTCGACCGCCTGACGCATCACGCCCACGTTCCCGGTCGCCTCGATCGTGTGGTCGGCGCCGAAGCCGCCGGTCTCCGAGCGGATCCAATCGACGTTGTCTTCTGAGGCAACTCGGGTGTCGGTGGCACCGTGGTGGCGGGCTTGCGCGAGCCGCTCCTCGGAGAGGTCGATCGCGATGATCCGCTCGGCGCCTGCAAGGCGTGCGCCGATCACCGCGCCGAGCCCGACGAGCCCGCAGCCGAACACGGCGACCGTCGATCCGGGCTCGACCTGCGCGGTGTTCAGCGCCGCGCCGATCCCGGTCGAGAGCCCGCATGCGAATGGCGCGCAGCCCTCGAGCGGCGCCTCCGGATGCACCTTCGCGAGCGCGATCTCCGGCAGAACGGCGTACTCGGCGAACGTCGAGGTGCCCATGAAGTGGCGCAGCGGCTCCCCGTCGCGATAGAGGCGCGTCGTGCCGTCGGGCAGATAGCCGAGCCCCTGCTGGTCGCGGATCGCGACGCAGCGGTTCGTTCGCGGGCTCCGGCAGTGGACGCACTCGCCGCACTCGGGCGCGAACAGGGTGACCACGTGGTCGCCGGGCGTCAGCGACATCACGCCCGGACCGACCGCCTCGACGACCCCGGCCCCCTCGTGCCCGAGCACGCACGGCGCGTAGCCGGTCGGGTCTGCTCCGGACGCCGTGTAGAGGTCGGTGTGGCAGACACCGCAGGCGACGAGCCGGACGAGCGCCTCCCCCACCTTCGGCTCCTCGAGCTCGATGTCCTGGACGACGAGCGGTCGCCCGAACTCCTCGAGGACTGCGGCCCGGATGTTCAGAAGTGCGAGGTCGCGCCGGCCGGATCCTGGTCGTACGTGCCCGAGCCGGGCTCCTCGTACCAGGAGTAGGCGTACGTGCCGTCGTCGAGGTCGCGCGCGAAGGTCGTCAGCCGGAGCGGATGGAAGGTGTCGCACATGACCGCGAGCTCGTGCGTCTCCGTCATCCCGATCGAGCGCTCGGCGAGGCCGGGGTGCGGGCCATGCGGGATCCCGGACGGGTGCAACGTCACCGAGCCGACGTCGACGGCCTTCCGCGACGAGAAGTTCCCGGAGACGTAATAGATCATCTCCTCGCTGTTCACGTTCGAGTGGTGGTACGGGATCGGGATCGCCAGCGGGTCGAAGTCGAGCTTACGGGGGCAGAACGAGCAGATCACGAAGTTCTGCCCCTGGAAAGTCTGGTGTGACGGGGGCGGCATGTGGATCCGCCCGGTGATCGGCTCGAAGTCGTTGATGTTGAACGTCCACGGGTAGACGTAGCCATCCCAGCCGACGACGTCGAACGGGTTGTAGTCGAGGACGTAGGTCTGGTAGCCGTCGCGGACGCGCACCTTGACGACGTGGTCGCCGCGGTCACGGTGGGTGTGGAGCTCGGTCGGCGGGTGGATGTCGCGGTGGTAGAACGGCGCGTGCTCCATCAACTGGCCGTACTCGTTGCGGTAGCGGCGCGGGATCTCGATCAGGCC
>JBKPRD010000039.1:0-4913 GCA_046734415.1 Actinomycetota bacterium | reverse complement strand
GAGGCCGTCGAACAGGGGGCTGGCGAGCGCGAGCAGCTCGTCGTCCACACGGACCATCGACAGGCCGTGGAGGAGCACGTCGAGCCCGGTTGCCTCGGGAGCGTCGTAACGCTCGTCGGCGAGATCGGCTTCGTGGACGATCCGGGCGATGTCCCAGAGGACCGGGTCGTCGAGCTCGTAGCGGCGCAGGAACGCCTCGAAGCTGCACTCGCCGCCGTGGTGAGAGAGCTCGACGTCCCCGATGTCGAACGCGGTGGCGTCGCCGGGGATCTCCTCGAGGTCCTCGACGAAGACGAACTGCGCCTCCGAGTCGATGAAGCGGCGGATCAGCCAGGCGCAGGCGGCTCGGTCAACATGGCAGTGGGCGCGTGTCGCCCACCTCACCGCCGCGCGACCTCCTCGACGGCTTCGCCCAGGGCGGTGATCGCCTGCTGGGCCTGCTCGCGCTCGGGCGGGGGGAAGTAGTCGCGGGCGCGGATCCGGCGAAGCTCCCGCCGCAGCCGGCCGAGCGAACGCCGCCGGGGTCCGACCGCCTGTCCGCGGACACGTTCCGCATCCACGATCAGCGCCGTGTACTCGGAGGCGATCGCGGCGGCCATCCGCGCGGCGAGCTGTCGCTCCTGAGCGCGGCTCGCCAACTCGCCCACCCAGAGACTGGCTTCGCCGCCTGCCTCGACGATCTCGCCCGCGAGCCACTCGAATTGCTCGCGATTGCGACTGTCGAGCGGCAGCGCAACGAGGCCGTCGAGGAGCTGCGCGGCGCCGAGTCGGCGGAGCTTGCGCCAGACGGCAATCCTCGGCGTCGAGGGCTCGCGCGGGAGCCGGTATGCGAGCAGCACCCACCGTGCACGCGTTCGTTTAGACTCAGTAACCACGGTTGCTCAGTTGAGCATAGACGAGAGGAGGACAGTGATGAAGTGGGTGACACGCGAACGGCCGAAGAGCGACCGGATCGCCTGCCCGTGGCTGATCAAGAAGTTCATCGATACCGAAGCCGAGTTCCTGTACGTCCCGTCCGACCAGGTACTTGACGTCGCCGAGCGCGAGGGCGGCTACTCCTACGACGCGCCGAATGCCCGCTATACACACCGGGACGGCCTCTGCTCGTTCGAGGTGCTGGTCGAGGAGTACGAGCTGGACGATCCGGCTCTGAAGCTGCTGGCGCGGATCGTGCACGGGGCCGACATCGCTGACGACCGCGACGCCACGCCGCAGTCGCGCGGGCTGCTCGCAGTCGCGGAAGGATTCCACCTTCTCGAGCTCGGCGACCACCGACAGCTGGAGTTGTCGCTCCCGGTCTACGACGCCCTCTACGCTTGGTGCCAGCACGAGGTGGAGAGCGGCGCGGCCGGCTGATGAGCCTCGAGCGGATCGGGTTCGTCCCGCTACCGCCGGGCGCTGAGGCGGGCTTCGACCACGCGGACGTCTATCTGCCCGGACGTCTCGTGTACGTCGCTCACACCGGCGCGAACCGAGTCGATGTCATCGACTCCGCCACCCACAGCTTCGTACGCTCGCTGCCAGATCTCCCCGGCGTCGCCGGCGTGCTGATCGACGAGGCCGACGACTTCCTGTTCACCTCGGACCGCGGCTGCGCCCGGATCAGCGTCTTCCGAAGCTCGGACGAGGAGCTCGTCGGGCAGGTGGCGGTTGGCCCGTACCCGAACGCCCTCGCCTACAACCGCACCTCGCGCCGCCTGTACAGCTTCAACCTCGGCGAGCCTCTCGGCGAGGGCTGCACCGCGTCAGTGATCGAGGTCGACCGGCTGGAGGTGATGGTGGAGTTGGCGCTGCCGGGCAGGCCCCGCTGGGCGATCTACGACGAGGAGCGGCAGGTTGTCTACGCGAACATTCGCGAGCCCTCGTCGATTGTGGTCATCGACTGCGGTCGGTTCGAGGTCGTCCGTGCGTACGAGGTTCCGAGTGACGGGCCGCACGGTCTCTGGCTGGACGGGGCGAGGCTCCTCTGCGCAGCCGACGGCGGGCAACTTGTCGCGCTCGACCGCGACAGCGGGGCCGTGCTGCAGTCGCTGCAGCTGCCGGGCGTCCCTGACGTCGTCTGGCACGACCCAGAGCTTCGCCGTCTCTACGTCGCGGTCGGCGAGCCCGGCGTCGTCTGTGCCTTCTCCACCGAGGACGACCTCGAGCCGCTCGGCGTGACCCAGACAGAGGTCGGTGCCCACACGCTGACGGTCGACACGGTGTCGCACCAGGTGTACGTCTTCTTTCCCGAGAGCGGCGGCGCGCCGTCTACGCACCCGGCTAACGCATGCTCGGCCTGAGCGCGGACGCGAGACGGCTGATCGCGGTCCAGGCGTTCCGGGCGGTCGCGTACGGGCTTGGCGCGGTGGTAATCGGCGAGTCGCTCGCCAGGCGTGGCCTCTCAGGGGCGGAAGTCGGAGGGGTGCTCGCCGCCCTGCTCGCGGGGGCCGCGCTCGTCTCGACGGTACTGGCCTGGCACGGCGACCGCCTTGGCCGGCGGCGCTGCTACCGGATCCTGCTCATCACGATGGCGGCCGCCGGAACCGTTTTCGCACTCACTGACTGGCTGCCCGCGCTCGTCCTCGTCGCCCTCACAGGAACGCTTTCCCCGGACGTCGTCGAATCGGGCCCCTTCACTTCGCTCGAGCAGGCGATGCTCCCGCACGCCGGCCCGGATCCGACGCGCCTCTTCGGCATCTACAACAGCATCGCCACGCTGGCCGGCTCGGCCGGAGCCTTGATTGCGATCGCCGGATCGTCCGCGCACTGGCTCCTTGCCTATCCGGTCGCCGCGGTCGCAGGGCTGTTCGCGAGCGCGCGTCTGTCTCCGCGCGTCGAACAGGGAGTCGAGCTAGAGGCGGAGCCAAGGCCGCCGCTCCACCGCTCACGCGGCATCGTCCTCCGACTCTCAGGCCTATTCGCTCTCGACAGCTTCGGCGGCGGACTGGTGCCGCAGACACTCATCGCCTATCTGTTCACCCGCAAGTACGGCGCTTCACCAGAGACGCTCGGGATCGTCTTCTTCTCGATCGGCATCCTCCAGGCGGCCTCGTTCCAGGTCGCGGTCAGGGCTGCAGGACGCTTCGGGTTGCTGATCACTATGGTCTTCAGCCACCTGCCCTCGAACCTTCTCCTCATCGGTGTCGCGTTCGCTCCGAATCTGCCGACCGCGATCGTTCTCCTGCTCGCGCGCTTCGCGTTCAGTCAGATGGACGTGCCAGCGCGCCAGGCGTACGTCATGGCAGTCGTCGATCCGAGCGAGCAAACCGCCGCGGCTGCCTACACGAACGCCGCCCGCTACCTGACCAGACCGCTTGGCCCGATCCTCGCCGGCGCCGCCATCCGTGCCGGTCTCGGCCTGCCGTTCCTGTTCGCCGGGGCGATCAAGATCGTCTACGACCTTGGTCTGTACTTCGGCTTCCGGAACGTCCCACTCGCTCCGGCTCCGGCCCCGCACCCGGACACTGCTCCGGTTGTGCCGATCGCCGATTCGTAAGATCGGGCCTGCCCGGAACGCAGTCCCTGCGGTGAAAAAGTCGCAGCCGTCGCCGTGAGCTCAAGGATCGGTTCGCCGTCTGCGTTCACAGCGATACTTACGTCGGCGTGGCTGAGAACAACGGGAAAACAACGATGCTGGGAGGGATCACCGGATCCGGTTTTCTGCCCGGTCAGAGTGGCAATCCTGGCGGACGCCCGAAGGGTCTCGGCCGGCGCGTGCGTGAGCTCGTCGGGGACGATGGCGAGGTCATCGCCGAGTACATGCTCTCGGTCATGCATGACGAGAAAGCGAGGACGCTGACCGGCTCGAAGCCGCGAAGTGGCTCGCCGACCGCGGGTTGGCAGGACCGTCCAGAACCTAGACCTCGATGTAACGGCACATCCGCCGATCGACGTTACCCAGCTTTCCACCCCTGATCTCGAGGCGCTGATCGCCATCTTCGAGAGATGCAGGTCGAATGCCCGCGAACTGGTCGCCTCGGGCGAGCTGGCAGGCTCGAGGCGGGGTCGGCGTCGAGTCGACGTCGAGTCGGCGTTGCCGCAGACTGCAATGCTGGGCGGAGGGACACTTCGGGTAGCCCGACCCCGGTCGCCGGCGGGGAGGGAACAAACGCCGGGCGCCGGGATAGTCACACCGATGGACGCCCGCGCCGCCGTCGGCGCGTGACGTAGGCCACGAGAAGTGTCACGGCGAGGATCGCCGCGACGATCGCCACGACGGCTACGGCGGAGGTGGAGGCGGCCACAATCGCGCCTTCCTTATCTTAATCCCCGCTGCCGCGGTCGAGTCCGGCCGCCGCAGCGGCCATCCTCTACGCGACCGCAGGGAGAAGCAGAGTTCGCAGAACGTCCACGAACTTCTCTGGATCTTCGCCGGTTCGCAGGCGATGGCCGCCAGCGCGTCGGTCGTATCGTTCTTCGTCTCGTGGATCGCATAGATGCTCGCTGCCGTCCTCGCCGTCGTCGTGGTCGTTTTGCTCGCCGTCGACCACCCGCCGCATGACGTGGACAAGAGGTCGACCGGCAACGAGGCGCCAATGGTGATCACGCCGCGCGACCTCGTTCGTCTGGCCCGGCAGCTCACCGACCAGGCTTGCACCGTCGCGCGCTCCGGGGCAAGACGCCGCGCCGATCGCGTCAGACGCCCCGATGGGTGAGCCGGCCCCCGGGCGCCGGCGGCGGGTCCAGACCGAACCGCGAGACGGCCGGGGCGAGGCGGCCGCGCCCCGCGACCCGCGGGGCCAAGCGGGGCGGATCACGTGGTCGCGGTTCGTACGCTACGGCGCGCTCGTGGCGGTCACCGGCGTCTCGATCTATCTGTTGCTGCCGAGTCTGCTCGGGGTGTTCATGTCCTGGCCATCGCTCAAGCACGCGCACTGGTACTTCGTCGCGGTCGTCCTCGTCAGCGAGGCTGCGAGCTTCGTCTGCATGTG
>JBKPRD010000038.1:0-3497 GCA_046734415.1 Actinomycetota bacterium | reverse complement strand
ACACGGCGGTGTGGCGCGCGTTCGAAGCGGTGACCGGGGCAGTCCTCGTCGCGCTCGGTCTGCGGCTCGCGACAGAGCCCTAACGCTCGTACGCCCAGCCGGCGCTCCAGCGCCTCCTGGAGCGCCGGCGCTCGACCGGCGGAACCGCTACGGCGCCCGAGCAAGGGCGCCACATACTCGTGCCATGAATCCCGAGGTAAGAGCGGATCGGCGAGCACTACCGATCAGCGGCCGGAGCTGGCACTGTAGGCGGACGTGAGGGAGTAGGTCGACGACGCCGTTGGCGTTGTCGACAACGACAACGTTGGCTGTGCATCACCGGTCCATCACCGCCACAGCATTTGGCGGTGTTCCGCGGCAGCGCCCTCCGGGGTGGAACCGCATGGTTGAGCGAAAAATCGCAGCCCAAGGCGCGCTGGGGCGTAGAATCCGGCTCACACCCGTGCGCCTATGAGCAACCGCTTGAGGGGCCTGGCGGCGTTGCTGGCAACGAGGCGACTTCAGCGTGCATCACCCGTGCATCACCGGCACAGCATCTGGCTGCGCCGCCTGGGACGTCTCGGCCCTGTCGATCTCAGCATTCGCACCACTGCGAGGGGTAACCATCTGGCGCGCCCTCTGGAAGTGCTCGGGATCGTCAGTCGAGGTTGAAGGGGTGGGGCGCGCCGTGGCTTGCCGGGTCGAATGGTCGGAACCATTCGTTGAACTTGAGACCGACGACGGCGTGTTGGCGCGCCCACTCGGTCTCCTCGATCCCGTCGAGCTCGGGGTTGAAGAGGAAGAGGAAGTCTTCGTCCTCGAAGACGAGGTCGCGGAAGTCGCTCCACGCCTGCTCGTCGCTTTCGCGTTCGCGCAGGTCGAGGAGCATCCGTGCCTGGCGGATGAGTGCGAACAGGGCGAGCTCCTCCGCGACGCAGGCGAGCGTGACATCGCCGGGCTGGGCGAGCTTCCATCCGACCAGGGCGACGGTCGTCGTCCAGTCGCGTGCGAAGCGGCCGTCGTAGTACTGCTCGTACCGGGAGGGCAGGTAGCTGCCGATCGGGGTGTCCGCGTAGCTCTGGCCCGGTTCACCCTCAGCGATCGCGGAGAAGCACTCGTCCACGTAGGTGACAGCCGCGTCGCGGAGCGCCTCTCGGTGTGACGCGGGAAGCACATCCGTGTATGCCGCGGCGAACGGTGGCGGCTTCCCGACCTCCTTCGCCGGTGGCCTTCGGAGCTTCGCCGGCGCGTCCTCCTCGCCGGCATCGGCGTCGGTCGAAGCGTCGACGACCGATGCCCACCGTTGCGCCGGCGCGGGAGCCCACCATCCGTGGAGCTCGAAGGGGGCGGCCGCATCGACGAGCTGCTGCGCGCGGTCGAACGCCGCGTCGGGCTGATCCGTCTCGCTCTCGAGGCTCACGGTGACCGCCGACGGCGCCTCGTCCTTGTCGCGCGTCGGGTGGATGGCAACCGCGGCAACCTCGCCGGTCTCGAGATCAACCTCGACGCTGACCAGTGCCGTGTACTCGATCTCGGCCTTCACGTCATCAAAGTGTCCCCAAAACCTGTCCCCAACATCCGGCGATCTTCCTCACGCCCGACGCGCACCCTCCAAACTCCCGGATTCAAGCCACTTCCTGCGCCGCAAGCGATTCCCGCCGACGGCGACGCCCTCCTTTTCACGGAGGTGCTCCGTTCAGTCGAGTAAGGCGGCCATTTGCAGGGGGTTCGCGGATCTCTGTCCTGCCGCGACACGGCCCCCCTCCTTGAACAAGAGGGACTCCGTAATCGTCAAAGACGGCCGATTTGCAGGTATTTAAGCCCTCTCCCGGACTCGAACCGGGGACCGCCTCCTTACCATGTGACGTTGAGCGCGACTGGTCGCCACCGGGCGCAACGGATTCGGCTCGGTTAGGCCGCTCCGCGTCGCTGGTAGACGACAACCTTTGCGGTCTGTTGCCCGCTCGTTTTTCCACGACCTTCCACCACCACAACCGAAGCGCGTCCCTAGTCCAACGTCCAACGTCGTTGAACTGAGGATCTAGGCTGAGCCCGAGCATGAACGACGAAGAGCAGGTCCCTCAAGCAAGAACCCCAGCGGCACCGGCGGACGCTGGAGAAACTCCAGTTGAGAAGCTCGAGGCCCTCGGAGTTCGCGGAATCCGCAACTTGCCCGGGATGGCCAGATCATCGACCTGCGTTGCGAGATGCCCCAGTGCTACTGCTTCCGGAGTCGTAGCTACTTCGAGCCGAGAACGGGGCGTTCCGATTGGTCGCCGACGGCAGACCGCTATCCGAGACTCAAGATGCACGGAGGTCACCTCACCCCCGACAACGTCCGGCTCGCGCATCGGGTCTGCAACCAACGTGACTACCTATGGCGGGTGAGGATCAACGCGATGCTCGGGAAGCGGATGTCGCTGGAGGAGATCGCCGAGCAGCTGAACGTGAAGAAGGTTCCAACGATTCACGGCACGAACAGATGGAACAGCTGCATCTGTTCGGAAGGCATTCGTTTCCTAGAAGCGCCTGCCTTGGAGGACAGTGATGTCAGCCTCCACGGGGCGGGCCGAGAGATCCACGTGGGGCGTTCGCAGCGCGGGCAACGCGTGAGCAGCCGGTCGCGACCCCCGGCTCCCAAGGGTTGACAAAGTCGCTGCGATGATCGACCACGCCGTCGCACTCATCTCGATCAGTAGGGACCCAACCTCAGGCGCTGACCTCGAGAGTGCGGATTCCGGTGGAGTCGATCCAGATCCGCGAATCACTCTTGACGATCTTCGCTAGGACGTTGTCGCAGTGTGGGCAGCGGAGAACAACGCCGGCGCCCTGGTAGACGTGAACCGCGCCGACTGGTCCGGCTGCGCCACAGCTGGCACAGGTGCCAACCGCGGTTGTCATCTCGACTGCGAACACTTCTTGCAGTAGGCCCGCGACCGCGTTGCCATCCAGCATCAGCTCGTCCATCTCAGCCTCCGGTGGGTCCGAAGCGTTCGGTCTTGATCGCTCGCGGCTCGTGTCCGAGCCGCACGAGCGCCTCGGCCACGGCCTCGACGAACGGCGTCGGCCCGCAGGTGAAGAAACGCGGCTGCTCGGCAGGTCTGGGCGCGACCTCGGCCAGCATCTCGGGATCGACACGTCGCGCGTAGCTCGTCCACCCGGGCGGCTGCAAATCGGTCAGCGTGTACGCAACCGTGAGGCCGTTACCGCTCAGGGCTTCCAGCTCGTCGCGATAGATGAGATCGTCCTCGCTGCGTGCGGAGTAGAGCAAACGCGTCTTGGTGTCGTTGCCGGCGGCTGCGCGTGTCCGGATCATCGCCATCAGTGGCACGATGCCCGATCCGCCGGCGACGAGCATAAGCGGCCCGCCGTCGGAGGGCTCCCAGACGAAGTAGCCGCCGATCGGGCCGCGCAGCTCGATCTTGTCGCCCTGGCGGAGCTCGTCGGTCAGGTAGGGGGAGACCTCGCCATCCTCGAGTCTCTGGACCGTGAGCGCGACCCGCGTGCTGTGCGGCGCC
>JBKPRD010000037.1:0-14986 GCA_046734415.1 Actinomycetota bacterium | reverse complement strand
GTGCCGGTCGACGACGGCGCCTGCGACCACCTCGAGGGGCTCGAGGTGCCCGCGCTGACGCTCGAGTCGTCGGTCGGGCCCGTCGACCTCGCCGCGCTCGGCTCGGAGCGCGCCGTGCTCTACGTCTACCCGCGCACGGGGCGGCCCGACCGGCCGGTCCCGGCCGAGTGGGACGCGATCGCGGGCGCGCGCGGGTGCACGCCGGAGTCGTGCGGCTTTCGCGACCACGCAGAGGAGCTGCGCGAGCTCGGCGCGAAGGTCGCCGGTCTGTCGTCGCAGACGCTCGAGGAGCAGGTGGAGCTCTCGGAGCGGCTCGGGATCCTCTACCCGGTGATCTCCGACCCTGAGCTGGCGCTGCGCGACGCCCTCTCGCTGCCGGCATTCGAGTTCGAGGGTCAGACCCTTTACAAACGGCTCACGCTCGTCGCCGAGGGCGGACGGATCGCGAAGGTCTTCTATCCCGTCTTCCCGCCCGACCGTCATGCGGAGGAGGTGGTCGCGTGGCTCGGCTCGTGACGTTCCTCGATGGTCAGACCCTTGACAAACGCGTCGGGCGCATCGAGGGCGACGAAATCGTCGTGCTCGACGTGCCGACGATGCGCGAGTTCTTCGAGCGCGGCCGCGCGGAGGAAACCGCCGAGCGGGTGCCGCTGACCGGCGCCAAGCTCGAGCCGCCGATCGTCCCGAAGAAGTTCTTCCACACGGCCGGGAACTTCCGCGAGCACGAGGAGGAGTCGAAGCAGGTCGGCTGGGCGCACAGGATCGCCCCCTGGATCATCTTCTTCCAGAACGTCGACGCGTTGATCGGGCAGGACGACGCCGTCGTCTATCCCGAGCACCTGACCGAGGAACTCGACTACGAGCTCGAGCTGGCCGTGATCATCGGCCGTTCGGGCAAGTGGTTCGGGCCCGAGGAGGCAATGGACTACGTCGCGGGCTACGTGATCTTCAACGACATCACCGCGCGCGACGTCCAGCGGCGAGAGATGGAGTCCGGCGTGTTCTCGTTCTGCAAGGCGATCGACACGTTCTGCCCGCTCGGGCCGTGGATCGTCACGCCCGACGAGATCGCGGACCCGCACGACCTGGCGATGGAGCTGCGCGTGAACGGCGAGGTCCGGCAACGGTCGCACTCCGGGAACATGTCCGTGACGATCCCGGAGATCATCGCCCACTACTCGCCGCTCGGCTACTCGGCGGGCGACGTGCTGTCGACGGGGACGGTGAGCGGGGTCGCCGGGTTCTCGCCGGACGCGGCGTCCCTCTACCTGAAGCCCGGGGACGTGATCGAGGCCGAGATCGAGGGCATCGGAATCCTGCGCAACCCGGTGATCTCGTGGCAGGAGGGGCACGGCGAGCCGGCCCCGCCTCGTGTGCGTTGGTAGTCGGCGGCGTCGAGATCGAGCCTCTCTTCGACGCGGTCGGAAGCCCCGGTGCGGTCGCGGAGTTCTATGCAGGGGCGACGGAGGAAGACTGCAATCGTGCTCGCACCCAATACCCGGAGCTGTTCGCGGGCGATCTCTGGCGCCTGCCCGTCACCTGCTACTTGCTCCGTTCCGGCGGCACGACCGTGCTGGTCGATACCGGAGTCGGGCCGCCGGGACTCTGGGAGGACTGGGAGCCCGAGCAGGAGGGAGGCCTGCTCGCCGCGCTCGAAGAGCACGGGCACACGCCGGACGACGTCGATCTCGTCCTCCTCACGCACGTGCACGCCGACCACGTCGGCTGGAACGCGGACGCCGCCGGCGAGCCGCTCTTCGGACGGTACGTCCTGCACCGAGATGCCCTCGACGCTGCACGGAAGCGCGCCGAGGAGGGTGACGAAATCGTCCGCCGCTGCGTCCTCGGCCTGGGAGGGCGGCTCGAGACGATCGCGGGCGAGGTCGAGCTCGCGCCGGGAGTGGCGACCTTCGAGCTGCCCGGGCACGACGTGGGGCACGTCGGCCTCCGGCTGGGGAGCGAGGCAGTGCTGATCGCGGACGCGATCCCGCACTCGATGATGCTCGACCGGCCGGAGATCGTGTTCCTCTACGACGTCGATCCCGATGCGGGCGTGGCAACGCGACGGACGCTCGTAGCGGAGCTCGTGGACCAACCCGTGCTGACAGTCTGCGGCCACTATCCGGGAAGCGGCATCGGCCGCGCGGTCACGCGCGACGGCCGCGTCGTCTGGGAGCCGGCGTGAGCCGGCCTCGCGACGAGGCGAAGCTCGAGCGCGTGCGCGCGCTGATGACCGAGCGGGAGCTCGACGCGCTCGTCGTCCGGGCGCCGGACAACGTCCTCTACCTGACGAACTTCTGGGGGATGAAGGGCTACGACGCCTGCGTCTTCCCTCGTGAGGGCGAGCCGGTGCTGATCTGTCTCGAGCCCTCCGCCGAGGACGCCGCGCGCACGGCGTGGACCGAGGACGTCCGCCTGTTCGGCGGCTACGACGCGACCGATCCCCGGCCTCCGGGGCTGCGCGCACTCGACCTCGCCCGCGAGGCGGCCGCGGAGTACGACCGCGTCGGCCTGGAGCTCTCGCTCGGGACACAGGCGAGTGACCGGATGGTCGGCGAGCCGACCACGTTCCCGAAGGCCTGGTTCGACGCGTTCCCGGACGCCGCCGACGCGAGCCCGCTCCTGGCGGAGGCGCGCGCCATCAAGACCGAGCAGGAGCTCGAGCGCATGCGGCTCGCGAACGAGATCGCCGCGGCCGCGATGGAGCACGTCCAGGGCGTGCTCCGCCCGGGAATGACCTGCGCCCAGGCGGCCGCCGAGTGGCAAGGGTTCGTCCACGGAGAGGGCACGGGCTGGAAAGGCCAGGTCGACCTCGCGCTGCCGTTCTCGCTCGTGTGGTCCGGACCGGGCATCAGAACGTTCACCGCGACCACCGACGACCCGGTGGTCGAGGGCGAGCCGACGCTGTTCGAGATCTGGGTCTGCGCCGACGGGTACTGGGCGGACCACACCAAGAACCTCTGCCCGGGCGTCCTCACGGAGCGCTACGAGGAGCTGCTCGCGGCGCTGACGGGCGTCTACGAGGATGCGATCGACTTCGCCCGGCCGGGGGCGAGCCTCGCGGAGCTCGACGGCCGCGTCCGGGAGGGCATCGCGGCCGCGGGCTATCCCGGCCAGCCGAGCCACCCGATCTGCCATGGAGTCGGCGCCCGCGCGCACGAGCCGCCGTACGCGCACCGGGCGGGCGGCGGCGAGATCCGCGAGGGCATGGTGCTCGCGATCGAGCCCGGGATCTACTGGGACGGCGGCGGCGGCCTGCGGCTCGAGGACAACTTCCTGATCACCGCAGACGGGGCGGAGAAGCTGTCTCCCTTCCCGGACGGGATCGTGGAGATTTAGGATCGCCCGATGAAGTTCAGCATCTACTCGGAACTGCAGTGGTGGCCCGGCAAGGAGCCCGCGCAGGTCTACGCCGAGGTGCTCGAGCAGATCGAGAACGCCGACCGGCTCGGCTTCGACGCCTACGCCGCGATCGAGCACTTCTTCTTTCCGAAGTTCTCGGCGTCCCCCGATCCGATCGCGCTCTTCGCGGCAGCGGCGCAGCGGACGAAGCGGATCAACTTCCGGACCCTCGTCCATGTGCTGCCGTATCACAACCCGATGGTGCTGGCCTCGCGGATCGTCCACGCGGACGTCCTCACCGGCGGGCGCTACGAGTTCGGCGTCGGCCGCGGGCACGGCTGGATCCCCTGGCGCGCGGGGATCGCCTACGGCGAGATGGTCGAGCGCTACGACGAATCGCTCGAGATCCTGTTCACTGCGCTCGAGTCGGGCGGCGAGCCGATCGACTACGAGGGCAAGTTCTTCCAGATCTACGACGCGAGGGTCGTCCCGCCGCCGACGCGCAGGTTCCGCGTCTTCACCGGCGGGACGAGCGACAAGACCTACATCCTCGCGGGCACGAACGGCTGGGGCGTCGTCGTGCCGCCTCTCCTCCCGTACGAGGCGCTGCGCGAGCAGCTCGACCTCTACCGCGCAACGTGCGCCGAGCACGGAAACGAGCCGGACATCGTCTGGATCCACGCGTGCTACCTCGACGAGGACCGCGACACCGCGATCCGCGAGGCCGAGGCGGGGATCAAGGGCTTCCTCGCCGGCAACGCGTCCCCGCTGGTCGAGCACCAGAAACCGCCGGCCGACGAGCTGACCGCCGCCGGGTACGGCTTCTACACGGCCGGCATCCTCGAAGGACTCGCCGAGACGCCGTACGACGAGACGATCGCCGGTGACATCCTCTGGGTGGGGACGCCGGAAGACGTGATCGAGCGGATCGAAAGCGTGCGCGACGTGTGCGAGGGGCTCACCGAGATCTCGATCACGGTCAATCCCGGTGGTTTCGAGCACTGGCAGGCGATCAAGAACCAGGAGCTCTTCGCGCACCGCGTCATGCCGCACTTCACGGCGACGGCGGAGACGGCGGCGGCCACGGCCTGAGCGGAGATGGCAGGGGACCTTTCCCTGCCATGTCCAAAGGCGACGAGCGGCTCAGTCGTCGTCGTCGTTTGCGGCCGCCAGCGCGGCCGCCTCCTCCGGGCTCAGGCGGACGATCCGCTCGCAGCCGTGGAAGCGCGCCGGGTCGTGCTCGATCACGATCGCGGTGTCGAAGCCGGGACCGCAGTCGAGGATGTCCGGCTGGTTGTCGTTCGCGAGGGCATGCAGGACATCGTTGCCGGCGCCTCCGTACTGGACGTCGACGCCGGCGCCGGGCCAGATCACGTCGTTCCCCTCTCCGCCGTAGAGCACGTCGTTGCCGGGACCACCGCGGAGGACGTCGTTGCCGCGGCCGCCGTAGACGACGTCCGCCCCGTCGTGGGCGCGAACGGCGTCGTTGCCGGCCCTGGCATAGACCAGGTCGTTGCCGGAGGTGCCGCTCAGGCTGTCGGGCCCGGGCGTGCCCCGGATGACGTCGAGCCGCGCCGCGCCCGCCGCGGTCGCGGCGGCCAGCACGCCGACGGCGCAGAGCAGGAAGAGCTTGAGCTTCATCGTTCGACCTCCACGATCGAAGAACGAGACGATCGCGTTATCGACGACCCCCGTCTAGCAGGCGTCAGGCCGCTGTAAAACGCCGGTAAAACCGGTGCCTGGCACCGGTTTCTACCCCCAGGCGGTCGGCGGCTCGGCGAGCTCCTCGAACAGCGTGAGCTGGACGCCGCCCGGGCCTTCGAGCCGCGAGTTCAGCGACTGCCACAGGGTCTCGGTCGGCTCGGCCACCAGCTCCGCGCCGCCCTCGACCGCGGCCTCCGTCGTCGCCCGCGCGTCGTCGACCTCGAGCGCGACGCGGAAGTGGCCTGCCACTCGGCGCCCGACCTCGACCTCGTCGATGAACGCCGCGTTCTTCGGGTCGGTGATCTCGAGCGTCGCACGACCGGCGTCGAGCAGCAGCCCGCGGCCGCCGTCCGGCGACGACCAGACGTCCAGCACGCGCATCCCGAGCACGTCGCGGTAGAACTCGACCGCCCGGTCGTAGTCCTCGGCCGTGACGACGAGCCGCAGCTGGCGGATCACCTCAGCAGCGCCTTCGCCACGAGATAGCCCGACCCCGCCCCGAGCCCCGGCCCCGGATGGGTGCTGGCGCCGATGTGCCAGAGCCGCTCGACGTGCGTCCTGTGCCCGGGAAGCCCGGGGCGCGGACGCCAGAGCAGGTTCTGATCCAGGGCGCACGAGCCCGAGTAGATGTCACCGCCGACCATGTTCGGATTCGCCGCCTCGATGTCCGCCGGCGAGTATGCCACGCGCCCGACGATCGACCGCTCGATGTTCGGCGCGTGGTAGGCGATCCGGGCCTGGATCCGGTCGGCGTAGGCCTCCCGCACGGCTTCCGTCCACCCTCCGCTCGTGTCGATCTCGCCCGCGGCGTCGCCCTTCAGCTCCGAGGGGACCTCCTGCAGCTGAATCCAGAGAATCCAGCTGCCCGCCGGCGCCCGCGACGGATCCACCGCCATCGGCTGGCCGACCACGACTGTTGCCTCTGCGGGCAACAGCCCTCGCTCCGCCTCGTTCACCGCCCGCGAGACGCCGTCGAGGCCGGGGGTGAGGTGCAGCATCGCCGTCCTCCCGAGCCGCCCGTCGCCGCGCCACTGCGGCGGTTCCGACAGCGCGAAGTGGATCTGAATCTCCGCGCGCCCGAACCGGAAGCGCCGCGCCTCCGGGAGGTCGTCGCCGAGGAGCCCGCCGTAGAGCGCCTGCGGCGTCGTGCAGGCCAGGACCGCGCGCGTCGCCTCGATCGTCTCGCCGGCCGCGACGACACCGACGGCATGGCCACGCTCGACGACGACTCGCTCCGCCTCGCGCTCGGTCTCGCACGACCCGCCCGCATCCTCGACGATCCCCGCCAGGGCCTGGACCAGCTTCACGCCGCCGCCGCGCGGCACCGGCATCCCGCCGAGCTCGATCGCCACGCCGATCACCTGCGCCATGAACCCGGACGAGGCAGCGTCCGGCCCGAGCCCGGTGTGCAGCACCCACGGCGCGAACACTCCCCAGGCCCGCTCGTCCTCGAACGTCTCCCGCACCCAGTCGCGGCAGCTGACCAGCACGTTCCCCATGAACTCGACGAGGCCGCGCCGCCCCAGCCTCCGATACGCCTTCCAGCCGAGCCGGACGCCGTCGCGAGACCAGAGCTCCGTCCCCAGCACGCCGAAGGCGAGATCCGCGTTCGGCATGAACCCGGCGACGGTCCGCTCCCACCCGGGCCCGAGGGCGTCGACGTTGTCCGCGTGGGCCGTGGTCAGGAACCGCGACTCGCCGTCGGGGTACAGCGTCGCCGTCGCCAGGTCGGTGTTCAGGTACTCGACGCCGCGCCGCCCGAGCTCGTCCTTCAGCTCCGCGTAGGCCGCCGAGCCGACGAAGAGGGGATGCCAGGACGCGAACGCCTCGTGGACGAAGCCCGGCTCGGTCAGCTCCGTCGTGCGGATCGCGCCGCCGAGCCACTCGTTGCGCTCGAGCACGCACACCCGCCAGCCGGCACGCGCGAGCAGCGCGCCGGCGACGAGCGAGTTGATCCCGCTGCCGATCGCGACCGCGTCGTAGCGCCTCACAGCCCCAGGCTAAACCACCGGCGTAGGCTCGACGGAGCGGGGCAATAGCGCAGGTGGCGGCTTTGCCGCCGCCGGAGCGGACGGCTGCCCGTTGAACCGGCGTACCGAGCAGGCGTAAGGTCCTGCATCCCCACTCGGAGGAGGACGCATGAACGTACGCAGGTTCGGACTCGCCGTGCTCTCGCTCGCCGCGGTCGCCGCCGCCGCAACCGTCGGGGCGACGAGCGCACTGGGCAAGAGCTCGGCGACCCCGACGATCGTCATCGGCGCAGCCGTCGACCTGACGAGCAGCATGAAGCCGTTCGACTCGCCGGCGCTCGCCGGTGCCCAGATCGAGGCGAAGAAGCTCGCCCTCAGGAAAGGGCCGCACTTCGTGATCAAGGTCTGCAACCACCAGCTGAAGAAGCAGCAGTCCTGCGCCGCGCAGCTCATCCAGCAGGGCGCGAAGATCGCCATCGTCACCTGCGACGTCGAGTACGCGGCACCCGCGACGCAGGAGTTCATCAACCACGGGATCCTCACCGTCTCCCCCTGCGTGACCACCGACCAGATGGGACCGCAGCGCTTCGGCGCGAAGGGCCGGCTGGCGTTCACGATGGGCGGGACCGCCCAGGACGAGGGCTCCGCGGAGGCGGAGTACGCGTGGGCGCGCGGCTGGCGGTCCGCGATCGTCGTCAAGGACAACCTGCTCGTCTACTTCCGCGACGTCTCGGACGCCTTCGCGAAGCGATTCGAGGAGCTCGGCGGGAAGATCGTCGACCGGCAGTCCTTCACCTCCTTCAAGAAGGACATCGGCCCCGTGATCAGCAAGGTCGCCGGCGAGCAGGCGGACGTGATCTCGTTCGTGACCGCGTTCGGCGAGCTGCCGCAGTTCGTCGCAGGCATCCGCAGCGCGGGAAACCAGACGCCGATCATCAACTCGTGGGGCGGCGACGGCACGTACTGGAATCCCAAGAACCCGCAGGTGACCAACTACTACGTCGACAACTACGCGTCGTCGTTCGGCGACGACCCGAACCCGGCCGTGAACGCGCTGCTGAAGGCGCTGCTCGCGGCCAAGAAGGTCCCCTACACGGCCAGCTACGTGCTCGGGGCGTCGACGATCGACGCGCTCGCCACGGCGCTGACCCGCACCGGCGGCTCGACGCAGGGCACGAAGCTGGCCCAGGCGTTCGAGGGGTTCAAGGGCGTGCGGACGATCTCCGGGCCGATCACTTTCTCGAAGACGCTGCACAGCGTCATCGGGCGGCCGTGGCGGATCATGAAGGTGCAGAACAACAAGGAGTCGTTCGTCCGGATGTGGAAGACGCAGAAGGTGACGAAGATCCACTAAGGGCGGAATTGGCTGAAGCACAGGCCGTCGAAGCGACCCGGTGGCCCGGAGACGTTCTCCGGGCCACCGCCGTCTCGCGCGCTTTCGAGGCCCTGCACGCCCTCCGGGATGTCACGCTCGAGCTGCACCGGCACGAGGTCGTCGGCCTGATCGGGCCGAACGGGGCCGGCAAGACCACGCTCGTCAACGTCCTCACCGGCTTCGACTTCCCGACCTCGGGATCGGTCGAGCTCGCCGGCGACGACGTGACGTCGTGGACGCCGCACCGCCGCGGCCGCGCCGGACTCGCGCGCACCTTCCAGCACAGCCGCTCCTTTGCCCGGCTCAGCGTCCGCGAGAACGTCGAGGTCGCGGCGCTCGGCTCCGGCGCGAGACCGGGCGCGGCAAGACGGAGAGCCGACCCGCTGCTCGAGCTGCTCGGCTTGCTCGAGCGGGCGTCGCAGCCGGCCGGCTCGCTCGCGCACGGCGACGAGCGGAAGCTGGGCGTGGCGCGGGCACTCGCGACCGAGCCGCGGTTCCTGCTCCTCGACGAACCGGCCGCGGGCCTGCCCGAGGCGGAGGTGTCCGACTTTGCCGCGGTCGTGCGGTCGGTGCGCGACGTGCACCAGGCCGGCGTGCTCCTGATCGACCACAACATGGCGCTCGTCATGGACGTCTGCGACCGCATCCAGGTCCTCGACCAGGGCCGCACGCTCGCCGAGGGGACGCCGGCAGAGGTACGCGGGAACCTCGACGTGGCCGCCGCCTACCTCGGCGAGGCGCCGGTGGCGGAATGACGGCGGCGCTCGAGCTGCGCGACGTCGAGGTCCGCTACGGGTCGGTCCCCGCCGTCCGGCACCTCACGTTCGAGGTCGGCGAGGGCGAGATCGTCGGGCTGATCGGGCCCAACGGCGCCGGGAAGTCGACCACGCTGCACGCGATCATGAACCTCGTCCCCGCCTACGCCGGCGACATCCTGCTGCGGGGGAGCTCGATCCGCAAGCGGACGCCGGAGTCGGTCGCCCGCGAGGGGATCGCGCTCGTACCGGAGGGCCGGCGGATCTACGCCCACCTGACGGTCGAGGAGAACCTGCGGCTCGGGCTCGCCGGCCGGCGCAGCCGCGACGAGACCGACGAGGACCTCGGCTGGGTTCGCGACCTCTTCCCGATCGTGGCCGAGATGCGCGGTCGCCAGGCCGGGAGCCTGTCCGGCGGCCAACAGCAGCAACTGGCGATCGCGCGGGCGCTCGTCGCGCGGCCCGACGTGCTGCTCCTCGACGAGCCGTCCCTCGGCCTCGCCCCGCAGGTCGTCGACCTCGTCTTCGACGCGCTCGGCACGATTCGCGAGCGCGGCGTGACCGTGCTGCTCGTCGAGCAGCGGGCTCAGCGCACGGTCGCCTTCGCCGACCGCACGTACGTGCTCGCGAACGGCCAGCTCGTGACGACGTTCCTGCCGAAGGACGCGAACGACACGGAGCGGATGGTCGAGGCCTACTTCGGATGACGACCGTCCAGAACCTGATCGACGCGGCCGCCCTCGGCTCGGTCTACGCGCTGATGGCGGTCGGCATCGGGCTCGTCTTCGGCGTGCTGCGGATCGTCAACTTCGCCTACGGCCAGCTGATCATGGCCGGCGCGTACACGCTCGCGCTCACCAACGGCTGGAACCCGGCCCTCAGCATCGTCACCTGCTTCGCGATCGTGATCGGGCTGAGCGTGGCGATGGACGTCGTCGTCTTCCGCCCGCTGCGCCGAGCCGAGCCGGCGACGATGCTGATCGCGACATTCGCCGTCTCGCTGCTCCTCTACTACATCGCCCTGCTCAAGTTCACGGTGCTCGGCAAGACGGTCGGGACGCTGACCGGGCTGAACAGGCCGATCGGCGACGGGCAGCTGATCGTGCGCTGGATCTGGGTGGTCGACGTGATCACCGCCGTCCTCGCGCTCGCTGCACTGCTCGCCCTCCTCACACGGACGAACCTCGGCCTGCACATGCGTGCCGCGGCGGCCGACTTTGGCACGGCGCGGATGCTCGGCGTGCGCGCGAACCGCACGATCCTCGTCGCGGTCGTCCTCTCGGGCGCGCTCGCCGCCGTCGTCGCCGTGCTGATGACGATCGAGACGCCCTACGTAACGCCGGACTACGCCCTCCGCGACACGATCATCGTGCTCGTCGGCGTCGTCGTCGGCGGCATGGACCGACTCTGGACAGCCGCGCTCGGCGGGTTCGCGATCGGCTTCGTCACGTCCTTCCTCGCCGCGAAGCTCCCGATCTTCGGGCTCGGCGACCCCAAGTACCTCGACTCGGCCGTGTTCGCGCTCGTCATCCTGACGCTGCTGCTCCGCCCCGACGGGCTGTTCGCCCGCCGCGGGCACCGTCCCGTGGAGCGCGTGTGAGGCGGACGCAGGCGCTCGTCCAGCTCGCCGGCCCGATCGGGCTGCTGGCCCTCGTCGGCCTCTGGGGCAGCTTCCTCTCGAACGCCCGCGCGATCGAGTTCGAGCACGCGCTCGTCTTCGCGGCGATCGTGATCGCGCTCTACGTCTTCATCGGCAACTCGGGCGTGATCTCGTTCGGGCAGATCGGCTTCTTCCTCGTCGGCGCCTACTCGGCCGGGGAGCTCTCGATCCCGGCGGACACGAAGTCGAGCATCCTGCCGAACGTCTTCCCCGTGATCCGCGACCACTCGGTCGGGAACTTCTGGTCGCTCGTGATCGCGACGGCGGCCGGCGGGATCTTCGCCTTCCTCGTCGGGATCCCGCTGATGCGGCTGTCGGGCCTCGCGGCCGGCATCGCGACGTTCGCCGTGCTCGAGATCACCCAGAACGTCCTCGGCAACTGGGAGAAGATCGGCCCCGGGCCGCTGACGCTGTCTACCGTCCCGCAGACGACCGACCTGTGGCAGGCGACCGTCGGCGCGATCGCCGTCGCGTGCGCCGCCTTCGCCTACCAGCTCTCGCCGCTCGGGCGGAAGCTGCGCGCGACGCGCGAGGATCCGTTCGCGGCCCAGGCGGCGGGGATCGACGTCCACCGTCAGCGGCTGTGGGCGTTCACGCTCTCCGGTGCGCTCGCGGGCTTCGCCGGCGGGCTCTTCATCCACTTCCAGAGCACGATCACGACCGACGTCTACCTCGACTACACCTTCCTGACACTCGCGATGCTCGTCGTCGGCGGCTCGCGGAGCCTGTTCGGCGCGGTCGTCGGCGCGCTCGTGATCAGCGGGCTGGACTCGTTCCTGAGCGAAGCCGAGACCGACGCCGTCAGCTGGCTCCACGTCCGCGCCGGGACGAGCTCGGTCGTCGTCGCCGCGTTCATGGCCGGCGTGCTGCTGTTCCTCCCGCAGGGCCTGACCGGCGGGCGGGAGTTCTCTATCCCCCGAGGTCTTCGCCCGGGCGGAAGATCCGGATCGGCACCTGCGAGAACGGCCGCCCCCCGTCCGGAGTGACGAGCCACGTGTCCTGCATGTAGAGGCAAGTGCGCTCGTCCTCGGTGATCGCGTGCGGGTGCATCGAGATCACCATGTTCTCGCGCAGCTCGAACTCGTTGCCCTCGCCGACGCGAGGGAACTCGATCATCGTCATCCCGATCGAGTGCCCGGTGACGTGGCCGAGCGTGAAGCCGCGGTCCCTGAAGGGCTGCGAGACGGCCATGTGGACGTCGTGGGCGGTCGCGCCGGCGCGCATCGTCCGGCGCGCCGCCTCGACGTACTCGCCGTAGGCATCGAGCGCCGACAGCGTCTCCTCGCTCGGCCGGCCGGCGCAGAACGGGCGAGAGAACTCGACCCAGTGGCCGCCGAAGGCGGCGATCTCGAGCCCGTAGAGAAGGAGGTCGTTCTCCTCGATACGGCGGGCGTGTGACGGATGCTTGAACTCCGGTCCCGCCGCGCCGTTCTGCCCGGTGAGCACCATGTCCATCGTCGTCCGCCAGGTCCCACCGGCTGCGAAGACGCGCTCGGCCTCGCCCATCACCTCGGCCTCGGTCCTGCCGACGGCGTAGGCGGCGAGCGCCGCCCGCACGCCGTCCTCGTTCAGCCGGAAGCTCTCGCGGACGGACTCGAGCTCCTCCTCGGACTTGACCGCGCGGGCGCAGTCGAAGCCCGTGTCCCAGGCGACGGCGACGTCGGCGACGGCACGATAGTCGCGGACCGGCATGACGTAGTCCAGCCCGTAGACGCCGACGCGGCCGAAGCCGCGGTCCGCGATCCACTGCCCCGGATGCTCGGCGAAGACCTTGTCCTCGATCCAGGCCTCGGAGTGGTCGCCGACCCAGCGGGCCTCCTGCGGAAAGACGACCGAGGGCTCACCCTCGAGCGGGAGCACGACGTACGCGTAGCGGTGCAGGATGCGGAAGCCGGAGAGGTAGCGAACGGCGCCCTCGAACCCGGTGTACTCGGAGCCGGCGACGACGACGGCGTCGAGGCCGTCATCGGCCGCCTGGGCGCGGACGTTGGCGTAGCGGCGGTCGATCTCTTTCTGGGTCGTCATACCCTCCCCTTGATCAGTTGTGTGAGCGCGCGGTTGAGGGGCGCGTCGACGCCGTGGCGCTCGCCGAAGGCGACGATCGCACCGTTCAGGAAGTCGATCTCCGTCTCGCGGCCGGCCTCGACGTCCTGGAGCATCGAGGGCTTGTGCCCGTAGGCGACGTCCCGGCGGGCGGCGTGGTCGAACAGCTCCTCCGGGCTCATGTCGAGCGTGATGCCCTGCGCGTCGGCGACGGCGCGGCCCTCGGCCATCACTGCCCAGGCGAGCTCTCTCGTCGGCGACTCGGCGACCTGGCCGTGCGTGCGGCCGGTGAGTGCGGCGATCGCGTTCGAGGCGGCGTTGAAGATCAGCTTCCGCCACTGGGCTCCTCTGGCGTCCGCGAGCGCGTACGCAGGCATCCCTGCGCGGGTGCACTCGGCGGCGAGCGCCTCGACCTTCGCCATCGGCGCAGGGCGCGGCTCGAAGGGGCCGATGTGCGTGTCGCCCTTCGTGTCCCAGCCGACGTGGCCGGGCTCGATCACGTGACCCGCCGGGAACGTGGTGCCGCGAATCACCTCGTCCACGTGCTCGGCGATCAGCTCCTCGTTGCCCGCGCCGTTCTGCACGGAGCAGACGGCGCCTTCGGCGAAGGCGTGAGCGGTCGCGGCGACCGCCTCCGAGGTCTGCATGCTCTTCACCGCGACGATGCCGAGCTCACAGGGCGGGAGCTCCTGCGGGTCGCTCGTGGCGTTGACCTTGCCGACCACGTCGCCCGCGCCCGACAGGCGCAGGCCGTTCGCGTTGATCGCGTCGACATGCTCCTTCCACGAGTCGTACGCCCAGACCTCGACGTCGTCGAGCGTGCCGAGGTTGGCGGCGAAGAGCGAGCCGACGGCGCCGCAGCCGATCACGGCTATGCGCATTCCCGCGCCTTGACGAGACGGTACATCGCCGTGTGCAGTGGCACGGGGACCCCCTGGCGCTCTGCCTCGCGGACGAGCGCGCCGGTGATGAAATCGACCTCGGTGGGACGGCCGCTGCGCACGTCCTCGAGCATCGAGGGGACGTGCGCGTAGTGGCCCTGTGCTGCGAGCGTCTCGCCGCGCCGGACGGCGTGCACGTTCATCTCCCAGGGATCTTCGTGCAGCTCGACGCCTGCGGCCACGGCAACCGCCTTGCCCTCCTCCATCAGGTCGCGGACGAGCCTCCCGAGGTCGGTCGCCTCGTCGACCGCGGCGAACGCGCCGACGTGCGGGAGGTTCGTGAGCGCGGCAACGGTGTTCACGGTCGCGTTGAAGATCAGCTTCGACCACTGCGCGGGTCGCAGGTCGGGGAAGGCGCGGGCGCGGAGTCCCGCTGCTATCAGCAGCGCCTCGATCTCCTGCGCCTGGTCGTACGTGGTCGTGCCGGCATAGGGGCCGAGCCACGTCTCGGTGTCGAGCTCGTACTCGACGTGTGCGTCCGAGTGGCGGACGCCGCTCATGAACGTGACCGCGGAGACGAGCGGCCAGTCCCCGTGCGCGCGGAGCAGCTCCTCTGCGCCGAGGCCGTTCTGGATCGTCATCATCGTCGCCTCCGCGGCGTGGCCGGCCAGCGACCGGGCCGCGTCCTCGAGCTGCGTCGCCTTGGTCGCCAGGATCCCGAGGTCGAAGGCCGGCAGCTCGTCGGCATCGGCGGTGGCGTGCACGGCCGCGACCAGGTCCGACTTTCCGGAGATGCGCAGGCCGCCGTCCGCCAGTGCGCGGGCGTGCTCGTCGCGCCGGGTGAGGACGCTCACCTCGGCGACGGACGCGAGATGACCCGCGTAAAGGCTGCCGATCACGCCCGCACCGATCACGCACACCCGTTCGATCGCCACGCGCCAACGCTAACCGGTTAGGTTCGGACGGTGTCCGGGGTCGCACTCGCCCTTGCGTCTGCGCTGCTGTTCGGGGGCATGTCCGTCGCTCTCGGGTTCTCGATGCGGCGGAGCCGGGACGCGTTGGTCGGCGCGTTCGCGACCGCCTTCAGCGGGTTCTGCGTCTGCGCCGTCGTCGCGCTCGCCGGGCGGGAGTGGGGCGGCAAGCTCTGGCCGTACCTCCTCGCCGGGCTGCTCGCACCCGGCGGCGCGCAGCTTCTCTTCGTCCTGGCGGTCCGCGAGGCGGGGCCGGCGCGGGCGTCCGTGATCGCGGGCGCCGCT
>JBKPRD010000036.1:0-5269 GCA_046734415.1 Actinomycetota bacterium | reverse complement strand
AGATCCCGCATGGGCCAGGACCGTAGCAGGGACCGTGCCCGTTCAAGCCCGGCGGGCTTCCTCGTGGCCCCGACGACCCCTGTCATGCTCCCGGGACGGACCGTCCCGTTTTCGGCTCGATCCCTCCCCGGCGCTCGCTCCAGTCGCCAACCCGCCTCGGACATCCATCGTCCATGCGGGGCCCGGGTTTGCCGAGGCGCTGAGCTGGGGAACTAGGATTCGAAAATAGAAACGGGCCCAAGAAGCGCAAGTGACTTCAAGGGGTTGTGGGACAACCCAGCGAAAAACTTGGAGTCGACTTGGTCGTCGTTGCGGCGCTTCGAGCTGAGTTGCGCGCCGTTGCACGCCGGAGCGCAACACTGGCGCAACATGACGAGTACTCCGAGGTGCTGCTCGCGAGGGCGCAGGCCGCGCGGGGCGAGGAAGAAGGAGATGAACGCCGCTTCCAGTAGCATCCCGTCAGACTGGTAGCTGGCGAAGTCCCGTGCGGCTCCGATGAAGGAGAGGAAGCAGACGGCCGCGACCGCGATGCAGAGCCGCGGCGCCACGTTGAGCACCAGGAGCACGGAACCAGTTCGTCCCCACGAACGTGAAGAGTTCGTCGAGGCAGGGAAAGACGAACTCGTCCGGACCGTAGGTGAAGGACGTCAAGACCCATTCACTGTTGCCCAGCGCATCCGTGCGGGTGGCGCTCTCGGTGCCGGAACCTCCACAGCCGATGACCAGCAACGGAAGCATCCACAGCACATGTCTTCTCATCGCACACCCCCGGTGACGGCGGTGACTCGACTTCGCTTGCAGGGGCGCGGACGGCGCTGTGCGAGCGTGCCGCGGAACGCAGGCCTGGAGCGGAGACTGGCCCCGGGCTCGCCGTGAGGACCGCGCCCAAGGTGACGTCGCTCGGCGGCACGGTCGCCAAGGCGCCCGACGCACCAGGCCGGAGTACCGAAGGCACCGGACCGAACCTCGTCGACGTTCAAGGTTGTCGAGACTCCCAGCCGGCTCCTGGGGAAAGACGTGGCCTCGGCAGAACATGCCTTGCTACGACTATGTCTACATGGGCATACGACGCGCATGGGCCTTCGCCGTCATCGCCGAACCGAACCACCGGGCGATCCTGAGCCTCCTGGCATCCTCGGAGCGGTCTGGGGGTGAGATCGAGCAGCGGCTCCGGATGCCCCAGCCCTCGGTGTCCAAGCATTTCCGCGTGTTGCGCAAAGCTGGCTTCGTCGAGTCAAGGGTCGACGCGCAGCGGGGCGTCTACCGGATCCGGGCCGAGCCGCTCATGGAGCTCGACGCCTGGCTGGCTCCCTTCCGGCGCTTCTCGTCCAACAAGTGAGCAGCCTGATGTCCAATCGGGGATGCCCCAGCGTCATTCGAGCAGACCTGCGCTGGAGCAGGTCATTCAGGAGGCCAGCGATGAAGTTCCTCTTTCTCTATCGACAGTCGACTGATCCGCGCGATCAACCATCCCCCGCCGACATGCAGGCTGGCTACACGCAATGGAAGTCCTGGATGGCCAAGTACGCGAAGGAGATCCTCGAACAGCCCCCTCCGCGCTCGGGCCCCAAGCCGGGCGGCGCATCGGCGGTGTGCAGAGCCGGCGCAGTGACGGACGGACCGTACGTCGAAGGCAAGGAGATCGTCGGCGGCTGGTCGTTCATCGAGGCCGAGTCGCTCGCGGGTGCGGTCGAGATCGCCAAGGAGGTCCCAATGTTTACGAGCGTCGAGATCCGCGAGATCACGACGTTTTGATATGACCGCGCCCGAGCTTCCAGAGCATTGGTTCCGCCGGGAGCTCGGGCGCCTGGTCTCCGTTCTCTCGCACCGATTCGGTGCTCATCGGATGGAGCTCTGCGAAGACGCCGCGCAGACCGCCCTTCTCCAAGCGACGCAATCGTGGTCGTCGAGCCTGCCCGACAATCCAGGGGCGTGGCTCTATCGCGTCGCGCACAACTACGTGCTCGACGAGCTTCGCCGCGAGACGCGGGAACAGCGCTACTTCGCCGAAGTCCACGCCGACTACGCGCAGCAAGAGGTCAACGACGACGTGCTTCGGCTGCTCTTCGTTTGCGCCGATCCCGCGATCCCCCCCGAGTCGCAGCTCGTGCTCGCGCTGAAGACACTCTGCGGTTTCAGTACCCAGGAGATCGCGCTTCGGTTGTTCCAGAGTGAAGACGCCGTTCACAAGCGATTGCAGCGTGCGCGCGCGCGGCTACGCGAGCACGCGGAGGTACAGAGCATCGATCCGGAGCGTGTGCCTGGTGTCCTTCACATGCTCTACTTGCTCTTCAACGAGGGCTACAGCTCCGCACAGCCCGATCGCGTGATCCGCCGCGAGCTTTGCGACGAAGCGCTTCGATTGGCGCTCATGCTGAGGGAAGATCCCGCAGGCGCGCTCCCCGAGACGGACGCGCTCGTTGCGCTCATGTGTTTCCACGCGGCGCGGTTCGACGCTCGCGTGGACGGATGGGGAGGACTCTTGCTCCTCGAAGAACAGGATCGCTCGCTCTGGGATCGCGAGCTCATCCAGCGCGGGCTCGATCACCTCGTGAGATCCGCTCGCGGCGAGAGGGTGTCGCGTTATCACGCGGAGGCGGGCATCGCGGCGGAGCACTGCCTGGCGCCTTCGTATGCCGAAACGAACTGGGGGGAGATCGTTCGGCTCTACGAGGTGCTCGAGCGCGTCGCTCCGTCGCCACTCAACGTCTTGAATGGTGCCATCGCGCTGGCCGAGTGGAAGGGACCCGACGCGGGGCTCGCCGCGCTCGAGGCGTTCGAGGCGCCGAGCTGGGTCCTTGGCTACTACTTGTGGGATGCCACGCTCGGAGAGCTGCATCGGAGATGTGGGGATCGCGATCGAGCGCTCGCGCACACGAAGCGAGCTCTTGCGGCCGCCCCGACGCACCCCGAGAAGTCCTTGCTCGAACGGCGCGTGAAGACAATCTCCGAAGACGCGCTCGAAAGAGAATGATCGGCCGAGTGTCCATCTGGGCCTGCCCCAGCGTCCTCCGATCAGACCTGCGATTCGCGGGTCACTGGAGGTCGCCATGTTTCCCGTTTCCCATCGAGCCCTGGAAGCAGATTACGCACCGAAGGCGAAGACGATCCTCTACTGGGCCACGACCGGCCTGGTCGTCTTCTGCATGACCGGCGGCATTTTCGAGCTGCTGAGTCTGGAGATCACTAACGAGGGGATCATGAGGCTCGGTTACCCGTCGTACATCCTCCCCGCCCTCGGGCTTGGAAAGGTCCTCGCGATCCTCGCCATCCTGTGGCCCGGCTTTCCGCGTCTGAAGGAGTGGGCCTACGCCGGGATCCTCTTCAACATGATCGGAGCGACCATTTCCCACGTTGCGTGCAACGACGGCGCGTGGATCATCGTCGTCACCGTCACGATCGCGGCGATCACGTTGGCCTCGTGGGCCCTTCGTCCGCAGAACCGCAGGCTGTGCTTGCAAACGAGCCGGTAGATCGAGGTCAGAACGATGAGGAAAACCATGAAGCCGAAGAATGGCCATTCTCCTTCCAAGTCCGTGGATGCCAAGATCGAGGAGCTCGGCGACTGGAGAGGTCGCACACTCTCCCGGCTACGCACCCTGATCAGACAAGCCGATCCCGAAGTGGTCGAGGAGTGATGAGCATTAGGCGCAGCCTCGGGTGACGCAGCAACTTGCGTTTTCGTCGAAGCCTCTCAAGCCTTGCCCACGTTCTTGCCGCCGAACGCCACCTGGGCCGCCTCCAGGGTGCTGGCGTCCTTGGTTGCCTTCACCTGCTGGTCCAGCTTGGCGATAAACGCCCGCGCTCCAGCCTCGTCGGTCTCCTTCGGAACGACGGCAGATAGGCGAGGGATGTTCCAGCGGTGCGCGGGCATGAAGCCCACGCCGGGGGAACGCGGCTCGTAGCGCCAGTCCCAGCCGTCCTTGGTCAGGATGCAGACCGTGACCCGACGAGCAGCGAGGTCAGGACCGCAGCGGCAGCGAAGAGGAGCAGCTGGTCACCCTGAATCAACACCATCACGCGCATCGCTCGTCTCCTCGTCCCGTTCTGGGGGCCGTCAGTCTCGACCTGAGCGGCCCCCGTGTTTCCAGGGACGACGAACGAGCCTGTGCCGGATCGACATGGGCGCTTCGCACCGCGGGTGTGGGCCGCCCGAGCAGACACAGGTCTTGCGAGTGAAGGCGCGACTGGTTGCGCCGTCCGGTCGGCGTAACCGTCCGGCCCGCGGCGTCGTTACCGCGTAGAAGGCCGTCGCGATCGTGGTAGCGACGCAGGCGGCAGCCGAGCGCGGCGGAAGACTCCTGGAGGAAGTGGGGCGACGTCCGTCACGGAATGAGCTGAGGACGATCCCCATCGGGGTCGTCTTGGGGGTCTGGCTATCGGCTTGAACCAGCTTTCGCATAGGCAAAGGCCCCTACGTCCGGCGACCCGCTCGATCAAAGACTTGGAGTGGATTTGGGGCGAGTCGCGGCTGGCGACGCAGCGCGCGCTCCGCCTCCCCTTGCATGCCGCCAATCCGTGCGCTACATACTGAACCACATGGTTCAGTCTCCCAATGCCCGCCTCGATGCCTCGTTCTCCGCGCTCTCGGACGCGACCCGGCGCGGCGTTCTGGAGCAGCTCGGCCGTGTAGACGCTTCCATCACGGACCTTGCCGAGAAATTCCACATGACCCTCACGGGCATGAAGAAGCACGTCGGCGTCTTGGAGCAGGCCGGGCTCGTCGCCACGGAGAAGATCGGGCGCGTGCGGACCTGCAAGCTCGGCCCGCGCCGACTGGAGCAAGAGACAGCTTGGATCGAGGAGTACCGCCAGCTCTGGGCTTCACGCTTCGGCGAGTTGGACAAGGTCGTCGAGGAACTGAAACAGAAGGAGAAGACCAATGGACGCAGCAAGAAGAAGTGAGCCCACCCCGGTGAAGAACCCCACGACGGTGGAACGGAAGTCCGAGCGCGAGTTCGTCGTGACGCGGACCTTCGATGGCCCGGCGCGCCTCGTGTTCGAGGCGTGGACCAAGCCCGAGCTGCTCATGCGGTGGTGGGCGCCGAAGTCGATGGGCATGTCCCTGCTCTCGTGCGAGGCGGATGTCCGTGTCGGGGGCGGTTACCGCTTCGTGTTCGGCCACGAGGGCTCGAAGACGATGGCGTTCTTCGGCAAGTACCTCGAGGTGACACCGCCCTCGCGCCTCGTCTGGACCAACGAGGAAGGTGAGGGCGGTCAGGCCGTCACCACGGTGACCTTCGAGGAGAAGGGGGGCAAGACGCTGCTG
>JBKPRD010000035.1:0-13394 GCA_046734415.1 Actinomycetota bacterium | reverse complement strand
ACGAGGAGCACCGGCGCGCGGCGCAGGCGCTCGTGGGCCTGCGCCAGCCGCGCGGAGTGTCGCTCGAGGGTCAGCCGCGTCCCGCGCGCGAGCCCCTCGCGCCCGCGGGCCAGGTCGCCGAGCAGCTCGTCCAGGTCCGGGACGACGAGCCGTCCGGCCGCGGTCGGCGTCGACGCGCGCTGGTCGGCGGCGAGGTCGCAGAGGGGCGTGTCCTGCTCGTGGCCGACTGCGGTCACGACCGGGACCGGACAGCCGGCGACCGCGCGCACGAGCCGCTCGTCGCTGAACGGGAGCAGATCCTCGAATCCGCCGCCGCCGCGGGCGAGGACGACAACGTCGATCTCCGGCGCGGCGCACACGGCCTCCAGCGCCGCGACCATCTCCGGCGCCGCGCGCGGCCCCTGCACGTACGTCTCCGCGACGAGGACGCGGGCGGGCGGGAATCGAGACTGGATCGCGGTCAGCACGTCGCGCTTGGCGGCGGCGTCGTTGCCGGTGACGAGGCCGATCCGGCCAGGGAGCCGCGGCAGCGGCCGCTTCCGCGACTCCGCGAAGAGGCCCTCGGCGGCGAGCTTCGCCTTCAGCCGCTCGAGCGCGGCGAGGTGCTCGCCGAGCCCGAACCGCTCGATCGACAGCGCACGTAGCCGCAGCTCGCCCTTCTGCTCCCACAGCTCCGGTCGGCCGTAGACATGGACGCGCTCGCCGTTGCGGAGGTCGAGCCGGAGCGCGTCGAACTGCCCGCGCGGCATCGCGGCCGCGAGACACGTGCCGTTCTCCGGATCCTTGAGCGTGAAGAAGACCGTCTGCCACGCCGCCTGGCGGCGCAGCTCGGTGACCTCGCCCTCGACCCAGATCGTCGGTAGCCGCTGCAGCCAGGTAGCGACGCCGCGGTTGAAGCCCGCGACGGTGAAGACCTTGCGGTCGCCGTAGACGAGCGGCTCGACCTTCATGGCTCGATCATTGCTGTCGCTCGGGTTCGACGTCGAGCCAGAACTCTGCCGCACAGATCGTCACTCGGAAGAAACGCAGAAAGCCTTCCTGGCCGAGAAGGCTGAACGAGAACGGCCAGGGGTCGCAGAAAACAATCGGCGCGTCGTAGCGGAGACCCGCGATCGTCAGGTCGGCGCGCACCGTGCGGCCGTTCGTACTCAGCCCGCCGACCCTGATCGTGGTCTCCGGTGCGCGGGCCAGATCGAGGCCGACCGCCTCTGCGATCCAACTTGCGAAGTGGTTCGATGTCGACCCGGTATCGACAAGGCACAGCTGAGGAGCCTCCTCGAGGTCCTCGATCTGAACCGGGACGACCGGGCGCGCCAGCGACGTCGAGCTCTCACCCGGAAGCTCGAGGAAGTCGAACCTCACGAGGGTGCGACGCCTTCGGCCTCGTCGACCGACGACGGTACGCGGAACATGCCGTACCCGGCTCGTCGCTCATGGTGGGCGAGCCACGCGAGCACCTCCTCGGGCGAGTCCGCCGCGACCAGCACCTCCGCCGGCGCGCCGAGCGCAACCCACTTCCCGGCGAACGGGGCGAGGGCAGCGGACTGCCGGCCGCCGTGTGGGCCAAGGCCCTCGGGGACCGTCTCCGGTTCGCGGGCGCCTCTACGTGCCGCGGTGAACCCCAGACGCTTGAGCACGCGGCGGGCCTGATGTGTGGTGAAGTCGGCGCGGTCGAGACCGGTGGCGCGGGCGACCACTTGCTTCGGCGGAAACCGCCGGCCGCCGACCACGACGTAATGCTCTCGGACCGGGTCCGGCAGGATCCCGACGACCGCCCGCTCGACCCGATCGTGATCGAGCTCGAACGGCCGGCCTGAGATCGTGAAGCGAGGCATCCCGGCAGTGTATTCTCTGATACGTACTTTCTCAATTGTCTCTTCCGGCTCGTCCTTTACGATCACGTCGATGAAGGGACGGGTGGAGGCGATCTTCATCTCGCCGCAGCGCGGGGAGCTGCCGCAGCCGGTCGAGTCCGTTCAAGCCGTCGCCGGGAAAGGCCTGGACGGGAACCGCTACTTCGACACCGGCCGGCCGCATCAGGAGGTGACGCTGATCGAGTCGGAGCAGCTCGAGCGGATTACCGCCGAGGACGGCCTCGAGATCGACGCGGCGGCGACCGGTCGCAACATCCTCACCCGCGGGATCGACCTGAACGCGCTCGTCGGCAGGCGCTTCCGCGTCGGGCCCGCCGAGTGCCGCGGGATCGAGCTGTGCGAGCCGTGCACGACGATGGAGGCGCGGACCGCCCCCGGCGCGATCAAGGCGCTCGTGCACCGAGCAGGCCTGAACGCGGAGATCCTCGTCGGCGGCGAGCTCCATCCTGGCGACGAGGTCGTCCCGCTCTAGCTTTGCCGGCCGCCGACGATCTGTTCGCGCGGCTCGTCGCCGGCTTCGCCGACGATCCCGACGTGGAGCCGCCGGCGCCCGGCGGGAAGTTCGGCGCGTCCGCCTTGAAGGTCGGCGGGAAGATCTTCGCGATGGTCTCCCAGGGCGCGCTCGTGGTGAAGCTTCCGAGCCGGCGCGTGCGGGAGCTGATCGAGGCGGGCGAGGGCGCGCCGTTCGACGCCGGCAAAGGGCGCCCGATGAAGGAGTGGGTGCGTATCGAGCCCACCGACTCGGGCAAGTGGGCGCCGCTCGCCCGCGAGGCTCGTGCGTTCGTCGGCAGGTAGCGGCTAGAGCAGGATGCGCGCGGCCGTCTCGTGGCCGCACCCGGACGTGACCAGTTCGACCGCGCGGTGCAGGTCGGCCTCGCTGTCCGCCAGCTTCTCGGCGAGCGGAAGCGGGTAGCCCGCCTCGATCAGCACGTGCAGACGCCAGCTCTGCACTTTTGCGCGCTCTGTGTGCTCGGGTTCGGCGATCTTGGTCATTTGCGTCACGCGCCTTCGTTCGCCCTCTCCTAGACGATCCCTTGTGTCGAAAGTTGGCGGGGATCAGCCATGCGGGCGGCTCCCGGCCATACTCGCGAGCCCCTCCATACGCTGCCGAAGCGACGCTTCGGCCTGCGCCATCCGGTGCTCGAGCTGGGCGAGGAACTCCTCCTGGTGCCGCTCCAGGTCGCGAATGACGTTCTGCAGCCGCCGCTCGATCTGGCCACCGCCGGACTGGCCGATCTCGGCGAGCCGCTCGCCGAGCAGCTGCTCCGCCCTGTGGGAGAAGGACTCGATCGCGCGGTCGAGCTCCCGGGAGAGGCGGCGAGCCGCCTCCTCGCGGGTCGTGCGGATCGCGCTGTTGAACTCGATCGCCGCCTCCTCGGTCAGGCGCGCCGCCTCGCGCGCGACCGAGCGCTCGACCTGCTCGACCAGGCGCCGCTCGACATCGCCGAACGATTCGCTCACCTTCCGCGCGCTCTCGCCGAGCTCGCGCTCGATCTGCTCCTCCAGGCTGCGCTCGCGGTTGCGCAGCCGGTCGGCGACCTCGTGCAGCGCGCGCCGGCGCTCGGCCGCGTGGGTCTCCAACTCGCTCGCTGCCGCGTCGTTCGCCTCCGTGATCTGGCGCTCGATCTCCGTCCGCAGCCGCGTCAGCGACGCGCGGCTTTCGTCGGCGTCGGACATCAGCCGCTCGGTCTCGCGGGCGAAGCGGCTTTCCGCCTCGGTGATCAGCTGTCGCTGCCGCTGCTCGAGGCGCGCGAACTGCGCGGCGAGGCCCTCGCGGAGGCGCTCGATGTCCTGCGTCCAGCTGGCCAGCTTCACCTCGAACTCCTTCTGCGCGGCGACGAGCCGCGTCGAGAGCTCGGTCAGGATCCGCTGCTCGGCCCGGGTAACCTCGTCGCGGCGCTCCTGCGTCAACTTCCGGTGCTCCTCGGCCAGCTGCGCGGCGGCCTCGGCGCGTTGGAGCGAGAGGGTGCGGAGGAGCTCCGCCTCCTGGCGCTCCATCTCGGCGGCGATCACCTCGCGGAGGTGTGCCTCGGCGTCGACGAACGTCCTGTCCTCGGGCTGCTCACGCTTGCGTCGCATGGTCTCTCAATCCTAGGACAGACTCTCCGGCGGGTGGAGCTACAGGCGGAGCTGGACGCGATCGCGGCGGCGGGGGCGGCCTTCGCCGCGCCCGGGGAGACGCTCTCGGGCGTGATCCCGGCCGAGCCCGAGCCTGGGGCGCGCGTGTATCTGTGCGCGTTCGAGGGCGAAGGGGCGCGGCGGACGTGGGTAGCCCTCGACGGGGACGGGCGCACGCTGCGGGATCGGCGGCTCGTGCGGGCGGCAGTCTCGATCGCCGCGCTCTGCGAGCTGGCCGGCGAGGCCGGGGGCGGCGGGAAGCTGGAGGAGCTCCGGGCCGAGCTGCTCTCGCTTCGGCTGACGGAGCACCCGGAGGGAATCGAGGAGGCCGAGGAGGCCGCGCTCGAGCTCGAGCGGACGATCGGCGCCCCGCCCCGGCTCGCGACGCCCGCCCTCCTCGATGCGATCGGAGTGGCGACGCGCCGGCTCGAGCAGGCGCTCGGCGAGGGCCCCGGCTCGCCGTTCGGCGAACTCATGAAGCGCGGCATCGAGGTCGTGGGCGAGCTCGAGACGGACGTTCTCGGCGGCTACAAGCTCGAGCTCAGCTAGCCTGGGGAGAGATGGAGGGCAGCTTCAACTTCCCCTTTGGCGGCGATCCGGAAGAGCTGATGCGCGGCCTGCGCGAGTTCGCCGAGCAGCAAGCCGAGTCCGTCGCCGAGGCGCAGCGCGAGCAGTTCGCGACTCTGACGCTCAACACGGCCGTCGAGCTCACGGCCGCCGCGCTCTCTCGTGTCGAGGCGACAGGCGGCGTCGATGAACAGGCGCTCGCCCTCCGCGACGCGATGCGGATCCTGTTCCCCGAGGCGGTCGCGCTCGTCAGCGCGGCACGCCAGGGGTTCATGCGCGAGTCGCCCTAAGGCCTCGTCGCGTCGAGCAGGAGGGTCGTGGGCACCCGCGGGTCGAGCCGTGCCGCGCCGGGCTCGCCGGTGGCGGGCGGGAGCTCTGCGATCTCCGTCACGTCGAGCACGGAGCCGAAGGCGACCGCCACCTCGCCGAGCCGCCAGAGGCCTTCCGTGAAGTAGCTGTCGCGCCAGCGGAGGCCGATTGGGTCGATGCAGAGAGCGACCGGGTGCCAGTCGTAGAGGATCAGCCGGCCGTTCTTGCGCAGGGCCGCAGCGAGGGCGGAGGCGAACGGCCGGAGCTCTCGCACACCGGCGAGCGTCCCCTCTGCGGCGTACACGAGTGCGAACCGGTGCCGGCGGAACTGGAGGGGCAGCTCGTCGAGCTCCGCCTGGAAGAACGCGGCGTCCGGCGCCCGCTGGCGTGCGGCCGCAAGCTTCGCCTCCGAAGGGTCGATGCCGGTGACGAGAGCGCCGAGGGCGGTCAGCTCGGTAGCGACCTGACCGGTCCCGCACGGGAGGTTGAGCACGTGCTTGCCCTCGAGCGCCGGCAGCCGCTCGCGGACCGCCTCCGTCAACCCGCGCGCGTCGTCCCGCGGCCCGAACCGCTGCTCCCACGCCTCCCGGTTCTCGTCAGTCGGCCACACACCACGCCTTGTAACACCGCGCTCAGACGCGGAGGGAGAAGCCGCCGTCGACCACGATCGTCTGCCCCCTGATCATCTCCGCCTGCGACGAGCAGAGGAAGGCGACCGCGTCGGCGATCTCGCGCGGCTCGACGAGGCGGCCCGCGGGCGTGCGCTCCTTGCTCCAGGAGAGCATCTGCTCGCGGTTGGGAAAGTAGTCGAGTGCGTCGGTCTCGACCACCCCGGCGGAAACGGCGTTGACGCGGATTCCGCGCGGGGCGAGCTCGACCGCGAGGTAGCGAACGAGCGCCTCGAGGGCCGCCTTCGAGGTGCCGACGAGCGCGTAGTTCTCGAGCACACGCACCGAGCCGAGGCTGGAGACGGCGACGAGGGAAGAGCCGGCCGGCATCTGGGGAGCCGCCGTACGGGCGAGGGAGAGAAACGCGCGCGCATTCGCGGCGAGCGTCCAGTCGAAGTGCTTGTCGGTGGTCTCGAGCGCGGGACGGATCACTCCCGTCGCCGCCGCGTGAACGATCGCGTCGAGTCGCCCGAGCGCGGCGACCTCCTCGGCGACGCGCGTGGAGGCGACGTTGCCGCGCACGAGCACGGGCTCGGCGCCGAGCGCGCGCAGCTCGTCGGCCGCCTGTTCGGCCGCGGAGTCGTTGCGGACGTAGCCGATCGCGACGCGCTTTGCGCCGAGCTCCGCGAACCGGCACGCGATCTCCTTGCCGATCCCCCTCGATCCGCCGGTGACGAGGACGGACTCGGATGTCACTGCCGTCGAGGCAGCGGCTCGTCGATCGGCGCGGCGCTCGGGATCTCCTCCCAGCCCGGCCGCGTTCGGGGCTCGCGCGGGCCCTCCTCGGCCTTCGAGGAGGCGTAGCCGAGCCGGTCGAGGAGCTCCATCTTCTCCTCGCCGTAGCGCCGCACCGGATTGTCCTCCGGCAGGTCGCGCACCAGCTCCTCGACGCGGGCGCGGATCTGGTACGCGAAGTGGGGCGTCGCGGGCCCGACGAGGGCGTCGATCTCCTCGATCGTCGGCACGGCCGGAAGCCTATCTCGCTACCCGGTGGCGTCGATGAAGGCGCGGATGCGACTCTGCTCGTAGGCGTCGATCAGCAGTCGGCTCGGCTCGGACGGGGTCCAGGCCCAGACGTCGACCGAAACGCGGCGTGGCGTGGCGCATGTTCCTGCTCGGGCACCCCGCAACGCTGCTCGGACCGCGGAGCTGCCTAGTCCGTCTGCGTCAACTTCGGATCAGGCCGCGCCGCCGGCCCTCGGCGACCGCCTCCAGCCGCGAGTGGACGCCGAGCGTCCGCAGCAGCCCGCTGACGTGGTTGCGCACCGTGTCCGGCTGGATTCCGAGCCGGTGCGCGATCTGGCGGGTCGAGTAGCCGTGGTCTAGGAGGTGGAGGATCTCGAGCTGGCGCGGGGTCAGCCCGGCGGCGAGCGGCGGCGGGGTGAACTCCCTCGCGACCGGCTCGACGAGGCCGAAGACGCCGACGATGCGGTGGTCGGCTCCCTCGACCACGACCGAGCTGACGTCGATCGGGAGGTGGGCGCCGTCGGGCGCGAGCATGTTGATCTGGTAGTCCGAGGTCCGGGCGGTTCCGATCACCTTCTTGGTGAACTCGCGTCGCCACTCGTGGCTGCTCTCGGGCGCGACGTGCTCGCTGAGCGGGCGGCCGACGCAGTCGCCGGCGAGCTCGGTCCAGCGCGGGTTCTGCCAGCGCACGATCCCGTCGCGGTCGGCGAGCGCCGCAGCAACTTTCACCTCGGCCAGTACCGGATCGACGTCGCCGCCGAGAGCGGCGACCGCCTGCGAGATCTTCGCCTTGCGGCGCGCCATCCAGCTCATCGTACTCCGCGCCCGAGGAGCCCCTCGCTAGGGTCGCGAGATGCGGCGTGTGACCCTGGTCGACCTGATGCTGGTGGCGACGATCCTGATCTGGGCGTTCAACATCACGGTCACCAGGTACGTGCTCACGCACGGGTTCCGGCCGCTCTCCTACGGCTCGATCCGGTACGGCGCCGCGGCGCTGCTGGCCGCAGCCGTCGCGCTCGTGCTGGAGCACTCGCTCGCCGTCGGCGGGCGGCGCACACTGCAGCTGATCGGGCTCGCCTCCGCCATCCTGCTGATCAACCAGCTCGCGTTCGTCTACGCGCTCAAGCTCGGCACGGCGACGACGGTCGCGCTGATCCTCGGGACGACGCCGATCTTCGCCGCGATCTTCGCGTCGTTGACGGGGCTCGAGCGACTCTCGCTTCGCTTCTGGATCGCCGCCGCGATCGGCTTCGGCGGAGTCGCGCTCGTCGCGCTCGGGTCGGGCGGCGACCTCTCCTCCGACCTGGGCGGCGACCTGCTGGCGATCGTCCTCGCGATGTCGTGGGCGGCGTACTCGGTGCTGATCGCGCCGCTGATGCGGCGCTACTCGCCGTACCGGATCAGCGCCGTCGTCCTGCTCGTCATGTGCGTGCCCTTCCTGGCGCTGAGCTCGCCGCAGCTCGCCGAGCAGGACTACGGCTCCCTGAGCGCGCTGGTCTGGGCCTGCCTCGCCTTCGCGATCGTCGGGCCGCTCTTCCTGACGAACCTGCTCTGGTTCACCGCCATCCACCACGTGGGGCCGTCGCGGGCGACGTTGTTCGCGAACATCCAGCCGTTCGTCGCGGCAGTGTTCGCCTTCCTGATCCTCTCGGAGGATCTGCACCCGCTCCAGGTCGTCGGCGGCTTCACGATCCTCGCCGGGATCGTGCTCGAACGCCACTGGCAGCGCGCGCCGCTGCCGGTGCGGGCCGAGTGATCGCGCGTAATATCGAGTCCATGAGCGATCGGGATCCGATGCCCCTGGAGGGCTGGGACCACGTCGAGCTCTGGGTCGGAAACGCCAGGCAGGCCGCCTACTACTACGAGCTCGCCTTCGGCTTCCGCCGGCACGCGTACTGCGGCCCGGAGACCGGCGTCCGCGACCGCGCCTCCTACGTCCTGCGCCAGGGCGAGGTGACGCTAGTCGTCACGAGCAGCCTGTCGGCCGACCACGAAGTCTCGCGGTTCGCCTGCGTGCACGGCGACGGCGTCCGCGACATCGCGTTGCGCGTCCCGGACGCCGCCAAGGCGTACTCGGTCGCGGTCGAGCGCGGTGCGCGAGGGGTGCGCGAGCCGGAGTGGCTGGAGGACGACGTGGGCCGGGTCCAGATCTCGTCGATCGCCACCTACGGCGACGTCGTCCACTCGTTCGTCGCGCGGGACGACTATGCCGGCGCCCATCTGCCTGGCTACGTCGGGGTCGAGGAGGACGGCCGCGGCGCCGGCGTCGGCCTGACGGTCCTCGACCACTGCGTCGGCAACGTCGAGCTCGGGAAGATGGACGAGTGGGTCGGCTTCTACGAGCGCGTGCTCGGGTTCGAGAACATCATCCACTACGACGACGAGCAGATTCACACCGAGTACTCGGCGCTGATGTCGAAGGTGATGGCGGACGGCGCGGGGAAGATCAAGTTCCCGATCAACGAGCCGGCCGAGGGGCGGCGGAAGAGCCAGATCGCGGAATACCTCGAGTACAACGCCGGCCCGGGCGTACAGCACGTCGCGATCCAGACCGCCGACGTCGTCCGCACGGTCGAGGCGCTGCAGGAGCGTGGAATCCTCTTCCTGAGGACGCCGGACGCCTACTACGAGGATGCGTTCGACCGCGTCGGCGAGATCGAGGAGTCGTGGGCAGACTTGCGCCGCCTCGGGATCCTCGTCGACCGAGACGAGGACGGTTACCTGCTGCAGATCTTCACGAAGCCGGCGCAGGACCGGCCGACGCTCTTCTTCGAGGTGATCCAGCGCCACGGCGCGCGCACGTTCGGGGAGGGCAACTTCAAGGCCCTGTTCGAGGCGATCGAGCGCGAGCAAGCCCTGCGCGGCAACCTCTAGCGCGCGTCGTAGCCTTCCAGGGATGAACCCACAGCGCCGGACAGCGCTGATCTCGGTCGGCGCCGCGTGCGCGCTGATCGCCCTGAAGCTGGCAGCGGGGATCCCGACCGGCTCGCTCGGTCTCGTCTCCGAGGCGCTGCACTCGGGGACGGACCTCGTTGCGGCGCTGCTGACGTTCTTTGCGGTCGGCGTCTCCGGCCGCCCGGCGGACGCGCAGCACCAGTACGGCCACGGCAAGGCCGAGCACCTGGCGGCGCTGTTCGAGGCCGGCCTGCTTGCGCTTGTCAGTGTCGGCGTCGCGGCTCTGGCGGTCGCGCGGCTCGCAGGCTGGGTGGAGATCACCGTCGACGCGCGCTGGTACGCGTTCGTCGTCATCGTCGTCGTGCTCGCGATCGACGTGACGCGTGCGGTCGTGTCTTTCCGCACCGCGCGGCGCTTCCAGAGCGCGGCCCTGCTCTCGAATGCGCTCCACTTCAGCAGCGACTTCGCCGGTTCGCTCGCCGTGCTCGCGGGCCTGGTCGCGGCGCGGGCCGGCTGGGCGGCCGGGGACTCGGTCGCAGCCCTGTTTGTCGCGGCGCTCGTGCTGAGCGCCTCGCTCCGCCTGATGCGCCGCAACATCGACGTCCTCATGGACCGTGCGCCTGCGGGCGCCGAGGAGGCGGCGCGGGCCGCGATCGCCGGCATCGAGCCGGCGGTGACGCTACGGCGGCTGCGCATGCGGTCGGCGGCGGGACGCCACTTCGCCGACGTGGTTATCGCGGTCTCGCCGGGGGCGGCGGTCGGCCAGGGGCATGCGGCCGCCGACAAGGTCGAGGAGGCGATCCAGCGGGCGCTGCCGGAGACGGACGTGGTCGTGCACGTGGAGCCGGAGGAGGGGGACGCGATCACGCGCGAGCTCGCCCAGGCGGCGGCGCTGCGCGTCCCGCAGGTCCGCGAGATCCACAACGTCAACGTGCTGCACGTCGATGGGCGAACCGAGGTCTCGCTGCACCTGAAGCTGCCGGGCGACCTGTCGCTCGACGAGGCTCACGGGGTCGCGAACGAGGTCGAGCAGGCGATCGAGGAAGCGCTGCCGGGCGTCGACGTGGTGCAGACGCACCTGGAGCCGCTCGCCGAGGAGGCCGAGGGGACGCGCGCCGGCGGGGCCCAGGTCGCGCGTGACGCCGAGGCCGTCGGCAGGATCGTGCGGGAGCAGACCGGCGGCGCTCCGCGCGAGCTGCGGTTCCTGCAGACGGACGAAGGGCTGGTCCTCTTCCTGACCCTCGGCCTCGAGCCGGCGGCGCCGCTCGCGGAGGCGCACGCGCGCGCGAGCGAGGTCGAGGAGCGGATCCGCGACGAGCTGCCCTCGGTGTCGGAGATCATCGTCCACACGGAGCCCTGACGGCCTTTCCCGTCGACGCGTCACTAGGCTCCGGGCGGTGAAGCTCTGCATGTTCACGCCGAAGGAACTGGCACTCGAGCGCGGCTGGCCCGGCCGGATCGACGGCGACCGTGTGATCCAGCTCGCCGCCCAGACGCTTCAGTCGTTCTTCACCGGCGGCGGCTCGGCCCGCGAGCACGCCGAGTACCCGCTCGCCGACGTGCTGCTCCGGGCGCCGGTGCTGCATCCGCCCTCGGTGCGCGACTTCTACTCCTTCGAGCAGCACGTTCGGGCGGCGCGTGCCCTGCGCGGGCAGGAGGTGCCGCCCGAGTGGTACGAGCAGCCGGTGTTCTACTTCTCGAACCCGGCTTCGATATTCGGGCCAGAGGACGAGGTCCCGTACCCGGAGGGGACGGCCGAGCTCGACTACGAACTCGAGGTGGCGGCGATCGCCGGGCTCGACAGGCGGATCGCGGGTTTCACCGTGATGAACGACTGGTCGGCGCGCGACCTGCAGCGCGCCGAGATGAAGGTCGGGCTCGGGCCGGCAAAGGGGAAGGATTTCGCCACCTCGCTCGGGCCGTTCGTCGTCACGCCGGACGAGTTCGACGGCTCGTCCGCGACGATGGTCGCCCGCGTGAACGGGGAGCAGCGTTCCCGGGGCGAGCTCGGCGAGATGCAGTTCTCGTGGGCTCGGCTCGTCGAGCACGCCGCGCGCAACACGAAGCTGCTGCCGGGCGACGTCCTCGGCTCGGGGACAGTGGGAGCCGGTTGTATCCTCGAGCACGGCGACGGCCGGTGGCTCCAGCGCGGCGATGTCGTCGAGCTCGAGGTCGAGGGGATCGGCATCCTGAGGAACACGGTTGGCTGAGGTCGCGGTCATCGGCGCGGGCATCAACGGGCTCGCCACCGCGTGGTCGTTGCGGCGGCGCGGCGTCGACGTCGTCGTCTACGAGCAGTTCGAGCTCGGGCACACGCGCGGCTCGTCCCACGGGCACTCCCGGATTTTCCGGCTCGCGTACCCCGAGGTGAAGTGGGTGCGGTTGGCACAGGAGGCGCTCGCAGGGTGGCGCGAGCTGGAGCGCGAGAGCGGGCAGCAGCTGCTCTTGCTGAACGGGCTTCTGGAGCTGTACCGCGAAGGCGTCGTCAGCTCGGAGAAGGCGCTGCTGGAATGCGACGCGGCCTGCGAGATCCTCACGTGGTCGGACGCCGAGGAGCGGTTCGGGGTCTCGCCGGCCCCCGATACGAACGTCCTGCTCCAGCCAGACGCAGGGATCGTCTACGCGGATCGGGCGATGCGGGCGTTCGCGCGCGGTCTCCCGATCGTCACGGGCCGCCGGATCGAGTCGCTCGAGAACGTCGAGGAGCCGGTGGTCGTGGTGTGCGCCGGCCCGTGGGCGCGCCGGCTGCTGGCGCCCGTCGGGATCGAGCTCCCGGTCGTGGAGACGCGCGAGACGATCGTCTATTTCAACGTCGAGGGCGACATTCCATCGGTCGTCGCCGAGGTGGTCACACGCGGTCACGGGTTCTACTCGCTGTACGACCCCGTCTACGGGCTGAAGGTGGGCAGCCACATGCGGGGCAAGCCGGCCGACCCCGACGACGAGGTCGGAGCCGATCCCGCGCTCGTGGAGGAGATCGCCGAGTGGACGGCGGCTCGCTTCCCGGCTGCCGACCCCGAGCCGGCCGGGGCGGAGAGCTGCTTCTACACGACGACCGACGACGAGCGGTTCATCCTCGAGCGGCACGGCCGGATCGTCGTCGGTTCCGCCTGTTCGGGGCACGGCTTCAAGTTCGCACCGGCGGTCGGGCAGCAGCTCGCTGCGCTCGCAGCCGAAGCCCTCGCATCGTCCTCTTGGGACATGTCAGGGGTCTGACCCCGAACGCGCCAAGACTGCAACAACTCGTCCACGAATCGGCTTCTGGAGCGGAAGGGAGTTGTAAGGGGTCTGACCCCTGTCATGTCCGAAAGGGACGAGCAGAGGCGCGGCTATCCTTCCGCCCATGCCGATGTACCACCGGCTCGGCGACGTTCCGCGGAAGCGGCACATCCAGTTCCGCGACAACGGGACGCTCCTGACCGAGGAGGTCATGGGGCTCGAGGGCTTCTCCGGGAACGAGTCGATCCTCTACCACCTCCAGTCGCCGTGCCGGGTGCGCGAGCTCGGTGACTTCGAGCCGATCGAGCGCGACGAGTGGGTTCCGGACGCGCATGCGCACCGGCACCTCCGCACCTGGGGCGTCCCGGAAGAGGGCGACCCGATCTCCGGCCGCCGCCTGTTGATGTGGAACGCCGACGTCGAGATTTCGCTCGCGCGGCCGAACGAGGGGATGGACTTCTTCTACCGGAACGGCGAGGGCGACGAGGTGATCTTCGTCCACGAGGGCTCCGGGACCCTCGAGACCATCTTCGGCGACCTGCCGTACAAGGAGGGAGACTACGTCGTCGTCCCGCGCGGCACGACCTACCGCTTCGCTGCCGAGGGCCCCCAGCGACACGTGGTTTTCGAGTCGCCCGGCCTGATCGAGATCCCGCGCCGCTACCGCAACGAGTACGGCCAGTTGATGGAGCACGCGCCGTTCTACCACCGCGACATCCACCCGCCGACCGAGCTCCACACCCACCGTGACCGCGGCGACCACGTCGTCAAGGTGCGC
>JBKPRD010000034.1:0-32345 GCA_046734415.1 Actinomycetota bacterium | reverse complement strand
GACACGGTCTTCTCGCCGGGCGACGTCGGCCGGTTCGCCGCGACACCGGGGCACGCGATCGCGGGCCGCCGGGATCCGCCGCCGTCGCCGCCCGGCCGCTACGCGCTCCGCATCGAGGGCGAGCGCATCACCAAGGTGCTCGACGACGATCCAGCGAACACCCTCGCGGCGGCGCCTTTGTGGCGCCTCGGCGAACGCTTCGACCCGGCGCTGCTCGACGATCTGGCAGGCCCGCCGTACGAGCTCGCAGAGGCGTTTCAGAGGCTGATCGACGCGGGAGAGACCGTGCACGCGGTCGAGATCGGCCCCACGCGCGACTTGACGCATCCGCTTGACTTGGTGGAAGAGAACTTTCCGTACCTGAGGGTGATGTGAGCGAGGTCTACGACTACTTCCAGCAGGGCAAGCGGCATCTCCGCAAGGGGATGGCGGCCCAGGCGACGGTGCCGCTCGAGAAGGCCAAGCGCCGGGAGCCGAACAAGGCCTCGATCCGCGAGTCGCTCGGGATCGCCTACTTCCGTCTCGGGCGCTACGACGAGGCGGCGGCGGAGTTCCGCAAGCTGCTCGAGCTCTCGCCGACTGACGACTACGCGCACTACGCGCTCGGTCGCTGTCTCGAGAAGCAGGGGCACGCGGCGGAGGCGAACGGCCACTACAAGCTGGCGCGCTCGCTGCGGCCCGGCGACGAGCACTACGCCTCGCGCGTCATGGACCTCGAGAGCTGAGAGCCGTCGTCCAGCGGGTCGCGCGGGCGAAGGCGGCGCCCGGCGGCGAGATCGGGGCCGGGCTGTGCGTGCTGCTCGGGGTGGCGCGGGGCGACACCGTAGAGAACGCGGAGCGGCTCGCCGGCAAGATCGCGCAGCTCCGCATCTTCGCCAACGAGGAGGGGAAATTCGATCGCTCGCTGGTCGACATCGGCGGCGCCGCGCTCGTCGTCTCCCAGTTCACGCTGATCGCGGAGACTGCGAAGGGCAACCGGCCGAGCTTCTCGCATGCCGCGCCGCCGGCGGAGGCGGAACCGGTCTACGAGGCGTTCTGCGCCGCGCTGCGGGGGCTTGGTGTCGAGGTGGCGACGGGCGTCTTCGGGACGCGAATGCGGGTCGAGCTCGTCAACGACGGGCCGGTGACCATCGTGCTGGCCGGGTGAACGCCCGTTACCTCACGCACGCCGCCGCGATGTCGAGCCCACCGCCGGCCGGGGCGAGCACGATGCAGCCGAGTCGGCGCGAGACGAACTCGATCCGATACGTGTTCGCAAACGGGACGAGCGGGGCGGCCTTGCGGAGGAGGTCGATCTCGAGCCGAGCGTATGCCGCGTAGCGGGCGGCACCCGTAAGGCCCGCCGCCGCCTCCATCCGACGGTCGAACTGGGGATCGGCGAAGTGGGCCGTGTTCTCGTTTCCGGTCGCGGGGACGTTGCGCCCCGACAGCATCACATTGATGAAGTCGTACGGATCCAAGTAGTCGGCGACCCAACCGCGGACGGTCATGTCGAATGGTTCGGCGCGGCGATGGATACGCCGGTCGAATTCGGCGACGGGAAACAGCAGCTCATCGACGTTGATTCCGATCCGGCCCAGCTGGCGGCTGATTGCGTTGGCTACCTCGGCGCTGCCCGGTATCGCCGCCATGTAGAGGACAGCTCGTCCGGTTCGGCCATGCATCAGCCGCTTCGCCGTCGCGACGTCCGCCTTGAGCGGATAGATCTTCGCGTTCCGGAAACCGGGGAGGGACGGTGGAATGAGCTGGTCGGTGACCCGACCGGCGAGGAAGCCCAACGAGTGCAGAAGCGCGTCGCGGTCGATCGCGTAGGCGACCGCCTGGCGGACTGAGGCGTCGCGAAAGAGTCGCCGCTGCGTGTTCAGCGCGATGAAGTCCGTTTCCGTCCATGGATGCGCGAAGAGCCTGGAGCCGTTCACTCCATACGTCCGGGCGACCTCCGGCAGCAGCTCAGGCTGCACTCCGTGGAGGTCGTAGTCGGCGCGGCCGCTCGCGATGTCCTGCACGCTCGCCGTGGGGCTTTGGAACACGGTGAAGACGATCTGGTCGAGATGATGCGGACGAGGCCCGCTGTAGAACCGGTTCCGCTTGAGGGTCACGGACCCTTCGGGCGCGCGGGCGGCGACGTAGTAGGGACCGGCGCTCGGGATCGTGTCGCGCGGGGCGAAGGGCGTGCCCGCGGGGACGACGCAGAAGAACGACATCGCGAGCCGGGCGAGAAAGTCCGGCCTCGGGTTCTTCAGGCGGACCGTGAACGTGTCGCCGTGTGCGGAATACGAGGTGAGGTCATGCAGGAATGCCCGCGCGCGCGAATGCATCCGGGGGTCGAGGTCGCGCCTGAACGTGTAGGCGATGTCTGCCGCACGCACCGGTCGCCCGTTGCTGAACCTGAAATCGGTCGAGATCTGGAACGTGTAGATGCGACCACCAGCCGAGACTATCGGCATGGCCGTGGCCAGCTCCGGCTCCAAGGCCGATCCCGCCGGAGCGCGACGGTCGGGGTAGTTGACGAGCTTCGCGCAGGTCGCGTAGAGAATCTGCGCGCCGTCGGTGTCATAGTTGACTGCCGGGTCGAGCGACGGAAGATTGGTCCCGGTGACGTTGATCCGGAGGATCCCGCCCTCGTGAATCGGGCGCTCCACGCGCACTCCGGAGGAAGCAGATGTCCCGAGCGCGAGCGCCGCCACCGTTGCTCCGAGGAGCAGACCCCGGCGCACGCCGGCGTGCTGGCCCATCGCGCCGTGTATAGCACGGAAACCTCCTTCTCGTCGTGTCGGCGCCGAGGTAGCCGGCGCGCATGGCTGCTAGACTTGCGTCACCACATTTCACCGGCTTGGCGAAATGGGCGCGCGGCGCCCATTTCCTGTGTATGGGAGGAAAATGGCGCAGGTTCACCAGAAGGAACGACAGCTGACCAGGGAGGTCTCGCAGACCGTGGAGCAGGGGCTCCCGGACGTCGAGGTGCTCGCGGTCGAGCTCTCGGGGCCGGAGCGGTTCACGGTCTTCATCGACCGCCCGACGGGTGTCGACCACGCGCTCTGCGAGCGCGTCACGAACCTGCTCCGCGGCTACCTCGATCGCTACACCGTCGACGTCTCGTCGCCGGGGATCGAGCGGCCGCTGCGTACGCCTGCGCACTTCCGCAACGCGGTCGGGCGGAAGGTCTCGATCCGCACCGAGAGCGACATCGACGGCCGCAAGCGCTTCAAGGGCACCGTGGCCGACGCCAAGCCGGACGAAGTTGCGCTCGAGGTCGCCGACCACGAGCGCGTGACCATCCCGTACGACGCGATCGTCCGGGGCAACCTCGTCGACGAAGGGCACTGAGATGAGCAGAGAGATCATCGAAGCGGTCAGGACGATCGAGCGCGAGAAGGGGATCGAGGAGGACACCCTGATCCATGCGCTCGAGGACGCCCTCCTCGCCGCCTACAAGAAGACGCCCGGATCCTCGCGTCACGCGACCGTCGAGCTCGACCCCGACTCGGGCGACTTCCGCGTCTTCTCGATCGAGCTCCCGAAGGACATCGAGGAGCGCCTGATCGAGGAGGCACGCGAGCGCGCGATCGCCGAGCTCGAGGTGCAGGAGGAGGAGACCGGCGAGCACTCGCACGTGCTCGTCTCCGACGACGACCTCCAGATCGACTGGTCCGACGTCGACCCGGCGCTCGTCCGCCGCGCCGACGTCACTCCGGAGAACTTCGGCCGCATCGCCGCGCAGACGGCGAAGCAGGTAATCCTGCAGCGGATCCGCGAGGCCGAGCGCGAGATGATGTACGAGGAGTACATCGACCGTGTCGGCGAGGTCGTGACCGGCATCGTCCAGCAGGCCGGTGACCGGAACAACGTGCTCGTCGATCTCGGCAAGGTCGAGTCCCTGCTCCCCCGCTCGGAGCAGGTCGACGGCGAGCGGTACGAGCAGGGCTCCCGGATCAAGGCCGTGATCACCGAGGTCCGCTCGGGAACGAAGGGGCCGCAGGTGATCCTCTCGCGCCGCGACCCGGAGCTGATCCGCACGCTCTTCGAGCTCGAGGTGCCGGAGATCGCGGACGGCCTCGTCGACATCCGCGGCGTCGCGCGCGAGCCCGGGTACCGCTCGAAGATCGCGGTCGAGTCGCACGCGCAGGGCGTCGACCCGGTCGGCGCGTGTGTCGGCCCGCGCGGCTCGCGTGTCCGGATGGTCGTCTCGGAGCTCCGCGGCGAGAAGATCGACATCATCCCCTGGAACAACGAGCCGGCCCGGTTCGTCGCGAAGGCGCTCTCGCCGGCCCGGGTCCGTGAGGTCTACATCGACGACGAGACCAAGGAGGCGACCGTCGTCGTGCCCGACGACCAGCTCGCGCTCGCGATCGGCAAGGAGGGCCTGAACGCCCGCCTCGCCGCGCGGCTGACGGGGTGGAAGGTCGACATCCAGTCCGACACCGAGTTCGCGCAGGCCGAGGCGGAGGCCGCCTTCGCAGGCGCCGACGGCGACGAGTTCACCGGTCGCTGCGTCGCGATCCTCTCGAACGGCAAGCGCTGCCCGAACGCGGCGCTGCCGGGATCCCGCTTCTGCGGCATCCCGGCCCACCAGGAGCTCGCCCAGCGCGAGGCTGCCGGCGAGGACCTCGGCGACCAGATCGTCCAGCCCGGCGCGGCCGAGGACGAGGAGCCGGAGGGCGAGGCCGTCGAGACCATCGACGAAGGCGAGCGGGTCGCGACCGATGAGGAGCAGTCAAGCGAGGCGGAAGTGCCAGACACTCCTGCAGAGGCACCCGAGGTCCCGGCTCGAGTGTCCGACACGGCCGAGACCGTCGCGGAGGAGGCTGGACCGACTGCGTGACCGTGCCGATCAGGACCTGCGCCGGCTGCGGCCGCAAGGCGCCGCAGGAGGAGCTCCTGCGTTTCGTCGCGCTGGATGGTGTGCTGATGCCGGGCGCGAAGCAGCCCGGACGGGGCGTCTACACCTGCAGACGGCTGCCCTGCTTCGAGCGGGCGGTCGCGAACCGCGCGTTCGCACGCGTGCTCAGACGTCCCGTGAAGGTCGATCCGGCGCTGGAGGCGCTCTACACTGAGACTCATGGCTGACGGACCGAAAAGACCAATCAGACCGCGTCAGGGAGGCGCGGCAGGACGCCGCCGCCGCGTGGTGATCGACAGCGGCGCCGCGCGCCCGCGCCCAGATGACCGCCGCGCGCGCGAGCAGCGTCCGGCAACCCCGAGCAAGCCGCGCGAGGTCGCGCCGCCGACCGGGCCCGTCGTCGTCCCCTCCGGCGTGACCGTCCGCGAGTTCTCGCAGGCGCTCGGCGTCGGGATGCAGGACATCATCAAGATCCTGATGGGCCTCGGCGCGCTGAAGACGGCGACGCAGTCGCTCACCGACGACGAGGTCGAGATCCTCGCCGCCGAGCTGAAGCGCGAGGTCAACATCAAGCACGCCGACGAGGAGGACGCCGAGCCGGAGGTCGTCGACGACGACCCCGCGAGCCTGGTGCCGCGCCCGCCCGTCGTGACGATCATGGGCCACGTCGACCACGGGAAGACGACGCTGCTCGACGCGATCCGCAACGCCAAGGTCGTCGAGACGGAGGCCGGCGGGATCACGCAGCACATCGGCGCGTACCAGGTCGGCGTCGACGGGCGAAGGGTGACCTTCCTCGACACGCCGGGCCACGAGGCGTTCACCGCCATGCGCGCCCGGGGCGCGAAGGTGACCGACATCGCCGTGCTCGTCGTCGCCGCCGACGACGGGGTGATGCCGCAGACGAAGGAGTCGATCTCGCACGCGCGCGCCGCCGAGGTGCCGATCGTCGTCGCGGTGAACAAGATCGACCTGCCGGACGCAAATCCGGACAAGGTGCTGGCCGAGCTCGCCACCGAGGGCTTGCAGCCCGAGGAGTGGGGCGGCGATACCCAGGTCGCGCGCGTGTCCGCGAAGCAGCAGACCGGCCTCGACGAGCTGCTGGAGAAGGTACTGCTCGTCGCCGACGCCGAGCTCGACCTGCAGGCGAATCCGAAAGCGGATGCGTCCGGCCCGATCATCGAGTCGCGCCTGGATGTCGGCCGCGGCCCCGTCGCGACGATGCTCGTCCAGCGCGGCACGCTCAAGGTCGGCGACGCGATCGTCGCCGGCGACGCGTGGGGCCGGGTGCGCGCGCTCTACAACTACAAGGGCGAGAAGCTGACCGAGGCCGGGCCGGGCGACCCGGTCGAGATCCTCGGCTTCGACCGTCCGCCGCCCGCCGGCGAGCTAGGCCGCGTCGTCGAGAACGAGCGCCAGGCGCGCGACCTCGCGCAGAAGCGCGCTGAGCGTCTTCGCCGCGAGCAGCTCGCCACCCGCCCGTCCGGCGGCGTCTCGCTCGAGCATCTGTTCGAGCAGATGCAGGCGGGTGAGGTCAAGGACCTGAACCTCGTCGTCAAGGGCGATGTCCAGGGCTCGGTCGAGGCGATCCAGGGCGAGCTGGCGAAGATCCAGCACGCCGAAGTTCGAGTCAACGTGATCCACGCGGGTGTCGGCGGGATCACCGAGAACGACGTCATGCTCGCGTCCGCCTCCGGCGGGATGGTCGTCGGGTTCAACGTCCGGCCGAACGCGGAGACGCGCTCGCTGGCCGCGCGCGAGGGCGTCGAGATCCGCACCTACAACGTCATCTACAAGCTCACCGAGGACATCGAGCAGGCGCTCGTCGGCATGCTCTCGTCGGTCACGACCGAGGAGACGATCGGCGAGGCCGAGGTCCGGGAGACCTTCCGCGCGTCCCGTGTCGGCACGATCGCCGGTTGCATGGTGACGAGCGGCGTCGTCCGCCGCGGCGCAGACGTCCGCGTCGTCCGCGACGGCACGGTCGTATACACCACCACGATCGACTCGCTGAAGCGTTTCCAGGATGATGCGCGCGAGGTCCAAGAGGGCTTCGAGTGCGGGCTCCACCTGGCGAACTTCGACGACGTCAAGATCGGCGACGTGCTCGAGGTATTCGAGACGCGGGAGGTCGAGCGCACGTCGCTGGACGAGCCCGCGCCGGCTCCGGCGACCACAACGTAGCTCCCCGGGTCGGTTGGGCTCGCTCCGCGTAGGAGAAGAGCGTGGGGTCTGACCGGCGCTCTAGAGTGACGAGCGCCAAGATGCGTATCGGAGAGGCATTCCCCGCGCGCCGCTCGAGCGGCGTGCTCCTCCACGTCACGTCTCTGCCCGGCGGGCGCCTAGGACAGGCCGCCTACGACTTCGTCGACTGGCTAGAGACCGCCGGCCAGAGCTGGTGGCAGGTCCTGCCGCTCAACCCGCCCGACCCGTTCGGCTCGCCGTATACGTCCTCGTCCGCCTTCGCGGCCTGGCGCGGGCTGCTCGCCGATCCGGACGCCCCGGTGACCAGAGAAGAGCTGCGCCGGTTCCGCCGCCGGCACGCGTACTGGATCGAGGATTGGGAGCACTACGCCGGCCCCGGCGCTACCGGAGACCAGGTGCGCTTCGAGCGCGAGTGGCAGGCGCTGCGGCGGTACGCGTCCGCACGCCGCGTGCATCTCATCGGCGACATCCCGATCTACGTCGCCCAGGAAAGCGCCGACGTCGCTGCGCACCCGGAGCTCTTCGCCGACGGCCTCGTCGCCGGCGCTGCGCCGGACGTCTCCCACCCGGAAGGACAGCTGTGGGGCCAGCCGGTCTACGACTGGAGCGAGATGCGCGGCCAGGGCTACCGCTGGTGGATCGAGCGCTTCCGGCGGACACTCGAACTCACGGATGTCGCCCGCGTCGACCACTTCCGCGGCTTCGTCGCGTACTGGGCGATCCCGGCGGGGGAGACCGACCCGCGCAAGGGGCGCTGGCATCGCGGGCCGGGCAAGGCGCTCTTCCAGGCGGTCGAAGCCGAGCTCGGACACCTGCCGCTGATCGCCGAGGACCTCGGCCTGATCACGCCGCCCGTCGACCGGCTCCGCCGCGAGTTCGGCCTGCTCGGGATGCGGATCGCCGGGCGCGGGTTCGTCCGGCGGCACCGTCGCCGCCACGCCGTCCATGCGCACCCGGAGGATGTCGTCGTCTACACCGGGACGCACGACCACCCGACGCTCGCGGAGTGGGTCGCCGGCGCGTCGGACGACGATCTCGCACTGGCGCGCGCGGACATCGCCCGCGCGGGGATCGAGGAGGACGGCGACCTCGTCTGGGCGCTCGTGCGGCTCGCACTCTCCTCCCGCGCCCGGATCTCGATCCTGCCGATGCAGGACGTTCTCGAGCTCGGCGCGGAGGCGCGGATGAACCGGCCCGGAACGTTCGGCGGCGACAACTGGCAGTGGCGCCTGGAGCCGGGACAGGCGAGCCCGGAAGCCGCCGAGCATCTGCGGGAGGCGACGGCCGAGAGCCGCCGCCTGGCGCCGGTCGCCCGGGCCGCCCTGGCCGCGGCCGGCTAGTGGGCGCCGGCTACGTCGGCATCCTCTCCGTCGAGTTGCACTTCCCCGACGCGGGGTCGTTGAAGGGCAAGCGGAAGTACGTCTCCTCGGCGAAGGCGCAGCTCCAGCAGCGCTTCGCCGCGGCGGTCGCCGAGGTCGACCACCACGACCTCTGGCAGCGCTCGCGCCTCGTCCTCTGCTGCGCGTCCCGCGAGATGGGCGAGCTGCACGAGCTGCTGGACGGTGCCGACCGCTGGCTGCACGGCCAGGAGTGGGTGGTCACGCGGATCGAGCGCAGGATCGTCTCGCTCGAGGACTGAGTTACCGTTGGCGGCGTGCTCGCCCTTGCCGCAGCTCTCGTGCTCGGCGCGTCACCCGGGCTGACGCCGGCCGAGGGACGGGCCCGGCTCGCGGAGTTGAGCCCACTCGTGATCGTCGACCGCTCGCAGCCCGACCGGCCCGTGTATCGCCTCCGCTTCGATGCCGGGAACCTGCGCTCGCTCGTTCCCGTCGGTCGCGGCCGCGTCGTCGGCGGCCGCCGGGTGTGGCGGGCCTTCCGGTTCGACGGCCCGGCGTATGACGAGCACAGCGCCGGGCGATACCGGTTCACGTTCGTCTTGCGGCCGGCCCGGGTCGGCGGGGCCGTCTCCGGCTTCCGCGGTCCGCCGCCGAGCAGCTTCCAGCCGGGGCTGCCGCTGCGCGCGATCTTCTACTACGACTGGTTCCCCGAGGGCTGGCGGCAGGAGGGCATCTTCCCGTTCAGCAAGTACCACCCCTCGCTCGGGTACTACGACTCCGGTAACCCGAAGGTCGTGCGCGCGCATCTGCAGGCGATCCTCTACGGGCACCTTCCGGTCGGCATCTTCGACTGGTGGGGGATCGGCACGAACCAGGACAGGCGGTTCCCGACCGCGCTGGCCGTCGCGCGGACGACGCCGCTGCACTGGGCGGTGGTGTACGAGCAGGAGGGCTACGGCGACCCGAGCGTCGAGCGGCTGCGAGCCGACCTCGAGTACCTCCGCGACCGCTACGCGCGCAAGCCCGCGTACCTGAAGCTCGACGGGCGCTTCGTCGTGATCGCCTACGGCGAGGACCGCGACACGTGCGCGATGGTCGACCGGTGGCAGGCCGCGAATGTCGGCATCGACGCGTGGCTCGTCCTCAAGGTCTTCGACGGCTGGGAGCTGTGCCCGCATCAGCCGGACGGCTGGTACGAGTTCTCCGGAAGTCTGTACGAGCACCAGATCGGTACGCAGTTCTTCGGGATCAGCGCGGGCTACGAGAAGACGGGAATGCAGGTCGCGCCGACGCTCCCGCGCATCCGGCTCGACGCCTGGCGGAAGGCCGCCGGCGACATGGTCTTCTCCGGGACGCGGAACCAGTTCGTGATCAGCTTCAACGAGTGGGGCGAGGCGAGCTCGGTCGAGAGCGCCGCGGAGTGGGCGACTCCGTCCGGCTTCGGCGCCTATCTCGACGTCCTGCACGAGGTCTTACCGCCACTGCCAGGCGGGTAGGCTCAGACAGATGAGCGGCCGTATGCGCAGGGTGAACGAGTCCGTGCGCCAGGTGCTCTCGGAGGCGCTGCCGGAGCTGAAGGATCCGCGGATCGGCTTCGTGACCGTGACCGGGGTCGAGACGTCCGCCGACCTGCGCCACGCGAGGGTGTACGTGAGCGTGCTCGGCTCGAAGCACAAGCGCGCGCAGACGCTCGCCGGTCTCGCGGCCGCCCACGGCGTGCTCCAGGCGCGCCTCGCGCGCGAGCTGAGAATGAAGCGGACCCCAACGCTTGTGTTCGAATACGATCCGAGCGTCGAGGAGGGGGTGCGGATGAGCAAGCTGATCGACGGCCTCGTCAATGAGCCGTAGGCTCGACGGAGCCTCCCAAGGAGCGGAGGTGCCGGCTTTGCCGGGCCGGAGCGGGGCGATGACGAGTGAGCTCACCGCGGTCGCGGACGCCATCCGCGCCGCCGAGCGCTTCCTGCTCGTCACCCACGAGAACCCGGACGGCGACGCACTCGGCTCGATTCTCGCGATGAAGCTCGCGCTCGACGCACTCGGCAAGGACAGCGTGATGTACGTGGGCGGCGAGATGGCGTTGCCGCCAGACTACGAGTTCATGGCGCTCGACGAGTTGCGGCGCGATCTCCCGGCGGACGCGGCGAGCCGGGTCGTCCTCGCCCTCGACAGCGCGACCGCGCCGCGGACACGCATTCCACCCGAGGTGCTGGAAGCCGCGCCGATCGTCGTCGACGTCGATCATCACCACGACAACACGCTGTTCGGGACGATCAACCTCGTCGACCCGGACGCGTCGTCGACGGGGGAGATCGTGCGAGACGTCCTGCGCGAGCTCGACGTCTCGCTGACGCCGGAGATCGCCGAGGCGATCTACATCGCGATCGACACGGACACCGGGCGGTTCCAGTACGCGAACACGACCCAGAAGGCGCACGAGCTCGCGAGCGAGCTGATGGAGTACGGGGTCGAGCCGCAAGAGATCTTCCGGCGGATCTACGAGGCCGTCCCCTTCGCCCGCCAGAAGCTGAAGGGGAAGGCGCTCGAACGCGCCAGTCTGTACGAGGACGGCCGGATGATCGCGACCTACCTGCTCCGCACCGACTTCGAGGAGCTCGGCGTTGGCGAGGAGTACGCGGAGGGCGTGATCGACGAGCTGCGCGCCGTGAAGGGGATCGAGCTCGCCATGACCGTCCGCGAGCCGCCGGTGCCGGACGGGCTCGCGCGCCGGGTCTCGATGCGCTCGGCGAGCGACGCCTTCGACGTCTCTGCGATCGCGCGCCAGCGCAACGGCGGCGGGCACAAGCGGGCCGCCGGCTTCTCGAGCGACGAGTCGGTCGAGGAGATCATCGAGTTCGTCCGGGGCGAGTTCGCGAATGCCTCAACGAGGGCGTAAACCGGCGGGCTTGATCCTGGTCGACAAGCCGGCCGGTCCGTCGTCGTTCGAGGTGATCGCGCGCATCCGCCGGCGTACCGGCGCGCGGACCGGGCACGCGGGGACGCTCGATCCGTTCGCGACCGGCCTCCTGCTCGTGTTGTCAGGTTCGGCAACCAGACTGGCACCGTGGCTCGTGGGCCTGGACAAGCGGTACGTCACAGACGTCGACCTGACGGCGCGCACCTCGACGGGCGACACCGAGGGCGAGGTCGTGGCCGAGGGGGAGGCGCCGTCGGCGGACGAGCTGGAGGCTCGGCTCGCGGGCCTCCGCGGGGAGGTGGAGCTGCCGATCCCGGCCGCCTCCGCGGTCAAGATCGGCGGTGAGCGCGCCTACCGCCTGCACCGGCGCGGCGAGACTCCGGAGATGCCGCTTCGTCGCTCGCGGGTCGACGCGCTCGACGTCATCGCGTATACGGACGGCGTCGTCCGACTCGACGCGCGGGTCTCGAGCGGGACCTATGTTCGAGCGATCGCAGAGGCGCTCGGTGGCCACTGCCGCACGCTCAGGCGGACGGAGGTCGGGCCGTTCTCGGTCGAGGACGCCGACGAGGAGCGGATCCTTCCGCCGGCGGAGATGCTGCCGTGGCTGCCGGCGGTCGAGGTCGGTGCGGAGGAGGCGGAGGCGATTCGGCGGGGCCGGCGCCGCGCCGAGCTCGACGCTCGGACGGTGCACGACGGCGAGCTCGTGGCGGTGGGGCGGGTGGTGATACCCGAGTGAAGGTCGCACGCTCCGTCCGGGAGCTCGAGCGGCGCGATCGCGCCGTCGCCCTGGGGACGTTCGACGGCGTCCACCTCGGGCACCGGCGCGTGATCGAGGAGACGCTCGCGGCGGGCGGAACCCCGTCGGTCGTGACGTTCCACCCGCACCCGCGCCGGGTGATGGGCTACGGCGTCGAGCTGCTGACGACGCTCGAGCGGCGGCTGGAGCTGCTCGCCGAGCTGGGCGTCGAGGAGACGCTCGTGGTCGAGTTCTCGCTCGAGTTCCAGCGGGTCGAGCCGGATGAGTTCGCCCGGGAATACCTGGAGGCTATCGGGGCGCGAACGATCGTCTGTGGAGGCGACTTCCGGTTCGGCCACAAGCGCAGCGGCGACCTCGAGCTGCTCGAGCGCCTCGGTTTCGACGTCCGGCCGGTGCCGCTGCTCGAAGGCGTCTCCTCGTCCGAGATCCGGCGGCTGCTGCACGCCGGCAGCGTCGACGAGGCCGCGCGGCGCCTGTTGGGCCGGCCGGCAGAGGTCGAGGGCGTGGTCGTCGAAGGCGACGCACGCGGCGGCACGCTCGGCTTCCCGACAGCGAACCTGGCAGTCGACCCGGAGCTGCTGGTTCCCGCCCACGGCATCTACGCCGGCTTCGCCGGCGGCCATCGGGCAGCGATCTCGATCGGGCTGAACCCGCACTACGGGGGCGAGGAGCTGCGCGTCGAGGCGTTCCTGCTCGGATTCGCAGGCGACCTCTACGGCCGTCGGCTGATCGTCGAGCTGTGGCAGAGACTGCGCGACGAGCGGGCGTTCGGGAGCGAGCAGGAGCTGATCGACCGGATCGCGCGCGACGTGGACGAGACCGAGCGCGCCGAGCGACCCGTCTAGCGCGACGAGGAGTAGGCGACCGCGCCGCTCCGCCTCGAGTCGGCGGCCGGCCCGCCGCTCGCCACGAGGCTGACGCCGCCGAAGTAGTGGTGGCGTGCCGGCCACCGCCTGACCGTCAGCCCCCGTGCCTCGAGCTCGCCGAGCGCCGACTCGTCGACTCCCGGCTCTGCGTTGACGACCCCGGCGGCTCGATGTACGCGCGGCAGGTCGGTCGCCGCTTGGGGCTCGAGCTGCTCGTCGAGGATTCCGGCGGCAACCGTCACCAGCGCCGTGCGGAGGCGCGTCCCGCCGGCGGAGCCGATCGCGAGCACGAGCCCTTCGTCGCCGAGCGCGAGGCTCGGCGCCATCATGCTATCCATCCGCGCACCGGGCTCGAGAGGCGCGACGACGAGATCGATCTCGCCCAGCATGCTGTTCAGGTGCAGGTCGAGGCCGGGGAGCCAGTCGCCCGACCCGAGGCCGAGGCTCGTCGTCAGCACGCAGGCGCTGCCCTCGCCGTCGACGGCGACCAGGTTGGTGGTGTGGGCGCCCCCGGCCGCCGCCGCGCCGTCGACCGCATCGAGCAGCGCGAGCGTCCGCGAGGGCTCGTCCAGATCGCGCAGCACGGGCAGGCGCCGGAGCGCGGAGCCGACCGGGGCGAGACCGTCGCGGGTGAAGAACCGCGTCCCGGCGTAGGGAACCTCCGTCGGATCGTGCCAGACCGCCTCGTACGCGCCGAGGTCCGCCCGCGTGACGGCGCCCTCGCGTTCCTCCATCAGTCCGAGCACGGCCTCGGCAATCGTCCCCTCGTAGGCGCTGCGTCCGCCCTCCGCGGCGACGAGCTCGAGGGCGCGGACGAGCCCCGGCTGCTCCAGGCGCTCGCCGGGCTCGAGCAGACGGCCCGCCGGCGCGTAGATACGCGCGCCCTCGCGCATCGTCATCACCGGCTCGAGCATCTGCAGGCACGCCACGTGCGCCCGCGGCATCGGGACGCCCTCGCGCGCCAGCCGAAGTGCCGGCACGCACACGTCCGCCCACGGCAGGCGCCCGTGCTCCCGCCAGAGCGCGTCCAACCCCGCGGGAACGCCCGGCACCGCACACGAAGCCGGACCCACGGCGTAGTGGACGAGCTCTTCGCCGAACGGCACGTCCAGCTCGAGCAGTTCGCCGCCGGCGCCGCTCGGGACGGCGCAGAAGCAGTCGAGGTTTCGTGCGCGCCCGCTCGGGGCGTCCCAGTAGATCGCGTGCCCGCCGCCGAGGAGCCCGGTCATCACCGTCTCGGCGACGCAGCTCGCGAGACAAGCGGCGACCGCGGCATCGGCGGCCGAGCCTCCGGCCTCGAGGATCTCGACGCCCGCCCGCGCCGTGGCGAGATGGCCCGCCGCGACGGCTGCCCCGAGCATCCTTGCTACCCTAGACGCCGACCGCGATCTCGGCCGCGCGTGGCGCTTCCCACGGTGTGCGGGGATCGCGGAGACGACTATCTGGAGGTGTCATGAGTCTCACCAGGGAAGCGAAGCTGGAGATCGTCGGCAAGCACGGCCGGCACGGGGGCGACACCGGCTCCCCGGAGGTGCAGATCGCCCTCCTGACGACCCGCATCAACGAGCTCACCGAGCATCTCCGCACGCACACGAAGGACCACTACTCGCGGCGCGGCCTGCTCAAGCTCGTCGGGCGGCGTCGCCGGCTGCTGGACTACCTCCAGCGCACCAATCTCGAGGGCTACAGAGCCCTGATCAAGGAGTTGGGCCTGAGGAGATAGCGGCCCGACGCAAACGGAGAGTGGAAGTTTGAGCGAGCGCTAGCGACGGCGCTGACTCAAACTCCCACTCTCCACGAAGCAGAGTGGAGGAATAGACATGAGTGTTGCCTTGGGCAACGAGACCGTCTCCGTCACGATCGGTGACCAGGAGATCTCCTTCGACACGGGCAAGCTGGCCAAGCAGGCGGATGGCGCAGTCCTCGCCCGCTCCGGCGAGACGATGGTGCTCGCCACGGCCCAGGGGAGGATGGAGACGCGCGAGGGCGCGGACTTCTTCCCGCTGACGGTCGACGTCGAGGAGCGGATGTACGCGGCCGGGAAGATCCCAGGCGGCTTCTTCAAGCGCGAGGGCCGTCCGACGGAGCGCGCGATCCTGACCGCGCGGATGATCGACCGCCCGATCCGGCCGCTCTGGCCGAAGGGCTTCCGGAACGAGGTGCAGGTGATCTGCACCGTCCTCTCCGCCGACCTGGTCACGCCGCACGACATCCTCTGCATCAACGGCGCCTCCGCAGCGCTGATGATGTCGCCGCTGCCCTTCTCCGGGCCGGTCGGGGCCGTGCGGATGGGCATGATCGACGGCCAGCTCGTCGTCAACCCGACGCTGCCCGAGCTGGAGAACGAGAGCACGCTCGACCTCGTCGTCGTCGGCACGAAGGAGGGCCTGACGATGGTCGAGGCGGGCGCGGGGGAGATCCCCGAGGACACGCTGCTCGAGGCGCTCGCACGAGCGCACGAGGAGATCAAGAAGCTCTGCGAGGTCCAGGAGGAGCTCGCGCGGCGCGTCGGCAAGCCGAAGTGGCTCGACTCGGACCTCACGGCCCAGATCGAGGTGTCGCACGGGCAGCGGATCCGCGAGCGGATCCGGCAGGAGGGCCTCCGCGAGGCGTCTGCCGCGGCCGAGGAGCTCTTCGCCGAGCTCTGTCCCGAGCTGACCGTGCATTCGACTGAGGAGGACATCCAGCGCCAGATGCAGGTTCGCCAGAGCCTCAACATGCTGCTCGAGAGCATCCGGCTCGAGGCGGTCGAAGGTCCCGTGCGCCAGCAGTTCGAGTCGGAGCTGCGCGCGCTGACGGACGCCGAACGGGACTCGAAGGAGCTGAAGTCGGCGAAGAGGAGCCTACTCTTCGAGCGGATCGTCGAGACCGTCGAGCTGCCGTTCCCGGTCGGCCCTGCCGCCGCCGAGGGCGAGGTCGTCGTCAAGGACACACTGACGAAGCAGTTCGTCAAGCGCGCTGCCGAGGCCATTTACAAGGACCTCGTCCGCAAGAAGATCGCAGTCGAGAAGAGGCGCCCAGACGGGCGCGGGACGGAGGAGATCCGCCCGATCGAGACCGAGGTCGGCGTCTCACCGCGCACGCATGGCTCGGCCCTCTTCACCCGCGGGCAGACGCAGATCATGAGCCTGCTCACGCTGGGCACCGCGAAGGAAGGGCAGCGGATCGACGACCTCTCGCTGGAGACCGACCGCCGCTACATGCACCACTACAACTTCCCGCCCTACTCGGTCGGGGAGACAGGCTTCATGCGCGGCCCGAAGCGCCGCGACATCGGCCACGGTGCGCTCGCGCAGAGGGCCCTCGAGCCGATGATCCCGGGCCCCGAGGAGTTCCCGTACACGATCCGGATCGTCTCCGAGACCCTGGAGTCGAACGGCTCGTCGTCGATGGGCTCGGTCTGTGGCTCGACCCTCGCGCTGATGGACGCCGGTGTGCCGATCAAGGCGCCCGTCTCCGGCATCGCGATGGGCCTCGTCAAGGAAGGTGACGACTACGTGATCCTGACCGACATCCAGGGTGCGGAGGACCACCTCGGCGACATGGACTTCAAGGTCGCCGGCACGCGTGAGGGCGTGACCGCGCTGCAGATGGACATCAAGATCACCGGCGTCACGCAGGAGATCATGCGGCAGGCGCTCACCCAGGCTAAGCAGGCCCGCGAGTTCATTCTCGACGAGATGGGCGAGACGATCTCCGAGGCCCGCACCGAACTCGCCGAGAACGCGCCGCGGATCTCGACGGTGAAGATCGACCCTGAGAAGATCGGGATGGTGATCGGCAAGGGCGGCGAGACGATCCGCGCGCTCGAGGCCGAGAACGACGTCCAGATCGACATCGAAGAGGACGGGACGATCCTGATCTACGCGACCGAGGGCACGAAGGCGAACGCGGCGATCGAGGCGATCGAGGCGATCACCAAGGAGCCCGAGGTCGGCGACATGTACACCGGCAAGGTCGTGAAGACGACCCAGTTCGGCGCGTTCGTCGAGCTGAAGAAGGGCACTGATGGCCTGCTCCACGTCTCCAATGTGGGCCCGGGCCGGGTCGGTCACATCGAGGACGTGATCGCGCGCGGCGACGTGCTCGACGTGGTCGTCCAGGAGGTCGACAAGGCTCGCGGCCGGATCGGCCTGAAGCTGGTCGCCAAGCACGAGAACGGCTCGCTCGTCCAGCCCGAGGAGCTGATCGAGCGCGCGAAGGACGCGCCGCCTCGCCCGCGCGAGGAGGAGCGTCCGCGCGGCGACCGCGGCGGTCGCGGCGGCCGGCGCCGCGAGCGCGAGAGGGACCGCACCTAGACAGCCGGAGAGGCGCGAATGGGGTTCACGCAACCGCAATCGTTCCGATGAATGCGCGGGGGCGGGCCGGCGGAAAGCTGGGCCGCCCCCTCCGGCTCCGGCCGTTGCTCGGGCTTGCGCTCCTGCCTCTCGCGAGCCTGGGAGGGTCGGTTGCAGGTGCGGCGTACGACTCGACGAATCCGGTCAGCAGCGAGAACCAGCGCGACGGCACCGCCGCGTGGATGGGCCCTTTCTCGAGCTCGGCGCGGATCGAAGGCTACGCCTCAGAGGTCAGCGTGCTGCCCGGGGAGACGGTCCACTTCCACGTCGCATCGAGACCAGCCGGCCCGTATGCCGTCGACATCTATCGGCTGGGCTGGTACGGCGGGCTGGGAGGGAGGCTCGTCGCGTCGGTGGACGGCACAGCGCAGGCGCGACCGCGGAGCTCGGGCGCGACCGGCGCAGGCTGGCCGGTTACCAGTGAGGTGGCGGTACCTGGGGACTGGGTGAGCGGCTATTACCTCGCCCGCTTCCGAGGCCCGGGCAGCGACACGGGGGCCACGGTCTTCGTCGTGCGGGCGCCGGCCTCTCGCGCGGCGCCGATTCTCATCCAGGTGCCCGTCAACACGTGGCAGGCGTACAACCCCTGGGGAGGCAAGAGCCTCTACGAGGACAACAGCGCAGGCGGCCGGGGCGACCGCGTGTCCTTCGAGCGGCCGTTCGCGCCGGGATACCTACAACCCCTCGAGTGGGAGCTGCACCTCGTCCGGTTCCTGGAGCGCGAGGGCTACGACGTCGCCTACCAGACCGACGTCGACACGCACCGGGACCCGGAAAGCCTGCTTCGCTACCGGCTCGTGATCGTCGCCGGCCACGGGGAGTACTGGACCAGTCGGATGCGCGATGCCTTCGACCGCGCCCGGGACTTGGGTACGAACCTCGCATTCTTCGGAGCGAACATCAGCTACTGGCAAATCCGGTACGAGAACGGGGAGCGGACGATCGTCGCCTACAAGTCGCCTGCGGATCCCGAGCAGGACCCTGCGCTGCGCACCGTGCTGTTCCGGGAACTAGGCCGTCCCGAGTGCCAGCTCCTCGGTGTCATGCACCAGGGGGGCATGAGTAGCGGCTACGCGCCGTCCCTCGACTTCACCGCCCGTGCGTCCCCGGACGATCCCTGGATCTCCCAAACGGGGCTCACCCCGGGCGCGGTCGTCCCCGGGGTCGTCGGGCCGGAGTGGGACACGCTTCCCGACGCTCCACCGTCCGGCTGCTCGAAGCCGAGCCTGAAAGTCCTCTTCGACTACGAGGGACCGCCGATCGGTGCCCAAAGCATCCGGTACGTCGCCGATTCGGGAGCGCGGGTCTTCAGCGCGGGCTCACTTCGATTCGCCTGGGGCTTGGACGCGTTCGCGCCCCCGACTCAGGGGCGGCCGACGACGCCCGTTCCCGCATTGCAGCAGTTCGTCCGCAACATGCTCGCCGACCTCATGCGGCCCGCAGCGCCGGCCTCGGTCACCGCGACCCCACGAGGCGCGGGGACACTGAGGCTCAGGATCGCTCGACCGGCGGATCCTCGTGTAAGCGCGATCGTCGTGCGCCGCGACAGCATGACCGTGTGCGAAACGACTGGTGGCGAGTGTCTCGACCAGGGGCTGCCCGGGCATCGGAGCTACTCGTACAGTGCGATCGCCCAGGATCGCTGGAGCGAGTCGCAGCCGGCCACGTTCGGGCCGTTCCTTCTGCCGAACAGTCCTCCCGCGGCGGTCTTGCGGGGACCGCACCGGACACGTCAGGGCAGACGATTGACGTTCGTCGTCCGCACAGTCGATCGCGACGGCGACGTCCTCAGCTTCTCATGGGCGCTGGACGGGCATGCGATCAGGGACACGAGGAGGCACTGCTCGGTGGTCTTCCGGCGAATGGGCCGGCACATCGTCTCCGTCACCGTCCGCGACGCCTATCGGGGTATCGCGGCGCGGAGAGCGGTCGTCTTCGTCGTCTGACGCCGCGTCGCCCGCGCCCGCGCGAAAACTGGAAGGGGGGCCGGGCGTGCCCCCCTTCTTCGTGAGCGTTGACAGTCGGTGGGCTAGTTCGTGACCGCGCGGCGCGCGGTGCCCGCGTGGCGCGCGGTGCCCGCGTGGCGCGCGGTGCCCGCGTGGCGCCGCCTTCCCTCGCTACGCTGCGGAGTGACGCACCCTGTGGGGTGCGTTTACTTCGTTCATGAGCCAGTCGCCGCGCAACAAGTGGATCGTTCTCGCCGTCGTCGGCGCGGCGTTCTTCATGACGATCCTGGACGTCGCGATCGTCAACGTCGCGATCCCGTCGATCCAGCGCGACCTCGACATCGCCGAGGCGACCGTCCAGTGGGTGATCACGGCGTACGCGATCACCTTCGGCGGCTTCCTCCTGCTCGGCGGCCGGATGGCCGACCTGCTCGGGCGACGGCGCATCTTCGTCCTGGGTCTGACCATCTTCACGCTGGCGTCGCTGGTCTGCGGCCTCGCGAACAGCGCGGGCGTCCTGATCGGCGCGCGGGCCGTTCAGGGGGTCGGCGCCGCGATCATCTCCCCGGCAGCGCTCTCGATCGTGACGACGACGTTCGAGGAGGGCGCCGAGCGGAACAAGGCGCTCGGGATCTGGGGAGCCCTGGGCGGCTCCGGCGCGGCCGTCGGCGTGCTGCTCGGCGGGATCCTGACGAAGTACCTCGGCTGGGAGTGGATCTTCTTCGTCAACGTTCCCGTCGGTGTGCTCGTCTTCGCGTTGACGCCGCGGATCGTCCCCGAGAGCCGGGCGGATCTGGGGCATCGCCGTTTCGACGCCGCCGGCGCCGTGACGGTGACCGGCGGGCTCGCGCTGCTCGTCTACGCGATCTCGAAGGCCCCGGACGTCGGCTGGGCGACCGGGCGGACGATCGGCCTCCTGATCGCCTCGGTGGCGATCCTCGCCGTCTTCGTGGTGATCGAGCTGCGTTCGCGCGCCCCGCTCGTGCCGTTCGGCGTCTTTCGCATCCGCACGCTCACCGGCGCCAACATCGTCGGGTTCCTGATGGGCGCCGCGCTCTACGCGAACTTCTTCGTTTTGACCCTGTACGTGCAGCAGATCCTCGGCTGGTCGGCCCTGAAGACCGGGCTCACGTTCCTGGCGACCGCCGCGACGACGGTGATCTGGGCAGGGGTAGCGCAGGCACTCGTGACCAAGATCGGGCCGCGAATCGTCATGACCACGGGGTTGGCGGTCCTCGCGCTCGCGATGCTCGGCTACACCCGGCTGCCCGTCGACGGCCATTACTGGCCGGATCTGCTGCCGATCTACCTCGTCGTCGCCTTCGCGATCGCCTTCGCGTTCGTGCCGGTCACGATCGCGGGCTTCATCGGCGTGCCGGCGAACCAGGCCGGGCTCGCGTCGGGCCTGCTGAACATGACGCAGCAGATCGGGGGTGCGATCGGGGTCGCGGTCACCTCGACGATCTTCGTCTCGCAGGCGAAGAAGGGGAACTTCACGCCCGAGGCGTACACGTCCGGCTACCACTGGGCCTTCGCCGCCCTCGTTGCGATCGCGGCCGTCGGAGCCGTCGTGGCGTTCGTCTTCTTCCGCGGCGCCACCGTGTCCCAGGAAGAGCCGGCGCCCGCCACCGCCTCCGGCTGAGACGGCCGGCGGACGCGGCGCTACGATCGTCCGACCGTGCAAGAGTACGTCCTCTCCGAGCTCGACTCAGGCGAGCGGCTGATCACGGAACGGCTGACGAGCGTCCGCTCGGTCTCGCTCGGCTTCTGGATCGGCGCCGGTGCACGCGACGAGCCCGACGCGAAGGCCGGCGTCTCCCACTTCATCGAGCATCTGCTGTTCAAGGGCACGCACTCGTACGACGCGCAACGCATCGCCGAGATCTTCGACGAGATGGGCGGAGAGCTGAACGCGGCCACCTCCCGCGAGCACACGGTGGTCTACGCGCGCGTGCCCGACCGGCATCTGGCGGACGCGCTCGACGCGATGGCGGACATGGTCTTCTCGCCGACGTTCGCCGACATCGACTCGGAGCGCGAGGTCGTCCTCGAGGAGATCGCCATGGTCGAGGACGCGCCGCAGGATCTCGTCCACGACCTGTTCTCCGAGGCGGTCTTCCACGAGCATCCGCTCGGGCGCCCGGTGATCGGGCGAGCCGAGGTGATCTCGACGATCGGGCGCCGCTCCGTGGCCGCGTACCACCGCGCGTCCTACGTCGCCGGGAACGTCGTCCTCGCCGCCGCCGGCAATCTCGAGCACGACGAGGTGCTGGAGCTGCTTCAGCGCACGGCGCGGCAGCGGGTCGAGCCGCCGGCGACGCGCACGCGGGTGCGGACGCCGCTCGTCCGCGAGCCGTCTCCGGGCCTGCGTTTCCAGCGCAAGGACACAGAGCAGTTCCACGTCTGCGTCGGCGCGCCGGGGATCGCACGCAGCGACCGCCGGCGCTTCGCCGCCTCGCTGCTCGACGCGATCCTCGGCGGATCGGCGTCGTCGCGCCTGTTCCAGGAGATTCGCGAGAAGCGCGGGATGGCGTACTCGGTGTACAGCTTCGCCGCCCAGTACACCGACACCGGACTGGTGGGGATCTATGTCGGCACGCGCGAGGAGAACCTCTCGGCCTGCCTGGAGATCGTCGCCGCGGAGATCGCCGACATCGCCGCCGGCAATCTCCGCGATCGGGAGCTCGAGCGGGCGAAGGAGAACCTCAAGGGCCGGATCGCGCTCTCGATGGAGTCGACCTCGAACCGGATGAGCCGGCTCGGCCGCTCGCTGATCACGGACACGGAGCTGCTCTCGCTCGACCGGATCATCGCCGAGATCGACGCGGTCGAGCCGGTGGCGCTCGCGGAGCTCGCGGGCGTGCTGCTCGACCCGGCGCGCATCTCCGCGGCCGGCATCGGCCCGGACGAGGACCGGTTCAGTGAGGCGATCGAGCGGGTCCATCCCGGGCTCGCGGCAGCGGCATGACGTGAGGATCCTGCTCAACGGACGCACGGGCAAGGTCGGCTCGGTGCTCGCGCCGGCGCTGGAGGCGGCCGGCCACGAGCTCGTCGACGGCCCCGGCGAAGCAGAGACGATGGTCGACTTCACACGGCCCGACGCGGTCGTCGCGAACATCGAGGCGGCAATAGAGGCCGGGATCCCGGCCGTCGTCGGCACGTCCGGCGCCGACCTCGTCGCCGTGGGCGAGCGGGGGCGGGCCGCGGGTCTCGCCGTCTTCTACGCGCCCAACTTCGCGCTCGGCGCGGTGCTGATGGTGCGTTTCGCCGCCGAGGCCGCGAAGCACCTCCCGCGAGCGGAGATCGTCGAGCTCCACCACGATACGAAGCTCGATGCGCCCTCGGGGACGGCGAAGGCGACGGCGGCGGCGATGGGCGGCGACCCGGCGATCCACTCGGTGCGGCTGCCGGGCCTCGTCGCCCACCAGGAGGTGCTGCTGGGCGGGCCTGGTCAGCTGCTGACGATCCGCCACGACACGCTCTCCCGCGAGGCGTTCGTCCCAGGCGTGCTGCTCGCGCTCGAGCGGCTGCCGCAGCTGCCGCCCGGTCTGACGGTTGGCCTCGAGCACCTGCTCTGAGCTGGAAGCGTCACCGGCAAAGCCGGCGACGCCCAGCGACACACCCTGGGATGCCTTCGGCATCCCAGCTGGCTACCATCACGAGATGCTCGGGGAAGTCCTGACGGCGATCGTGACGCCGTTCGGCGAGGACGGCTCAGTCGACTACGACCGGTTCCGCGAGCTCGCCCAGCACCTCGTCGACAACGGCTCCGACGGTCTCGTTGTCACCGGGACGACAGGCGAGTCGCCGACGCTGACCGACGACGAACGCCTCGAGCTCTACGCGGCCGCGGTCGACGCCGTCGGCGAGCGCGCGACGGTGGTCGCCGGCACGGGGACGTACTCGACCGCGCACTCCGTGCATCTGACAGCGCGCGCCCATGACCTCGGTGTCCACGGGTTCCTCGTCGTCACCCCCTACTACAGCAAGCCGCCGGCTCGGGGGATCGTCGCGCACTTCCGCTCGATCGCCGAGGTCAGCGACCGGCCGATCGTCGTCTACAACATCCCGGGGCGGGTCGTCGTCAACCTCGAGCCGGAGACGATCGCCGAGCTCGCAGAGATCCCGACGGTGACCGCTGTCAAGCAGGCGAACGACGACCTCGACCAGGCGCGGCAAATCGTCGAGCTCGGCCTCGACCTCTACGCCGGCGACGACAACCTGCTCTTCCCCTTCCTCCGGCTCGGAGGGACGGGCGGCGTATGCGTCCACACACACGTCGTCGGACCGCTGGTGAAGCAGATGGTGCGTGCGTACAAGGCGGGCGACGGGGAGACGGCGAGCCGGATCGATCGCGAGCTCGAGCCGGTGTACGACCTGTTCAAGATCACGACGAACCCGATCCCGATCAAGGCCGCGCTCAATCTGCTCGGCGTCGACGTCGGCGGCTACCGGCTGCCGCTCGTCGCGCCGACCGACGACGAGCTCGCGCGCGTGCGCGACTGCCTCGAGCGCGCCGGCCTGCACGTTCCGGCCGCGGCGTAGCCAGGCGGAGGCGCGGGCCGTTTCGGACGGCAACGCGCGGCCGGGGCGGCCGACCGGCACGGATACACTTCTCGGGTGCCAGGTCCAGCTCTTCGCGTCATTCCGCTCGGCGGACTGGGCGAGATCGGCAAGAACATGACCGTGTTCGAGCACGAGCACGGCAGCCTCGTCGTCGACGCCGGGCTCGCGTTCCCGCGCGACGAGCATCTGGGCGTCGATCTCGTCCTGCCCGACATCACGTATCTGAGGGACCGGCCGGGCCAGGTGCGCGCGGTCGTGCTCACGCACGCGCACGAGGACCACGTCGGCGGGCTGCCGTACCTGCTGCGCGAGGTGCAGGTGCCGGAGGTCTGGGCGACGCGGCTGACGCTCGGCCTCGTCAAGTCGAAGCTGGACGAGCATGGGCTGCTCCGCGCCGCGGAGCTGCGCGAGATCGAGCCGGAGAGAGGGTCGATCCAGATCGGGCCGTTCAGGCTCGAGTTCGTGCGGATGGCGCACTCGGTCCCGGACAACGTCGCCGTCGTCGTCGAGACCGATGCCGGCCGCGTCCTCCACACGAGCGACTGGAAGCTCGACCACACGCCCGTCGACGGGTTCCGCACCGACGTCGGCAGGCTGGCGGAGCTGGGGAACCGCGGGGTCGACCTGCTGCTGTGCGACTCGACCAACGCGGAGCGGCTGGGCTTCACCGGGTCGGAGCGGCTCGTCGGCGAGGCGTTCCGCCAGATCATCCCGCAGCGGCAGGGGCGCGTGCTGGTCGCCTCGTTCGCGTCCAACGTGCACCGGATGCAGCAGGCGATCGACGTCGCCGTCCAATGCGGCCGCAAGGTCGCCGTCGTCGGCCGTTCGATGCGGAAGAACCTGAACATCGCGGCGAACCTCGGCTACCTGGAGATGCCCGAGGGCACCTTGATCCAGCCGAACGAGCTCGAGGAGCACCGGCCCGAGGAGGTGGTGATCCTCTGTACGGGCAGCCAGGGCGAGCCGATGTCGGCGCTGACGCGGATCGCCTACCACGACCACCAGACGGTCACGGTCGAGCGCGGGGACACCGTGATCCTCTCGGCGCGGCCGGTGCCCGGGAACGAGCTGCGCGTCCACGACACGATCAACCAGCTCTCGAAGGCGGGCGCGGAGGTGCTGCACGAGGAGAACGCCGCGGTGCACGTCTCGGGCCACGCGATGCAGGAGGAGATCCGCACCCTCTACGGGCTCGTGCGGCCGCGCGCGGTCATGCCCATCCACGGCGAGTACCGGATGCAGGCCGCGAATGCACGGATGGCGCAGGAGGCTGGGGTGCCGGCCGACTCGATCGTGCTCGCAGAGAACGGCTCGGTCGTCGAGCTGACGCAGGCCGGCGCGCGGATCGTCGACCAGGTCGAGGCGGGGATCACGTTCGTCGACGGGCTCGGGGTCGGCGACATCGGCGACGTCGCCCTGCGCGACCGGCGGCACATGGCCGAGGACGGCGTCCTGATCATCGTGGCGACGCTGGCGAGCCAGAACGGGTCGCGATCCGCCGCCGCCGAGCTCGTCGCACGCGGGTTCGCGGAGAGCGAGCCGCTGCTGGACGAGATGCGGACCGAGGCCGAGACCGTGCTGCGCCACTGCCTGGAGGAGGGCGTGGTCGAGATCAAGCTGCTCCAGGAGCACCTGCACGACGGGGTCGGGCAGCTCGTCTACGACCGGACGAAGCGGCGGCCGATGATCCTCCCCGTGGTCGTGGAGGTCTGAGCTGAGCACCATCGCCGACGGCTGGGCGAGCGTGCTCGCCGACCACGCCGCGGAGGCCGGGACGGCGCGGCGATTGATCTCGCAGCTGTCGGCGTGCGAGGTCGCGGCGCTCGCGTTCTGCCGGCTGCTCGAGCGCTGGGCGCGAGGAGAGGCGGATCCCTCGACGGCGGGTCAGCGGCAGGCGGCGCTGCGCCGCGCTGCCGAGCGGGCCGAGACGGCGCTGTCGGGCCTGGAGCGGCCGCTCGGCCGGTACCTGCTCGAGCTCCAGCCCGAGCGTGCGGAGGGGCGCTCGTGGTACGGCGAGCCGGGCGCGGGCGAGCTCCGCGACTGGCACGACGTCCTGGAGCGGGCAGGGGTGAGCGTCTCGCCGGTCCGCGTGGCGCAGGCCTACCTGGAGCTCGCGGTGCTGGTGCGCGCGCTCGAGGGGTTGCGCGCGGCGGCCGACTTCGGCTCCGAGCCCGACCGCTCGTCGCTCTGGGCCGGGCTCTTCGATCTGCGCGAGAACCTGCTCGGGCAGACGCTCGAAGACCTGCGCGCGCTTGCCGCGTAGCCCGCGGATCGCCGTCGTCGGGTCGATCAACCTCGACCTCGTCGCGCGCTCGAAGCGGCTGCCGCGGCCGGGGGAGACGGTGACCGATGCGACGTTCGAGCGGATTCCGGGCGGCAAGGGGGCAAACCAGGCGCTGGCCGCTTCGCGGCTCCGCGCCGAGGTGAGCCTCGTCGGCGCGGTCGGCGAGGATCCCTTCGCCGCCGAGGCGCTCGAGCTGCTGGGGGCGGGCGGCGTCGACCTCGGCGGCGTGCGCACCGTCGCGGAGCCGACCGGCGTCGCGCTGATCCTCGTCGGTGGGGACGGCGAGAACGAGATCGTCGTCGCGCCCGGCGCGAACCGGTCTGCAGTGGCGGGCGCGGTCGGCGACGCGGACGCGGTCCTCTGCCAGCTCGAGATCCCCGTCGCGACCGTTGTCGATGCGGCGCGGCACGCGCGCTTCTTCTGTCTGAACGCCGCGCCTGCGCCCGCTCAGCCGCTGCCCGCCGAGCTGCTCTCCGAGGTCGACCTGCTCGTCGTCAACCGCTACGAGCTGGAGGCGATCGGGCGATACGAGGGTCTGACCGCACTCACGCTCGGGAGCGAGGGCGCCGTCCTGCTCGAGGGCGGGGAGGAGGTTGCGCGCGCCGCCCCGCCGCCCGTCGAGGCCGTCGACGGCACCGCCGCCGGGGATGCCTTCACCGCCTGTCTGCTCGTCTCCCTGCTCGGGGGCCGTGCGCGCGAGGAGGCGCTCCGCCGCGCGTGCGCCGCCGGTGCGCTGGCCGCCTCGCGGCCCGGTGCGCAGCCCTCGCTGCCCACCGCGGACGAGGTAGACGCGATACTCGGCCCGTGAAGATCCTGCTCGACTGCGATCCGGGGCACGACGACGCGATCGCGCTCCTGCTCGCGCTCGCGAGCCCCGAGGTCGAGCTCGTCGGCGTCACCACTGTGCACGGCAACCAGACCCTCGAGAAGACGACGGTCAACGCCCTCAAGCTGCTCGAGTTCGTCGGGCGGACAGACGTGCCCGTCGCCGCCGGCGCCGACCGGCCGATCCGGCGGGCCGCGTTCGTGGCCGAGTACGTCCACGGGGAGAGCGGTATGGACGGGCCGTCGCTGCCCCCGCCGACGATCGAGCCGGTCGCGCAGCACGCAGTCGACTTCATCGCCGAGACCCTGCTCGCCTCCGAGGAGCCGATCACGCTCGTCCCGACGGGGCCGCTGACGAACATCGGGCTCTTCCTCGCGCGCCATCCGGACGCCGCCGAGCGCGTCGAGCGGATCGTGCTGATGGGCGGCGCGATCGGCGAGGGGAACGTCACGCCGGCGGCCGAGTTCAACATCTGGGTCGACCCGGAGGCGGCCGACCGCGCCTTCACGAGCGGGCTGGACTTGACGATGATCGGCCTCGACGTCACGCACCAGGCGATCGTCGGCCCCGCGCCGAGGGCGGAGATCAAGGCGGCGGGCCGCGTGGGGGCGATGGTCGCCGAGCTGCTCGAGTTCTACGGCCGGTTCCACAAACAGTCCTACGGCTGGGACGGTTCGCCGATCCACGACGCCGTCGCGATGGCGCACGCGTTCCGGCCCGGGATCGTCGAGACCGTGTTCACCGGGGTCCGAGTCGACTGCGGGGAAGAGCTCGGCCGCGGCCGGACGAACGTCGACCTCCGGGGGCGTGTGGGCTGGGAGCCGAACGCGCACGTCGCGATCGGCATCGACGCGGACGCGTTCATCGCGCTTCTCGTCGAGCGGATCTCGTCGCTCGGTTGAAGCTGGGCGTCATCACGCTCCAGAACGCTCCCTGGGCGGAGCTCGTCGAGCGGTGGCAGCGGCTGGTCGAGCTGTTCGCGGACGACTACCTCCACCCGAAGCGGGACATCCCGCTCACGATCGCGGCCGCGGGCCGACGATCCTCCGCCTCGCGGCGCAGTACGCCGACCGCTGGAATACGTTCGGTGGTTTCGGGAAGGCACCGGACGAGGCGCTCGCGCAGGCACACGCCGACATCGCTCGTCTGGACGAACTCTGCACGGGGACGGGTCGCACCGTCACCCGCTCGGTCATGCTCAGGTACTCCTTCATCGCCCAGACGCTCTGGGAGTCGGACGAGCATTTCGCCGAGGTCGTCGAGCGCTGGGCGGGGGCAGGGTTCGAGGAGCTCGTCGTGTACTACCCGCCGGAGTGGGGGATGCCGGAGGGCTCCGTAACACCGGGCGTCTTCGAGCGGGCTGTCTCGAAGGGGTAAGCCCGGCGGCGTCGAAGTCGCGCGCATGGCGCGCAAGAAGCGGCCCACCAAGTTACGTCCGCGCTCGCCCGCCCGCGTCAGGAAGAAGACGCGCAAGCCGGCCCGCGGGCACCACTATCCGGAGCTGATCGGTCTCGGGCTGACGGTCTTCGGCCTCTTCATGGGCGCTCTCCTGTACGCCGGCTGGAACGGAGGCTACGTCGGCAGGGCGATCGGGGACGGCCTCGTCTCGCTGGTCGGCGGGACCGCGTACGTGCTGCCGGTCGCCTGCGTTGCCGTCGGTTCGCTGATGGTCGCGCGCAGCGATCTGCCGCGCTTTGCGCCGTTCCGGACCGGGCTCGTCCTGACCGCGCTTGCGCTCGCGCTCGTGCTCGGCCGCGCGCATGGCGGCTACCTCGGCAAGGGGCTCGAGTCGCTGTTCGGGAGCATGATCGGGACGACCGGCACGCGGCTGCTCGGCGCATTCGTCCTGCTCGCGGGCGTGCTGCTGCTGACGGGAGCCTCGATCGGCGCCTTCCTACGCCGCTCGGGTCACGCCGTTCGCCGGGCTGCGCGCGTGCGGCCCACGCGGCGCTCGGAGCCGGCGCCCCAGCCCGGGCGGGCCGAGGCGGACGTCCTGCCGCTTCCGAAGCCCGAGGCACCGATCGACGGCGTCGAGGAGTTCCCGGACGTCGTCTCGCCGCCGCCGCTGCTCTTGTTCGAGAACGAGCGCGAGGAGGCGGCGCACACGGAGCAGGCGAGCCTGTTCGACGTCGTCGAGGGAGACGACGAGGATGCCGTCTACACCCTGCCCGACCCGGGGCTCCTGCGGCGGTCGAAGGGCCGGAGCGGCGACGGCGCCGAGCGCACCGCCCACATCGCGGAGACCCTGGTCGGCGCGCTCGGGAACTTCGGCGTCGACGCGACCGTCGTCGGCGAGATCGCCGGCCCGCGCGTGACGCGCTACGAGCTCCGCCTGGCGCCGGGGACGAAGGTCTCGAAGGTCGCGGGGCTGAAGGACGACCTCTCGTACGCACTCGCGACGACGGAGATTCGCATCCTCGCGCCGATCCCCGGCAAGCAGGCGGTCGGCGTCGAGGTGCCCAACCACTCGCCGAACATCGTCACTCTCGGCGACATCTTCGACGAGCTGCCGGCGACGGCGAGCCCGCTCTCGGTCTGGCTCGGCAAGGACATCTCGGGCAACGCGGTCTGGACCGACCTCGCGCGCATGCCGCACCTCCTGATCGCCGGGACGACCGGGTCCGGGAAGTCCGGCTGCATCAACACGATCCTCAGCTCGATCCTGCTGCGGGCGACGCCGGACGAGGTGCGGATGATCCTGATCGACCCGAAGCGCATCGAGCTCGGCTTCTACGAGTCGATCCCGCATCTGCTCACGCCGGTCGTCTCCTCGCCGAAGACCGCAGCGGCGGCGCTCGCGAACGTCGTCGGGGAGATGGAACGGCGGTACGAGCGGATGAGCCAGGTGCGGGCGCGGAGCCTCCCGGAGATGAACCGCTCGCTGCGAGGCCGGGGCGAGAAACCGCTGCCGCATCTCCTGGTCGTGATCGACGAGCTCGCCGACCTGATGATGATCTCGCCGCAGGACGTGGAGGACGCGATCATCCGGCTCGCCCAGAAGTCGCGTGCGGTCGGCATCCACCTCGTGCTCGCCACCCAGCGGCCGTCGGTGGACGTGATCACGGGGATGATCAAGGCGAATGTCCCGTCGCGGATCGCGTTCGCCGTGTCGAGCCAGACCGACTCACGGGTGATCCTCGACCAGTCCGGTGCGGAGAGCCTGCTCGGCCAGGGCGACATGCTGTTCAAGCCGCTCGGCACCTCGCGGCTGCAGCGCCTCCAGGGCGCCTACGTCAGCGAGGAGGAGGTCGCGCTGCTGGTGGAGCAGTGCCGTGCCCAGCGCGAGCAGGAGCTCGACGAGTCGCTGCTCGAGGCGCCCGAGCGGGAGCCGGCGGAGGACGACGACGACTTCGAAGGCGACTTCGACCCGGACGAGGACCCGCTGCTCGAGAAGGCGATCGAGGTCGTCGTCCAGGCGCAGACCGCATCGGTGTCTCTGCTCCAGCGGCGCCTCCGGGTGGGGTACACGCGCGCCGGCCGCCTGATCGACATGCTCGAGCGCCGCGGGATCATCTCGCCCTACGAAGGCTCGAAGCCGCGCCGCGTCCTCGTCGGGGGCGACGACGTCCCAGCGCCGATTTCGCACGCCGCAGGCTGATCGCCGCAGCGCTTCCCGGGCGCCAACTTCAGGATAGAGTCGCTCGTCGAAATAAGCGCAACACTCATCTGAAGTAAGGAGGATCCGTGTCACCTCGCAAGAAACTGGCCGTGGTGCTTGCCGCCACAGTCGTGGTCGGCGGAGCCGTGGCAGGTGCGCTCGCGACGAGTAGCGGACAGGCAGCCCGTAGCGCTGCCCCGAGAGTCGCGGTCGTGACCGACATCGGCAGCCTCAACGACAAGGGCTTCAACGCGCTGTCTGCTGTCGGTCTGCAGCGCGCCGAGAACAAACTCGGAGTCACCGGTCGCATCTTCATCACCCAGACGGCGGCGGACCGTCAGCCCAACCTCGCCGCCGCCGCCCAGCAGGGCAACGATCTCGTGATCGGCGTCGGCATCCTCTTCGCGTTCGGACCGCTGCCGACCGTGGCGAAGGCGTTCCCGAACACCGCGTTCGCCGGCGTCGACATCGCTCAGGGCGACATGGGCAAGGACCCGATCCCCAACGTCCGCGGCCTCATCTTCAAGGAGCAGGAGGCAGGCTGCCTCGTCGGCAACATCGCCGCTCTCGAGGTCAAGCGTGAGCACCGGAACACGATCTCGGCGGTCGGCGCCAACAAGGTCCCGGCCATCGTCCGGTTCATCGCCGGGTACAACTTCTGCGCGAAGCGGGTCACGAGGAACATCAGGGTGCTGGTGAACTACGCGAATGACCCGACGTTCACCGACCAGGCAAAGTGCAAGGCGACGGCACTCTCCCAGATCGCGCGCGGCTCCCGCGTCGTGTTCCAGGTCGCCGGGCAGTGCGGCCTCGGGGCGCTGGACGCCGCGAAGACACGGCGTGTCTGGGGCATCGGCGTCGATGCCGACCAGTCCTTCCTCGGCCCTCACATCCTGACGAGTGCACGGAAGAGGGTGGACCAGGCAGTGTACGACACTATCGCCGAGTACGTCAAGGATCCCAAGGGCTTCAAGGGCGGGATCGACAGGACCTACGACATCAAGAACGGCGGCGTCGGCTTCGGTCGGCTCAGCCCTGCCCTTCCGCTTGCGGTGCGCCGGGCGTACACGAAGAGCACGAACGCGCTCGCGGCCCAGATCGCAAGCGGCAAGCTCACCCCGCCGACACAGTAGAGGCAGGCGGTCCCGCGGTTGCAGGGGGCGGACCCCGGTCCGCCCCCTAGGATTAGCGCGTGCCAGGCGACGATCTCGTCCTCGACCTTCGGGCGATCACGAAGCGCTTCCCCGGAGTCGTCGCCAACGACAGCGTCGACTTCGACCTCCGCTACGGCGAGGTGCACGCCCTGCTCGGCGAGAACGGAGCGGGGAAGACGACGCTGATGAACGTCCTCTACGGCCTCTACAAGGCCGACGAGGGCGAGATCGTGGTGAAGGGGCAGAAGGTCGCCTTCGGTTCGCCGAGGGACGCGATCGGCCAGGGAATCGGCATGGTGCACCAGCACTTCATGCTGATCCCGGTGATGAGTGCGGCCGAGAACATCGTCCTCGGCGCGGAGCCCACGGAAGGTGGCGTCTGGCTCGACTACGGCGAGGCGCGGACGCGCGTGCAGGAGCTCGCCGTGCGCTTCGGCTTCCACATCGAGCCCGACCGGCTGATCCAGGACATGACCGTCGGCCAGCAGCAGCGAGTCGAGATCCTGAAGGCCCTGTACCGCCACGCCGACATCCTCATTCTCGACGAGCCGACGGCCGTTCTCACACCGCAGGAGGCGAGCGAGCTCTTCGGGATTCTCCGCTCGCTGACCGAGGAAGGGATGTCGATCATCTTCATCAGCCACAAGCTGAAAGAGGTGCTGAGCGTGGCCGACCGGATCACCGTCCTCCGTCGAGGCAAACGAGTCGAGAC
>JBKPRD010000033.1:0-3836 GCA_046734415.1 Actinomycetota bacterium | reverse complement strand
GGAGCGTTGGCGCAGCGGGCCGCTTGCGGCCGGGCCGCGTCGCCGGTTCGTCGTGAGCGCGGCGTTCGCCGTGCTCACGGTCGCCGCCTCGCTCCTGATCGCGCGCCGGCTGACGCATTCGACCTGGCCGCTCCAACACGTGGACGCCTGGTTGGCCGCCGCTGCGGCGCTCGCCTACCTCGTCAGTTTCGTCCTCCGTGCGCGTGCCTGGCACCGGCTCTTCCCGCGCGACGAGTGTCCCGACCAGGCCCGCTGCCTTGCGTCGGTCGGCGCCGCCGCCGCGAGCGGGGCGGTCCTGCCCTTCCGCCTCGACTACCTGGTCAAGGTCGGGGTGCTGCGCAGGCTCAGCGGCGTTCGCGTCGGGCTCGGGGCGATCGCCCTCTCGATCGTGTCGCTCGGGATGATCGACGCGATCGCGATGCTCCCGCTCTCGATCTCGGCAACGGCGACGAGTAACTCGGTGGTCCGCGGGCCCCTCGCGATCGTCGTGATCTTCGGAATCGCGTGCTGCACGCTGCTGGTCGTCGGCGGGCAGCTGGCGCGGCTGCCGCTTCTGGGTCTAAGTCGCCGCCTGCGCGCGATCGGCGAGCACATTTCCCGCCACACGGAGAGGCGGTCGCAAAGACGCGACCGTCGCCTGGTTCTACCTCTTCGCCTGCTGGTCGGCCCGCGCGTTCGGCAGCGCGGCGCTCCTCAGCGCTCTCGGGCTGTCCTTCGCACCACAGACCGCGCTGGCCGTGATCTGCCTCGGCGCCGCCGCCGGCGTGATCCCGATCACCTCGGGCGGAGCGGTCGTGAACGCCGGAGCTGCCGCCGCCATTCTCCTGGCACTCGGCGTCGGCAAGGACATCGCGATCAACTTCTCACTCGCCTCGGGCCTCCTGCTTGTCCTGAGCGCCGTCGCCGCCTCGGTCGTCGGTGTCTCTGCGTCGCTCGCGATCCGCGCAAGTGTCCGGTTGCGCGTGCGCTGAGATCCTCCGGGAGATCACGCGTCGGTAGTCGAGGTGTCGGCTCAGCCCGGTTGCGGCGATGAAGCCGAGACGGCCCTTCTCATGGCGCGTCCACCTGGGCGAGTCGGAGGATCAGCGCAAGTGACTGCTCCGATCCCGGCCACAACTCGCGGATCAGTGACTCGCCGCTCGAGCGGATGAAGCTCCGGAGGACGAGTACTACGATGATCGCGTCGTCCATCTGGCCGAGGATCGGGATGAAGTCCGGCACGAGGTCGAACGGCATGGCCAGATAGCCGATCGGCGCGAGCAGCAGCAGCTTGCGGCGGCGTGGAACACGCGCGTCTCGGGCGAGGCGCGTCACGAGCACGAGGCAGTCAGGGATGAACCTGAGAAGCGCACGGGCGTCGTTACGCTCAACGAGGACGCGGAGGCTAGCCAGGAACCAAGCATAGACGGTGAGGGGCCACAGTCTCCGACTGGCTCGACGAGGGCCAAACTATCGGAGCCGATGGTTCGTCACCCGAGGCGAGGCCGACCCGGACGCACCGGCTGACGAAGACGGGCAACGCCGGCACTTCGGCACTCCGAGCGAATCTGCCCGGACGGCTAGGTCCCTGGCTATAGAGGTAAGCGGCCCGTCAGCCGACCGTAAGCACGGCCCTGTTCATTCATGACGCAACGCTCTATCGTCGGACGTCCGGGAGGAAGAGGATGGTTGCTTCAGGGAACATCGGTACTGAGCTCGCCGGCTATCGGCTGGAGGCCCTGATCGGCCGCGGCGGGATGGGTGTCGTGTACCGCGCCCGCGACCTGGCGCTCGACCGCGACGTCGCGCTGAAGCTGCTCGCGCCGCATCTCGCGGACGACGTTTCGTTCCGGGAGCGCTTCCTGACCGAGTCTCGGGTGGCAGCCTCGCTGGAGCATCCGAATGTCGTGCCGATCCACGATGCAGGGGAGATCGACGGGCAGCTGTACATCGCCATGCGCCTGGTCGATGGGACCGACCTGAAAGCGCTCCTGCGCAAGGGGCCGCTCGAGCCGGCGAGGGCGGTGCGCATCCTCGAGCAGGTGGCGGGCGCGCTCGATGCCGCCCACGCGCGCGGGCTCGTGCACCGGGACGTCAAGCCCTCGAACGTGCTGCTCGACGAGCGCGAGCACGCCTACCTGGCCGACTTCGGCCTGAGCAGATATCTCGGTGAGGCCGCCGCCGCGCACGGCGCCGAGAACTCGCTCGGCACGATCGACTACGTCGCCCCGGAACAGATCCGCGGCGAGGAGATCGACGGCCGCGCCGACGTCTACGCGCTCGGCTGCCTGCTCTACGAGTGCCTGGCCGGCGGGCCGCCGTTCCGCCGTGCTTCCGACGCCGCCACGCTCTACGCCCACCTCGAGGACGACGCGCCCACCCTGCCCACGCTCGACGAGGTGCTGCCCAAGGCGCTCGCCAAGGACCCCTCCGAGCGCTACCAGACCTGCGCCGAGCTGATCGGCGCGGCTCGCGAGGCGCTGGGGATCGCCGAGCCGAAGCGCAGCCGCTGGCCGCTCGCCTTCGCCGCGGTGGGCCTCGCGGTAATCGGCGCGGCGCTGCTCGCGTTCTTCCTCACCCGTGGCGACGGGGCCGCGCCGGCGGCCCAGGGCGGGCGCCTGCTGCGCATCGACCCGTCCTCGAACCGCGTCACAGCCTCGTTCCCGGTGGGCGACGGCCCGCAGGGCGTGGCCGTCGGAAGTGGACATGTCTGGGTTGCCTCGTTCCGCGACAGCACGCTCTGGCAGCTCGACCCGAAGTCGGGCGGAGGCCCGACCAGGATCGCCGCCGTCGGGCGGCCGTACGCGGTGACGATCGGCGATGGCGCCGCGTATGTGGCCGCGACCGGGCCGGGCCAGTTCACCGGGAATGTCTCGAAGTTCGACGCCGTGACCGGCGACCGGGCAGGCGGGAAGGAGATGATCGCCTGCAGCCTGGCGAGCGGCACGTACGGCGTCTGGGTCGCAGGCTGTCCCAACGTCCAGAAGCTGAGCACCGGCGACGTAAACCCGCGCTTCACCGCGACCGTGGTCATCCCGTTCGCCGAGCCGGCAAGCGCCGCGAACCAGCGCGAATCACTGGCCGGGATGGCCCAGGGCGAAGGCGCGGTCTGGGTGATCGGCGACGCCGCCGACCGCCGGCTCTGGCGCATCGATCCGCTGCGGCGACGGATTGTGGCGACGATCGCGCTTGGCTTCCCGCCCGGCGGAGTCGCGGTCGGGAACGGTGCGGTCTGGGTCACGGACGAGCTCGGTGACCGGGTCGTGAGGATCGACCCGGCGACGAATCGCGCCGCCGCTGCGATCCCGGTCGGCCGGGGCGCAATCGGAATCACCACCGGAGCGGGCAGCCTGTGGGTCGCGGACGCGGTCGACCACGCCGTGACGCGGATCGACCCCATCACGAACCGCGTCACGGCCACCATCCGCGTGCCGGCCGGCCCTCGGGCGGTCGCGGTCGGTGAGGGGTCAGTCTGGGCGGTCGGCGATGCGCGCTAGGGCAGGGCTCGCCGTCATCGTCGTTGCAGCCGTGTGGCTCGGGGCGGGCTGCGGCAGCACGAAGCCCGAAGCGGTCCGGATCGGCATCCTCACCGACTGCTTCGGGCCCTTCAGCACGCTGTACGAGGTCAGCGTCGCCTCGGCCGAGCTGCCCTTCCTGGAACGCGGCGGCAGAGTAGTGGGCAAGCGGCCGTCGAGCGGCGTCGCGGGCGCCAAGGTCGCAGGCCGGCCGGCCGAGCTCGAGATCGGCTGCGTCTCGGGAAACGACGACGTGATCCCCGTCGCCCGCCGTCTGGTCGAAGAGAGAGGAGCGCAGGCGATCGTCGGGCCGCTCGACCCGCAGGAGGGGATGATCCTCCG
>JBKPRD010000032.1:0-4102 GCA_046734415.1 Actinomycetota bacterium | reverse complement strand
GCTCACGGACTGGATGTCGTCGAGCTCCGATGCTGCTCTACGCGGGTCACGCTCGAGGAGCTTCCGCGCGAGCTCACTCTTGAGCGCGATGACGGACAGACTGTGCCCGAGCAGGTCGTGCAGGTCGCGAGCGATCCGAAGCCGTTCCTCGGAGACTGCCAGGCGAGCGAGCTCTTCCCGCGTGGCGTGCAGCTCGCGGTTCGCGCGCGCGATCCGCCCGAAGGCGGTCATCAGGACGCCGATCGAGACGATCGTGAGCACCGTCGCGGCGACGGCACTCCCGCTGTCTCCGTGGATCGTCCCTGCCACGCCGACCGCCAGCGCTGTGGCGAGCGTCACGACGATTGCGATTCGTGCGGGGAGGCGCACTCCTGCCGCGGCGACGAAATAGACGAACAGCGCGGCGAACGAGGACGGCGCGCCGACGACGAGCAAGGCGATCGCGATCACCGGCAGCGACGCGAGTGCCAGCACCGTTGCGTCCGGGCCGAGGCGCGTGAGCCACGCGCTCGGTGGTAGCAGCGAGAGATAGAGCGCGACGAAGAGGCCGAGGCCCACGAGCAGGAGCACCTTGTGCGCCGGGCCGAACGACTGCCCGAAAAGGTCGGCCAGCGGCCCGCTCAGGAAGAGCAGGCCGAGCAGGACGCCGATCCTGGCACGCGCCCTGCTGAACCCCCGGAGGTCCGACCATTCCGAGTCGTCGATCATCTTCACCTACGGATCGTGCCGTATCGAGCGCCTTCGATCAGACGCGGCGCGTGTCGCGGCGGTACGCGTACACCGCGAGCACTGTCAGCGCCACAGTCCAGCCGACGACGACGCACCACCCGGCCGTGCTCCAGCCGGCCCCGCCGAGCGAGACGTGACTGGCCTGAACGAGCCAGTACGACGGCAGTGCTCGGGCGATGTCGCCCATGATGCCGTCTCCGACCGGGAACCACACCCCGCCGAGGAAGCCGAGCAAGCCGCTGAGCCCGCCGATCGTCGGGCCGACGGCCTCCGCGCCGACAAGGTGGCCGAGTGCGATGCCCAACGCTGAGAACGGAAGCAGTCCGACGAGCAGCAGCGCCGTCATCTGTAGCCACTTGCCCGCCGAGAGGCTGACACCGAGCGAGAGCCCGGCCACGTAGAGCACCGCGATCGTCAGCGAGGCCGTCAGGTAGGCGACGAGAACCTTCGTGCCCAAGTACACGCGCGGGCGCAGGGGCGTCAAGCGTAGTTGCCGCGTCCAGCCCACCACGCGCTCGAATGCGATCCGTCCGCCTGCACCGACCGCGGCGTTCATCGCTCCAAGGGAGGCGAGCCCGACCATGAAGTAGAGGGGGATGGGAATGCCCGTTCCGCTGAAGCTCTGCTCGTGTCTGCTGGGGCCCGCGATCAAGAAGTACAGGACTAGTGGGAAGCCCAGCGAGAAGATGAAAAAGCGGCGATTGCGCAAGTTGCGCCTGACTTCGAGGCGTACGTAGGCGGAGGTCTTCATACCGGGACCTCCGCCGGCGCCGGTTTGCTGCCGTTCGAGGCGACGAGCTCGAGGAACGCCTGCTCGAGACCGGCGTTCGTGATCTCGATTGCCCGGGCGGCGGGAAACCGGCCGAGCAATGCACGGATGGCCGAGTCCGCGTCGGTGCAGTGAAGGGTCACGGTGCTGCCGTGGCGATCGACCCTCTCGACCCCTGGAAGCATCTCGAGTGCCCTCTCGTCGGCGTCAGCAAGGGTCGCGCGAATCGTCCGGAGGCCCACCATTGCCTTCAGGTCGGTAGTCGACCCGTCCGCGACGACACGCCCGCCGGAGATCATCACTGCACGATCTCCGAACGTGTCGGCCTCGTCGAGGTTGTGCGTCGCGAACAGGATGGTCTTCCCGTTCGCGGCGAACGCTCGCATCGTCAGCCAGAACGCATGACGAGCCTCGACGTCCAGGGCCACCGTCGGCTCGTCGAGCACGAGCAGGTCCGGGTTGGGCAGCAGCGCGAGGGCGAAACGAGCTCGCTGCGTCTCGCCACCCGAGAGCTTCTGCGTGCGGCGCTGCCCAATACCCTCGATGCCGACGAGCGCGACGACCTCGTCGACGTCCAGAGGATCGGGGTAGACCGCAGCCATCATCGCGAGCAGCTCCCGCACGGACAGGTCGTGAATGAGCGATCCCGTCTGGAGCATCACGCCGATCGAACCGGCCGCCACAGCTGCCTGCGGCGCGCCGCCGAATACGCGAACAGTCCCGGCGTCGGGCTGTGTGAGGCCGAGCAGCATGTCGATCGTCGTCGACTTCCCGGCGCCGTTCGGTCCCAGCAGCGCGACGACCTCGCCGGCGTGGATCGTGAGATCGACGCCGCGCACCGCTCGAACGACGTCTTTCGACGTCCGAAACGTCTTCTCGATGTCCTTGAGCTCGACAGCCGGCGTCTGCATGTACACATCGTGCTGTGACGAGCCCGCCGCGCGGTAGAGCTCGCCGTCATGACTTTCGTATGACGTTCGTCACGCGAAATTCCTGACGCAGGGCTCTAGCGGAGGCGTCGCGGCGCTCGGATGATGGTCGACATGCAAATCAACGGAGCAACACGTGGCCGGCTGATCACGGTCGGCTTGGCGCCTGCCGCGGCTCTCGCCGCATGGGGGATCGAGAGATCGCTCGGCGCCGATCTGGTCTTGAAGGACGGTACATCCGTCGGCGCGGGCAACGTGGTGCTTGCCGCCGTCATCGCCGGCGTCGCAGCGTGGTTCGTCGTGCGCTGGATCGAGCGACACAGCAGTCGGCCCCGCGCGGTGTGGGCTCTTGTGGGGTCGACGGGGCTGGCAGTGTCCGGCATCGGCCCGAGCTGGCTCGCAGACGGAGCCACGGCCCTCCTCCTCTTTGGACTTCATTTCGTGAGTGCCGTCGTCGTTATCACCGGCTTCATGCGAACGCTTCCCGTGCCTGACTGCGTCCCGGTGAGCGAGACATGAGGCGGGACAAGACATACTTCGAGCGTCAGCGGCGGCCGCCGAACTCCCAATCGCGCAGCTCGATCGTGTGGACCTCGAGCCCGGGAGCCCCGGCCCGGAGAAGCGCCGTCGCCGAGCTCCGATCAGGTGCCTGCAGCGCGAAGGCGACGCCCACCGTTTCTCCGCTCCCAGCCTCCGTGAGTGCGCCGTACACGATCAGTCGCTCACGAAGCTCCGCTCCGAGTGCCGCGGCCGGCACCGGGCGCCACGGAGCGGGCGCGTGCCGATCGTGAGCCGGATCAGCGATCGCCAGAAAGCGAGGTTCGTCGGGCTCCCCGGTGAACTCCCACATCGTGCGACCGAGCAGGTTCTCAAAACCTCGGATTCGATGGTCGGCGTACATGCCGGCGCGATTGTTCGGCTCGCGCTCGACGAACTCGTTCGCGGCCGCGAGACTCGGCAGTGCGAGCACATGCAGGCTGCCCGTCGCCGTCTCGCGATCAGGCGCGAGCGTCGGCCCGCGCGCGATCATCGCGTCCGCGAAGCCGTCTATGTAGGACCAGTGCTCCTCGAGGAGAACCTCGTTGTGGCGCAACTCCCCAGTGCCCGGAGCGTCTCGGCTGTAGAGGAAGAAGTCCATCCGGAGCCAGCGTAGATGGGCTGATCGGCATCGAGCGCCCGGCGCCGTTCTTGCCTCAGGCGCGTGCCCAGTGGATCGACCGCGCCTCGGCGCGCGCGACGAGAGCGGCGAGCGTCGCGGGGAAGTCCGCGCTGATCGCGGGACCGAGCTCCGGCCCGAGCGTGTCGGCCGCGGGTCCGTCGATCTCCATCCGGTAAGTCACCCGGGAGCGCTCGTACCCAACCCGCTCGACGCGATGCGTCGTGCGGATGACGACATCATCCAGGCTGGCCTCATCAACGAACAGCACCGGCTCGAGCACCTCAGCGATCCGCAACTCGATCGTCTCCTGACCCGGCGGGGTCATCATGATGCGGCCGCCGGTTGCGAACGATCCGCGGAGCTCGATTCGCTCGATGTCGCCGTTCCACTGCGGCCAGCCGTCGACGTCTGCCCAAAGCCTCCAGACCCGCTCGGGACGAGCGCTCGTCTCGATGCTGTGCTCGCCAATCCACATAGCTCCCTCCTTCTGCCGTGCGGTCAAGGGACATACACCCG
>JBKPRD010000031.1:0-3914 GCA_046734415.1 Actinomycetota bacterium | reverse complement strand
GAGGATCGTCGCCGTCCGCCCCACCCGGCCCGGCTCCGAGTCGAGCGGCCCGTTCAGCGGGTAGCCGACGATCGCGACCGAAGCGCCCGGCTGCGGATCCGCGGTCGGCAGCGGCGGCGCAGTCAGCTCGGGCACGCGCAGCACCGCCACGTCGTTCTTCGAGTCGAAGGCGATCGGCTGGGCGCCGAGCCGGACGTCGGACTGGGACTGGACGACGTACGTCCCGCGCTCGCCGGCGACCACGTGCGCGGCGGTGACGACGACACCCGGCGCGGCGACCCAGCCGCTGCCCGAGATGCCAAGGCCGCACGCGGTGCCGAGGATGCGGACGACGCTCGGTGCGGCCGCGCGGACGACCGGGTCGTCGACGACCGCCGGAGTTGGCGGCTCGTCCGGGATCGGCGGACCAGCGATCGTCGGGAACGGATCGACGCGGGCGAGGACGTTCAGGAGCCGCTCCGGCGGGACGATGTCGTTCAGCCGGCGCAGCACCTCGGAGCGCTGGACGCTCTGACGCAGCGAGCGCTGGTTCGGGAACAGCAGCGCCGCGGCGCCGACGATCCAGACGAGCGCCAGACCCGCTGCGGCGCCGACGACGAGCCCACCCGCGCTGTCGAGCGCGCGCAGCGGCGGAAAGCGCAGCCCGGAGCGGAACAACGAGCCGACCATCGAGCCGACCGCCTCGAGGACGGCGGCCCCGACCACCGCTCCGGCGAGCGCGACGAGCGGCGTGTACGGCGAGTGCGAACCCCCGGGCAGGAGCAGCGGCGCCACCCGCGCGCCGAGGACGGCGCCGGCGACGAGGCCGGCGATGCCAAGTGCGCTCGCGACGAGCCCCTTCCGCAGGCCGAGGACGCCCGTCAGGCAGATCAGGCCCAGCGCGATCCAGTCGAGCTCAGTCATCGTGTTCCGATTCGACGTGCGACGATCGAACCTTGTCGAGAAAAGGAGTACCCGAGATGAGCGCAGGAACGCACTACCGGTGGCAGGACCTGCCGCTGGAGGAGCTGAAGTCGGACCTCGGCCGGCGGCTGATCTCGACCGAGCGCATGATGCTGGCGCAGGTCTACCTCCAGAAGGGCGCGATCGTGCCAAGGCACTCGCACGAGAACGAGCAGCTGACCTGGATCGTCGAGGGAACGCTCCGGCTCTGGCTGGGTGACGAGGACGACGAGGAGATGTTCGACGTGCGCGCGGGCGAGGTGCTGCACATCCCTCCGCACCTCGCGCATCGCGCCGAGGCGCTCGAGGACACGCTCGACGTGGACATCTTCTGTCCGCCGCGGGCGGACTGGCTCGAAGGCTCGGACGCGTACCTACGCGAGCAGTGACGCGAGCCGCTCGACGCCGTCGTCGATCAGCGACTCGTCGACCTGGCTGAACGAGAGCCGGACGTTCTCGCCGCCGCGGCCGTCGGCGTAGAAGAGCGCCCCGGGGACGATCCCGACTCCGGCCTTGGCTGCGATCTCCGCGAGCGCCGTCGCGTCGCAGCCCGGGATCGTCAGCCAGGAGAAGAAGCCGCCCTCCGCGCGCGTCCAACTCACCCCTGCGGGCATCGTTCGCTCGAGCGCCCCGAGCAGACCCGCGCACTTCCGCTGGTACAGCGCCCGCGAGAGCGGCAGCTGCTCCTCGATCCACCCGCGGCGGATGTACTCCTCGAGCATCCGCTGTCCGAGGCCGCCCGCGCACTGGTCGGTGTTCTGTTTCGCGTTGACGAGCTGCGCGGCGACCTCCGCAGGCGCCGCCGCCCATCCGAGCCGAACACCGGGAAGGAATGTCTTCGACGTGGTGCCTATCTGGGCAACAACATCCGGGGCGAGACTCCACAGGCTCGGCGGCCACTCACCCTCGAAGCGCAGCTCGCGGTAGGCGACGTCCTCGACGATCAGGAAGCCGTGGCGCCGCGCGAGCTCGACGAGCGCCTCGCGCCGGTCGGTCGAGAGGCTCACGCCGGCCGGGTTCTGGTGGTCCGGGATCGTGTAGAGGAGCTTCGGCCGCGCTCCGCCGGCGAGCACACGCTCGAGCTCGTCGACCTGGAGGCCGTCCTGGTCCAGGGACACGGCGACGATCTCCGCCTCGAAGCCGCGGAATGCCATCAGCGCGCCGAGGTACGTCGGCGCCTCGACGAGGACCGTGTCGCCGGGGTCGAGGAACGTCTTGCACGTCAGCTCGAGCGCCTCGATCCCGCCGCTCGTGATCAGCAGCTCGTCGTCGGCAGGACGGCGTCCCTGCACCTGCGCCAGCCGCCCGGCGACCGCGTCGAGAGTCCCGCCGAGGCCACGGGTCGGCGTGTATTGGAAGGCGGTCGCCTCACCGGACTCCGCGAACTCGGCGAGCAACGCGGAGGCCCGCTCACGCGGGAACGTCAACGGATCGGGAAAGCCGCCGGCGAACGAGATCAGGTCGGAGCGGCCGAGGAAGCCGAGGACGAACGCGATCCCCTCCCCGACGTCGCCACGTGTGCGGACGGCGAAGAGGCTCTGCCAGTCCCGGACATCGGGGGTGACTGCCATCTCGTGACCTTAGCCACTCACCACGCCGACTGCCCGCCGTCGACGACGATCGTCTGGCCGGTGACGTAGTCGGAGGCGGCCGAGGCGAGGAAGACGATCGCGCCCTTCAGGTCGTCCGGGCCGCCGAAACGGTGGAGCGGGATCGCGTCGCGGAGTGCGTCAGCGTGCTTCTCCAGCACGATGTTGGACATGTCCGACGGGAACCACCCGGGCGCGATCGCGTTCACCGTGATCCCGTGCCGGGCCCACTTGCAGGCCAGGTCGCGCGTGAACGAGAGGACGCCACCCTTCGTCGCGTTGTAGGCGATCGTGTTCATGATCTCCGGCGGAAATCCGGTCAGCGCCGCGACGGAGGCGATGTTGACGATCTTGCCGCCGTGCTGGTCGATCATCACGCGCCCCGCCGCCTGCGAGAAGAGGAACGTCCCCGTCAGGTTCACGTCCACCACCTTCTGCCACCCCTCGAGCGGCGTGTCCTCGGGTGAGCCGCCCCAGACGGTGCCCGCGTTGTTGACGAGCACGTCGATCCGCCCTAACTCGGAGCGCGTGCGGTCGACGACGGCCTCGACCTCTGTCGGGTCGCGGACATCGCAGCGCAGGCCGAGCGCCCGCACGCCGTGCAAGCGGAGCTCGGCGGCCGCCGCCTCGCACCGGTCGAGGTGGCGCGCGCAGAGGACGAGGTCGGCGCCCATCTCGGCGAGCCCCTCCGCCATCTGGCGGCCGATCCCGCTGCCGCCGCCGGTGACGATCGCGACCCTCCCCGCCAGGTCGAAGAGCTCCGGCGCCTTCACAGCAGCAGCTCCGCCATCGTGCGTAGCGTCGCACGGTCGACGGTCTGGACTAGCAGCGTCGTCACGCCGGACTCGCACCAGGCGTCGAGCCGCTCGGCGATCCGCTCCCTCGGACCGACGAGCGCGACCTCGTCGACGAGCGCGTCCGGTACGGCGGCCTCCGCGTCCCGCTTGCGGCCCCCGAGGTAGAGCTCCCTGATCCTCGCCGCCTCGGCCTCGTAGCCGTAGCGGCCCACGAGCCGGTTGTAGAACGTCCCCATGCCGCCGACGTAGAGCGCGAGCAGCGGCTTGATCGCGTCACGCCCCGCCTGGACGTCATCGGTGAGCGCGACGGGGACGCCGAAGGCTGCGACGTCGAAGCCGTCGCGCACCCCGGCCAGCACGTCGCCGTGGACGTCGCCCAAGCGCTCGGGCGAGACCCAGATCGGCAGCCAGCCGTCCGCGATCTCGGCCGCGAGCGCGACGTTCTTCGGCCCGATCGCGGCGAGGTAGATCGGGATCTCGGCGCGCAGCGGCCGCGCCATCAGCTTCAGCGGCCTGTGCCCGCCCCGCGGGACCTCGTAGTAGTCGCCGTGGTGCTCGACCGCATCTCGGCGCAGGACCGACCGGA
>JBKPRD010000030.1:0-8450 GCA_046734415.1 Actinomycetota bacterium | reverse complement strand
GCTCCGTACTCGCGGCCGCCCTGGTCGCCGCCCTGGTCGCGGCCTGGTTCGCCGCGCAGCCGTCGGGCAGGCGCGCCGGGCTGCTCCCGACCGGGAAGAGCCCCGTCGTCGCGATCGACATGTCGTGGAGCGTCTCCTACGCCAGCTACGCGCAGATCGAGCGGGCGCTCTCCGACCTCGCGACCTCCGGTCGCCGGATCGGCCTCGTGCTGTTCTCGGACATCGCCTACGAGGCCCTGCCGCCGGGGACGCCGGCGTCGGAGCTCAGGCCGTACCTCCGCTTCTTCGCCAAGCGCGGCGTCCGCAATCCGTGGGGCGACGCCTTCTCGGGCGGGACGCGCATCTGGGCCGCGCTCGACCTCGCCCACCGGATGCTGCGGCGCGACCACATCTCGAACGGATCGGTGGTGCTGGTCAGCGACCTCGCCGATGCTCCCAACGACCGCCCCCAGCTGGGGCAGGCACTCGCCGCGTTCGCGCGGGACTCGATCCCGATCAAGATCGTCGGGCTCGACCCCACCCCCGAGGACGCCGAGCTCTTCCGCGGTGCGCTCGCGCACGGCGGGGGTTCGGTGACGACGATCGACGACGTCCAGAGCGCGCCGCGCCCCAGCTCACGGCGGGCGGCTTTCCCGGTTGCGCTCGTCGTCGCCGCCGGCTCGCTCGCCCTCCTGCTCGGGCTGAACGAGCACGCGCTCGCCGCGCTCTCCTTCAGCCGGAGACGCCCCGCATGACCCGCGGCCGCTGGTTCCTGGTGGGCGCGGCCGCCGTGTGCCTGGCGCTCGCCGCCTTCGCGGCGATGGCGGCGCGGGACGCCGGTGAGTGGCGGAACGCCTTCCGGGCCGGCGACGTCGAGGCCGCCTCGACCGCCCGTGACGCCTCGCCGTCGTGGTCGGTGGCGGAGCTCGCTCCGTTCGGCCTGGTGCGTGGGATCCTCGGCGTCGACGACGACCTCGCCTTCCGGCGCGCCGTCGTGCTCTTCCGCCGTTCGCACACCGGGATCCAGAGCTTCGACACCGGGCTGAAGGGAACGGCGCTGCGCGTCCAGGCGGAGGCGGCGCTCGCGCGGGCGATCCGCTCCGACAAGGACAAGGCGCGGGCGGGCGCGGCCGAGAACATGCTCGGCATCCTCGCCGTCGTCGACTCGACCATGCCCGGCGGTGCCTCGACGCCGCTCGAGCGGGCGATCTTCCAGTTTCAGGACGCGATTCACCTCGACCCGTCGAACGACGAGGCGAAGAAGAACCTCGAGCTCATCTACCAGCTCACGGCGCCGCCGAACACCCCGACGGGCACGCTCCAGCGGGAGGGCAGGTCGCACTCGGGCGCGAGCGCGACCCCGCCGGGACACGGCTACTGATGGGTCTGCTGGCGGAGCTGCAGTTCCTGACCCCGGAGGCGGCCCTCGTCGCCCTGGCGGCCCTCGTGCCGTTGGCTCTGGTCGCCCTCGGCGACCGTCGATCTGCTCGCGTTCGCAAACTGCTCGGGCTGGCGGAGGAAGGGTTCGACAGCCGCGTGGTCGTGCCCGTTGCCGTCTGCGCGGCGTGCGGCCTACTCGCCGTCGCCGCCGCCCAGCCCGTCGTCCGAACCGAGCGGCCGCAGCTGACGAGGCGCGACGCGCAGGCGTTCGTCGTGATCGACATCTCTCGCTCGATGCTCGCCTCGCGCTCGGCGAGAGCCGAGCCGCGGCTCGAGCGGGCGAAGGCGATCGCGGACGAGCTGCGAGCCCGGCTCGCGGACGTGCCGTTCGGCGTCGCGACCTTCACCGACCGGCCGCTGCCGCTGCTCTTCCCGACCTCGAGCGCCGGCACGTTCACGAACACGGTGGCGAAGGCGGTGTCGATCGAGCATCCGCCCCCGCGCGCCGAGTCGCAGACCGTGACGAGCTACGACGCGCTCGCGCCGGTGCCGGGCTCGGGCTACTTCAGCCCGGGCATCCGGCGCCGGCTGCTGCTCGTCGTCACCGACGCCGAGACCGAGGCCTTCGACGTCGACAGTGTCCGGCAGAGCTTCCGCGTGCGCCCGCCGATCTCGGTCGTCCTGATGCGGATCGGCTCGTCGCATGAGCGGGTGTTCGGCCCAGAGGGCGTCCCCGAGCCGGGATACGCGGCGCCGGCTGCCAGCGACCGGTCGCTCGAACAGTTCCTCGCCGCCACACACGGCAAGGCGTTCGGCGAGCAGGACGTCGCCGGCGCGGTGCGCGCCGCTCGCTCGGCGCTCGGCACCGGCCCACGTGCGCGACTCGGAACGGTCTCGGGACGGAAGGAACTCGCCCCCTACTTCGTGCTCGCCGCGGTCGTCCCGCTCGGGCTCGTCCTCCGCCGCAGGAATCTCTGAGCGCTCGTTGAAGTCGCCACAAGCGATCGGTTAACGACCTTCCGGTCACGGATATAGGAGACGCATGCGGTCGGCTTTCGCCACTCTTCGCGGCCTCGGGCCGTTCCCGCTGATCTCGCTCGTGCTCGCCTGTGCGGTCGCCGCAGGGACGTACGCGCTCGGAAGCCGTGTGGACGCGGTCTCGCACGCAACTGCTCCGGCCGCGGGCGGCGAGTCGCTGCACGGCGCCGCACCGGGCGCGCACGAGTTCGCGCGCCTGTTCGCCGGGATGACGAACCAGATGGCGCAACAGCAGGGCGACGGCGCGCGCGTCCGCAACGTCGACTGCGTCCAGGGCGCGATCCGAGGCCACTACATGTGCTCCTACGGGATCTTCCGCCCGAGCCAGCCGGTCGACTGCCACGTCATCCAGGCGGAGTGGACGCCGACCGAGGTCGACTCGTTCAGGGTGAAGATGGCCGGCCGGGTCGGCCGCTGCGGCTCGCTGCGCGAGGCGCTGCACTCGCTCGGATAGACGGCGCTAGTAGGGCGGTTCGGGGTCGTACTGGATGTAGCGGCGCACCTCCCGTGCCCGGTCCGGGGAGGCGAGCCGCCCGACCAGATGGAGAGCCATGTCGATCCCGGCGGAGACTCCGGCGGCCGTGATCACGTCGCCGTCGTCGACGAAGCGGTCGTCCGGGCGCGGCTGGATGTCGCGCCCGAGCGGCAGCAGCTCGTCAAAGGCGGCGTGGTAGGTCGCCGCGGGTCGGCCGTCGAGCAGCCCGGCATCCGCGTACACGAGCGACCCGGTGCACACGCTCGTCATCAGCGTGCCGCTCTCCCTCAGCCCCCGTAACCGCGTGCGGATGCCCTCGTTGCCGAGCTGCGCCCTCGTCCCACGCCCTCCGGGGTAGACGAGGACGTCGACCTCGCCGGCGTCGGCCCACGTGCGATCGGGCAGAACCCGCATCCCCTTCGCGCACGCGACCGCCTCGGTCGTGTCGCCGACGAGGAACACCTCGACCTCGTCCGGGTAGAGGAAGCGCCAGGCTGCGAGCACCTCCCACGGCCCGACGAAATCGAGCTCCTCCGCGCCCTCGAAGACGGCGATCGCGATCCGCACAGCCCTGAGAGTAGATACGAGCGGCTACGGAAACACCGGCCCCGTCTGGAAACGGGGCCGGTGCCGCGCTCGACCCGCTAAGGTTCCCGCGGGATGACCGCTTGACGGGTCGAGTCCTGATCGCGGCGATGATCGTGGCGGCGGCCGCGTTCGCGTCGGCGGGATCGGCGACGCCCGCCGCTACCCCGTGTCGGCCGAGCGCATCCGGCGGTGGGCCGTTCGAGACGAATGCCGTCTCGCCCCCGCGGCGCTCGCGGATCGGGCGTGGCCACGTCCTCACCGGCCGCGTCCTGCGCTATCCGGCGTGCGCGCCTGTCCGCGGGGCGCTCGTCGAATTCTGGCAGGCGAGCGCGAACGGCCGCTACGAACGGCGCGGACAGGCGAGCGTCGTCACCGACCGCACCGGCGCGTTTCGCTTCGAAGGCCCGCTCCCGCCCGGCGAGTTCGGGCGGCCGCCCCACATTCACATCCACGTCAGCGTTGCAGGCTACGAAGATCTCGTCACGACGTACTTCGTCGCACGCGGCGAGCGGCGGGGGCGGATCACCCTCGTTCTCGTGTCGCTGCTGTAGGGCCGACGCGGCGATTCGCGACGAGGGGGAGGGGCCGTGAAGGATTCGAGCCTTCGACCCGTGGGAGGGGCGTCTCCCTAGAAGACGATCGGCGCGAGACGGACCGCGACGGACGGAGTTCGCGCGAGCCCAGAAGTGTCCCTCGAATGACTCTATGGGCGGGGGACCGGACCGTGAACGAATGGCCACGTGAGAACGTGGGCGATGGCCGCATTGCCCGCAATCAGGATGAGCAGCCCAAGGGCAGCAGGCGTGAAGCGGCGCGCGAGCATCCAGGCCGCAGCGTAGGTCGGCGGGAAGGCGGAGCCGAGGAAGTCGCTGTCGTTGCCGAGCCCCTGCACGGGCCAGAACCAGACCAGGAAGAGGACGACCGGCGCGGTCGCGACGAGCAGGGCCGTTCGGCTTGTACCTCGCTCGTACCAGGCTACGAGGAGAACGAGGGCGGCGCCGGTGACTGCGAGTTCCCAACCGATCTCACCGATCACGCTCGCCGAGAGGATCGGCTTGGCGATGCGGTGCGCATCCGCGACATAGTGGGTGTGCAGCAACGGGCGCAACGGGCGGACATCGGAATGTCCGGGTTCGATCCCCCAGCTCGGCCCGATCAGGAAGATCGGTAACCAGACGAGCCAGCCGAGCAGGCCGGCGGCGCCGACCGAGAGCGGCATCGCCCGGCCGAGTGCACTCCGCGTCGCCTGCTCCCGCCACAGGTAGACGGCGGTCAACAGGACGATGAACGTCAGGGCAATCAGGCCGAAGCCATGGAAGGCGCAACCGATGCCCGCAAGGAATCCGGCGCTGTAGAGGTACGAGCGGCGCTTCGTCTCGAGACCGATGAGCGTCAGCGGAACGGCGACCACGTCCAGCGCGGCCGGCAGGTGCCCAAATTCGTGGTAGCCGAAGAACAGGAGCGTCGTCGGGACGGCGATCGCGAGCGCGACGTACCTGAGGACCTGCGACGTCCAATGCATCTGCGCCGCGAACAGTGCGAGCGCGACAACGAACAGGCCGGCGGCAATGCGAGCCAGAGCGTCGAATGCGGCCACGGGGCTCCGGGAGTGAGCCCCGAAGGCGGCATTGAGTTCATGCACGATCGCGCCGCCGAGATAGAACTGAAAGCTCAGGTGATCGCCGAAATACCGGTTGAAGTTGTGTCGGCTCTCGACGAAGTTCGCGTAGTCCCCCATCGGCACGCTCAGGTGAAGCGACAGCCGCAGCATCAGCGCGAGCAGCCCGACCAGCGAAAGGGCTAGCAAGATCTTCCGCGTCCGCTGGTCGGCCACAACCGACCCGCCGAGAAGCACTGCCGCGAATCCGAGCATCGGCGCCGACTCAATGCGCATTCGCGCACTATGCGGCCCGCCCGCGGCAACGGTCAACCCGCCACACCGTGAGGTGTCCGCAGGGGCTAGCTGGTCGACGCTACGTCCGCGGATCGCATCTTGACGCGATGCTCCGACGCGGAAACCCGGCAAGCGAGGTGGGCCGTGAAGGATTCGAACCTTCGACCTTGGGATTAGGAGAAGCGGCGCTCGGTTTCGGCTGGTCTCGGTGGAGCTGGGTTTGAAGCGGGTTCCGGCCCTCCGACCATCTCCGAGGTTCGGACGATTTCGGTGGGTCGTGTAGCCCCCCGTGTTGCCCCAGCTAAGAAGGGTGAGGCTCACGTCGTTCCGGCGAAAAAGGTGGCGGTAGAGGTTGAGGGCAGTGCCCGCGACGGCCTTACCGTGTCCTTAGGCCGTGTACGCATACTCGTCTTCTCGTGGCGTCTATCGTTGGCTGGCTGGAGGCGTGGAATGTCGGTCGACGCTGAATTGCCCGTCGGAAGCGAACTCCTGGGTTACCGGATCCAGGTGGTGCTCGGCCGGGGCGGGATGGGGATCGTCTATCTGGCCGAGGATCTGCGCCTGAAGAGGCGGGTGGCTCTGAAGCTGCTCTCGCCCGCGTTGGCGGAGGACGAGCGCTTCCGGGAGCGTCTGCTGGCAGAGTCCGAGCTTGCCGCCTCCCTCGATCACCCGAACATCGTGCCGATCTACCAGGCTGGCGAGGTCGAGGGACAGATCTTCATCTCGATGCGCTACGTCGAGGGCGAGGATCTCAAGCGTGTACTGAGGAAAGGGCTGCTGTCACCCCAGTACTCGCTCGCACTCATCTCTCAGATCGCGAGTGCTCTCGACGAGGCGCATGCTCGAGGGTTGGTGCACCGAGACGTGAAGCCGTCGAACGTGCTGATCGCGCCGGCGGCCGGTCACGAGGGCGCCGACCACGTGTACCTCGCCGACTTCGGTCTGACTCGGCGCCTCTCCGAGCAGGAGCAATTGGCCGAGCAGGGCCAGCTGATGGGGACGGTCGACTACGTCGCTCCGGAGCAGATCCGTGGCGAGGCCGTCGACGGGAGAGCCGACGTCTACTCGCTCGGCTGTTTGCTCTTCGAGTGCCTGGCGGGCGAGCCCCCCTTCTGCCACAAGTCCGACGTCGCCCTCCTGTTCGCCCATCTGCGGGAGGAGCCGCCGTCGCTCATCGCCCGCCGGCCGGATCTGCCACCGCAGATCGACACAGTGATCGCGAAGGCGCTGGCCAAGGAACCGCACCTCCGCTACCAGACGTGCCGTCAGCTGGTCGAGGCCGCCCGCGAAGCGCTGCCCGCCCCTCGCGAGGCGCCTAGTGGTCGGATGCGCCGCCGCCGGCGGCTCGCGGTGAGCGCTCTGGTTGCGGCCGCTGCCGGGCTCGCTCTTGGGCTTGTCCTGACGTTGGGCACGGGAGCGTCGAGCGCGAGGATCATGATCGGGATCGTTGCGGCCAAGACCGGCTGGGAGAGCATCTGGGACTTGCCCGCGGGTCAGGCGTTCGTGCTGCGGATCGGCGAGATCAACAGGGCGGGCGGCGTCCTCGGCAAGAAAATCGACGTCGACTGGGTCGACACGAAGTCGTTCGAGCAGCTTCCCGGCACGAGGACTGTCAAGTTCGAGCCGGGTCCGACCACGAATGAGCTGATCTCGAAGGGCGCCGCCGCGATAATCGCCAGCTGCCAATTCTCTGGGGCCCTTCCGGTGCTCGCCGCCAGCCGCGACCGCAGCGTGCCCGCCCTTTCACTCTGCGGAGATACGTATCGGGCGGCGGCGCCGGGCGTGGTCGGTCCGTACGCAGGCGCGATGTGGGGCCCGGATGGCGATGCGACGAGCATGGCCGAGTGGCTGCGGAAGCACAGGCCGCGGTGGAAGCGAGCCTACGTGCTCGAGGACACGACGGGCGAGTACCCGAAACAGGCGGCGAAGTACTTCCTCGTCAGGTGGCTCGAGCTGGGCGGCAGCATCTCCGGCGAGGACACGTTTCGCTTGGGATCAGCCCTCCCCCTGAGTTCGCAGCTGGCTCCGCTACGCGCCAAGCTCAGGCAGACGGATCTGATCTATGTCCCCGCGTACCGTGACGGTGGCGCGGCGATCCTCCAGATCCGCGGCGCTGGGATCGACTTGCCGATCGCCACGACAAGCACCCTCGAGGGGATCCCGCTCGGCGCAGAAGCGGGCTACCCGAGCAACGTCTTCGCGCTCGGCGCCGCTTGCCTCCCCAGCTACTGCAGGGGCGCAACGCCGCAGGTCGGCCGCTTCTTCGCCAACTCCAAGAAGCGCTACGGCAGCGTCTTGACCAGCTCGGACGCAGTCGGCGGCTACGATCTCGCGACCGTCCTCGCCGCGGCGATCAGGAAGGCGAACTCGACCGAGGGGCCGAAGATCGCCGAGGCGCTGTTCTCCGGCCTCACGATCGAGACATTGACGGGCCGGGTGAAGTTCAGCGAGCGGTGCCACCGGCCGCAGCCGCCGCGATACATCCTCGAGCGCTACACGAACGGCAGGGCAACGGCGCTTGGGCGTGTGTATGCGCACAGGATTCCCACCATCGGTGACGGCAATCCGTGCGCGGGCGCACAGGCACGACCGCTGCAGTAGCTACGACCTCAATGACCAGGTGAAGCGGGTCAGGCTCTCGTTCGGAGCGAGCCCGCCGGGACGGAGGCCACTTCTCACCAGGACGACCGGCGGCCGGGCCTCTGAAGCAAGCATCTCGCGAACCGGCCCGAGCCCCTTCTCCCGCCAGCGTTCCGCCAGACCGACGACGACGATGCCGGCACCGTCGGCCACCGTGAGCAGGGAGTGCGGGCCCGAGCCGAGGAGCAGCGGCTCGGCGACAACGCCCAGCGCGCGCTGGACGGCGAGCGATACGTCGGCGAGCAGCCTGCTGGCGTCATGGCCGCCGACGCCCTCCCGCGGGCCAGCGAGGAGGAGCCGCGTACGAGACGCTCCGGCGATCCACGCTGCCATTTCGACCGCCGCCCAGTCGTGGTCGGCACCGACGAAGGGGACGAGCACGGGCCCTGTTGACGATCTCGCTCCGGTGACGATCGCCACGTCGCAGGGCGCGTCCGCCAGGACGCGCTCGAGCAT
>JBKPRD010000029.1:0-24569 GCA_046734415.1 Actinomycetota bacterium | reverse complement strand
GACCAGGAGCGTCGTCGTGAGCCGTTCCACGTCGACACCGCCGCCGCCGGCGTCGACGCCCTCGGCGAAGACGATCGTGAGCGTGTTGGCGACGGTCCAAACGAAGAACGCGAGCTCCCACCACGCGTAGCGCTTGACGAGGTACCAGTTCCGCTCGACGACCCCGTACAGGCCGATCATTTCGTGTCTTGCTGCGAGGGCGATGGCTCTCACACGGCCACCTCCTCTTCCTCGCGCTGCTCCTCGCCGAAGGCGCGTCCGGCCGCGGCGAAGAACGCCTCCTCGAGGGTCTCGACGCCGTAGCGGTCCTTGATCTCGTCCGCCGGCTCGAGGCAGAGCAGCCGGCCGTCGTCGAGGATCCCGACGCGCTCGGCGAGGATCTCCGCCTCGACTAGGTCGTGCGTGCAGAGCAGGATCGTCGTGTCGTGGACCGCGCGGACCTCGCGGATGAAGTCCTGCACCTCGAGCTTGGAGCGCGGGTCGAGGCCCGTCGTCGGCTCGTCGAGCAGGAGCAGCACCGGCGACGTGAGCAGCGCCCGCGCGAGCGCGACCTTCTGCTGGGTCCCCCGGGAGAGGTTCTCCATCGCGTGCGTCCGCCGCGAGGCGGGGAAGCCGACGCGGTCGAGGATCACCGGGATCCGCTCTCGCGTCTCGCGGGGCGTCAGGCCGTAGAACCGCGCCGCGTACGCCAGGTTCTCGACCGCGGACATCTTCTTGAAGAACGACGCCTCCACCGACACGCGGTTCACCATCCGCCGGACGGCTCTCGTCTCCGTGATCTCGTGCCCGAAGACGCGCGCACCGCCGCCGTCGGGGAGCAGCAGCGTCGAGAGGAGCCGGACGAGGGTCGACTTCCCGGAGCCGTTCTGACCGAGGATCGCGATGCACTCGCCCCGCGCGAGGTCGAACGTCAGGCCCCGCAGCGCCTCGACGTGGACACGCTTGCGCCCTTCCTTCCGGACGAACTCCTTGCGTAGGTTCTGAACTTCGACGGCTTTCATCTGTTGCTCCTCGACTTCAGCAGGGACGGACACGACAGCAGCACCCACCGGCGGGCCGGGGGCGCGCGCGAAAAACGTGCGTCAGCTGAAGGAGCGCACCATCGAGCCGCCGAGGCTACCAGGCGGCCCGGCAGGCGCGCAAGCGCGGCGAAGCCGGTGACCTACGGGTGTCTGTCTGGATCAGTCCGCTTCAACGGTGCGACCTCCCAATTCTGCGCGGAGCTTCGATCCTACCCGACGTCCTGGATGATCTCCACCAGCTCGTCGAGGCGGTAGCCGTTTTGGCGCGCGAAGAGGACGAGCTCCTTCGCCCGCTGGACGACGGCGCCTCGCTGGGGCGTGCCGGCGACGGAGATGCCCCGCCCGCGGCGGAACTCGAGCCCCTCGTCGCGGAGACGGGCGAAGGATCGCCTTCGTCAGCGATCGCGACGGTAGCCGCCGGAAAGTGCGCAACCCGCTTGACCGTGTCCGGAGGCGTGCCTAAGGTGGATGGCAGGCGCCGACGACGGCGCCGCACAGAGGCAATGGCGCCTCAGGACTCCTCCGGGAGCCCTGGGGCTTTTTTGTTGGACCGACGAGCGATGGAGATCAGACCGATGCGAGCAGACGACTGGCCGGCGGTGAAGACGATCTACGAGCAGGGCATCGCGACCCGGCAGGCGACGTTCGAGACCGAGGCGCCGGCGCGGGAGACCTGGGACGCGGGTCACCTGGCCGAACCGCGCCTCGTCGCCGAGGAGAGCGGAGAGGTGGTGGGCTGGGCGGCGCTCTCGCCGGTGTCGCGGCGGCCGTGCTACTTGGGCGTCGTCGAGGAGAGCGTGTACGTCGCGGCGCACGCACGCGGCCGCGGCGTCGGCCGGGCACTGCTCGAGCGGCTCTGCGGGGACGCCGACTCGGCCGGGATCTGGACGATCCAGACCTCGATCTTCCCCGAGAACGTCGGCAGCCTCGAGCTGCACAAGCGGTGCGGGTTCCGCGTGGTCGGAACGCGAGAGCGAATCGCCCAGCTCGACGGCGTCTGGCGCGACACGGTGCTGATGGAGAGGAGGACGCGATGAGCTGGACCAAGGTTGAGGCGGTCGTGATCCGCGAGCGCGTCGAGACGGTGATCGACGCCGTCGAGGACGCAACCGGTCACGTGGGCGTGACCGTGATCGAGGCGATCGGCCACGGTCGTCAGCGCGGAGTCACGCACGAGTACCGCGGACGCGTCTTCGAGTCGCGCTTCCTCCCCAAGGCGCTGCTCGTCTTCGTCGTCGACGACGAGAAGGCGCAGGAGGTCGTGACCGCGATCGTCGACGCCGCGCGAAGCGGCAACGAGTCGGGGGACGGGATCGTCTGGACGACGCCCGTCGCGAACGTGACGCACAACAGGACGGCCAGACGGCTGGAGGAGGTGGACGTCGTTGCCTAAGAACCAGGACCTGCTGATCGCCGCGAGCACGATCTGGGTCGTCGTCACGGCGGTGCTGGTGATGTTCATGCAGGCGGGCTTCGCCTTCCTCGAGGCCGGCCTTACCCGGATGAAGAACGCCGGCCACATCGCCGGCAAGAACGTCTTGATCTTCGCCGTCTGCTCGATCGTCTACTGGATGGTCGGCTTCGGGATCGCCTTCGGCGGCGGCCACGGCTTCATCGGCACTGACGGGTTCTTCCCGTCGGTGGACGAGCTGACCGCGGTCGGCAAGGCGCCTTTCGACTGGTTCGCAGAGATTCCCGGCGCGGCCGGCTATCTCTTCGAGGTCGTCTTCGCCGGCGTCTCCCTCGCGATCGTCTGGGGCGCGATGGCCGAGCGGGCGAAGCTGTGGGTCTACTTCGTCTTCGGCGTCTACTTCACGCTCGTCTACTCGATCGTCTCCCACTGGATCTGGAGCCCGCACGGCTGGCTGTTCGCGAAGGGAATGCAGGACTTCGCCGGCTCGACGGTCGTGCACTACCAGGGCGCGCTGGCGGCGCTCGCGGGAGCGCTGCTGCTCGGGCCGCGGATCGGCAAGTTCGGCACCGACGGCCGCGCGAACCCAATCCCAGGGCACAACATCCCCTATGCCGTCCTCGGGACGCTGATCCTCTGGTTCGGCTGGTTCGGCTTCAACCCGGGGTCGACGCTGTCGGTCGACTTCGGCGGCTTCGGCTACTTCGCCTACGTCGCGCTGACGACGAACCTGGCGGCAGCCTCGGGGGCTCTCGGCGGCGTGCTGACGGCGTGGCTCGTCCTCAAGAAGCCGGACATCTCGATGATGCTGAACGGCGTGCTCGCGGCGCTCGTCGCGATCACCGCGGCCTCCGGTTTCGTCGCGCCGTGGGCCGCGGTCGTGATCGGCCTCGTCTCGGGCTTCATCGCCGTCGTCGGCGTGATCGGCGTCGAGCGGATCGGGATCGACGACCCGATCGGCGCGGTCGCGGTGCACGGGATGAGCGGCGTCTGGGGCACGCTGGCCACGGGGCTCTTCGCGGTGCCGGCGCTGGCACAGAGGCTCGCAACCGGGACCGGCGGCCTCGTCTACACCGGCTCCTTCCACCAGCTCGGCGTGCAGGCGCTCGGCCTCGTCGCCGTCGGCGCCTTCACGTTCACGGCCTCGTTCGCGGCGCTCTTCGCGCTGAAGCGGCTCTGGGGCATCCGCGTCGAGGAGGAGACGGAGACGGCGGGCCTCGACGTCTCCGAGCACGGCATGTGGGGCTACCCCGAGTTCTACATCCCGGTGCCGGGTGGGTACGACGCCTGGATCACGCCGCCGTGGGAGCGCGGGCGGTCGGCGCCGAAGGATGCGCCGCCGGTCGTCCCCCGTCCCGTGACGGAGGGAACCTAGGCCATGGGCCGCTCGCGCATAGGTCCTCCGGCCCATTGGAATGGTTAGGACCGCGTAGTACAGTCCGCGTCCGGGCGCGGGCGGAACGTGCGGCGTCCGTCCCGCGTCCGGCTCGCTCAGCGCACGCGTCGGGCGAGCTCGTCCTCGACGGCCGCGGGGTCGAGGCCGCGAGCGGCGAGCAGCACGTAACTGTGAAACCAGAGGTCGGCGAGCTCCTCGACCAGCCGCTCGTCGCTCTCGGCCGCACCGGCGAGCGCCGCCTCGACGCCCTCCTCGCCGAGCTTCCGCGCGGCCGCGGCGGGGCCTTCCTCGAGCAGACGTGCGACGTACGAGCCTTCCGGCCGCTCCCTCGCCCGCTCCGCGACGCGGCGCCAGAGCCACGGCGCGAAGCACGACAACGAGCCGGTGTGGCACACCGGCCCCGCCGGGCGGACGCGGAGGAGGATCGCGTCGCCGTCGCAGTCGTCGCGCAGCTCGACGACGGCGAGGGTGCTGCCGGACGACTCGCCCTTGTGCCAGAGCTCGCCGCGCGAGCGGCTCCAGAACCAGGCCTCGCCGGTCTCGCGCGTCCTCCGCAGCGCCTCCTCGTCCATCCAGGCGAGCATCAGGACACGCCCGCCGTCCGCGTCCTGGACGACTGCGGGCGTCAGTTCCGGCCCTGTCCGGGGAATGTCCCCAGTCAGGTCCGGCTCTGTCATGTCCTGATGGGCCACCCCGCCTCCTTCAGCTCGCGCTTCAGCTCCGGCAGCCGCTCCGGCCGCTCGTGGACGATCGAGGCGACGAGCGCGGCCTCCGCACCGGCCGCGAACGCGTCCGCCAGGTCGCCGGCGCCGCCGGCGCCGCCCGAGGCGATGACGGGCGCGGTCACCGCCCCGGCGACCGCCGCCGTCAGCTCGAGGTCGTAGCCGTTGCGCGTGCCGTCGGCATCGATCGAGGTGAGCAGGATCTCGCCCGCGCCGCGCGCGACCGCCTCCCATGCCCACTGGACGGTGTCGCGCCCCCGCGGCGAGCGCCCGCCCTCGGTCACCACCTCGCCGCCGCGCGAGTCGATCGCGCAGACGACCGCCTGGGCGCCGAACTCCTCCGCCAGGGATGTGAGGAGCTCCGGCCGGTCGACCGCAGCCTTGTTGACGGCGACCTTGTCGGCGCCCGCCCGCAGGAGCCCGCGCGCGTCCTCCAGCGTCGAGACCCCGCCGCCGACCGTGAACGGGATCTCGAGCTCAGCTGCCGCGCGCTCGACGAGGTCGACCAGCGGCCGCCGACCCTCGATCGACGCGGTCACGTCGAGGAACACGAGCTCGTCCGCGCCGAGCTGCGAGTAGCGCGTCGCCAGCTCGACCGGGTCGCCGACCTCGCGCAGGCCCTCGAAGCGGATGCCCTTGACGACGCGGCGGCCCGCGACGTCCAGGCAGGGGATCACGCGCTTCTTGACCATGCGATCGCGTTCCGGAGGAGTCGTGCGCCCGGCCCGGCGCTGCGCTCGGGGTGGAACTGGACGCCCGCAAGCGCGCCGCGCTCGACCGCGGCGACGACCGTGCCGTCGTGGTCGACCTCCGCGACGGTGACCGGCTCGGCCGGTAGGCAGGCGAACGAGTGGGCGAAATAGACGTCGGAGTCGTCGAGGCCGTCGAGCAGCACGGACGGCGCCGTGAGCCGCAGCGTGTTCCAGCCCATGTGCGGGACTCGACGCGCGCGCAGGCGCCGGACCGGCCCGCGCAGCACCCCGATGCCCGAGCCCCCCTCCTCGCTGTCCTCGAACAGGAGCTGCATCCCGACGCAAATGCCGAGCACGGGCCGCCTGGCGGCGATCCGATCGCGGACGGCGTCTCCGAGCCCCTCGGCAGCGAGCCGTCGCGCCGCGGGCTCTGCGTTCCCCACGCCGGCGATTACCGCGAGCGGGGCCTCGCGAACGGCGGCCGGGTCGGAGCTCACGGTCGCCGTCGCCCCGGCGCGCGCGAGGGCCGAGCAGACGCTGCGCAGGTTGCCCGCCCCGTGGTCGACGACGACCACGTTCACAGGGCGCCCTTGGTCGAGCCCGACGCGGCGCCCTCGAGCGAACACGCCTCGCGCAGGGCTCGCCCGACCGCCTTGAACGCCGCCTCGGCGACGTGGTGGTCGTCCTCCCCCGCAGACTCGACGTGCAGCGTCAGCCCGGCCTCGATCGCGAACCGCTCGAGCGCGTGCGGAAGCAGCGTCAGCGGCAGCCCGCCGACCCGCTCTCCCCGGAAGCCGAGCGCGACCTCGGCATGCGGCCGGCGGACGAGGTCGACTGCTGCGGTCGCGCGCGCCTCGTCCATCGGCACCGTCGCCGCGCCGTAGCGCCGGACGCCCGTACGGCCGTCGAGCGCCTGGCCGAGCGCCCCGCCGAGGGCGGCGAGGACGTCCTCGACCGTGTGGTGCTCGTCGACGTCGAGGTCGCCGCCTGCGACGACCTCGAGATCGAGGCCGCCGTGGAACCCGAGCTGCGCGAGCAGGTGGTCGAAGAAGCCGATCCCGGTCTGCGCGCGGACGCGCCCTTGCCCGTCGAGGGCGAGAGCGATGCGGAGCGCCGTCTCGGCGGACATCCGGATGACGAGGGCGGAACGCCGCGCGGTCGTGGCAGGCGCCGCTCCGAGCGCAGCGAGAATCAGGTCGTTCTCCGCGGGAAGCCGGACGGTGACGCGGATCCCGTCCCGGACGCGCCGGACGACGAGGCCCTGCGCCTCCAGCTCGTCGGCGCGATCGCCCGCTCCCCGCAGCAGGACGAAGTTCGCGGCCGAGGGCGGGCAGTCGAAGCCGGCGGCGGTGAGCGCCTCGCGCATGCGCTCCCGCTCGGCCACGGTCTCCTCGACGTCGAGGCGCGGATCGCGCAGCGCGGCGGCCGCGATTCGCGCCGCCGGCGCCGAGACGGGTGCGGGATCCCGGCGCCGGTCGAGCTCGCGCGCGACCTCCGGCGAGGCGACGGCATAGCCCACCCGCAGCGCCGCCAGACCGAACGCCTTCGACAGTGTTCGGATCGCGACCAGGTTCGGCGCCTGCTGGATCAGCGGAACGACGGTCTTGCCGCCGTACTCGAAGTACGCCTCGTCGACGACGACCGCGGCGTCCGGCAGCGAGCGCGCGAGTGCCGCGATCTCGGTCGGCTCGACAAGCTCGCCGGTGGGGTTGTTCGGGTTGCACACCCAGACGACGGCCGCCGCAGCGGGATCGTCCGTCAGCTCTGCGCCCTCGATCCCGGAGGCGATCGCGTATAACGAGTAGGTCGGCCGCCGCACGAACGCGCTCCGCCCCGGCCCGAGGAACGTGCGCGCGGCGAGTGCGATCAACCCATCCGCGCCCGCGCCGACGACGATCTCCTCAGCCTCCACGCCCGCGTACGTGGCCGCGGCCCCGCGCAGCTCGCGGTACGTCCCCTCGGGGTACTCGTTCAGCCGCGCGAAGCTCTCGCCGAGCGGCACCTGCGGCACGCCCGGGAGCGGTGGCACGTTCGCGTCGAAGCGGAGCACCTGGGCTGGATGCAACCCACGGCGGCGCGCAACGTCCTCGGCCGTGGACGCCCAGACGTAGGGCTCGAAGCCCTCCGAAAGCGCGCGCGCCCTCATGCGCGCATCGCGACCGAGCGGGCGTGGAGGGGAAGGCCCTCCAGCCCGGCGAGCGCCTCCACCGTCTCGCGCACGGCTGCGACCCCCTCCGGCGTGGCGCGCACGAACTCGACCGGGCGCAGGAACGCCTCCAGTCCCAGCCCGCCATTTCCGCGGGCGAGCCCGCCGGTCGGGAGGACGTGGTTCGAGCCGGCGGCGTAGTCGCCGAGGACCGCGGTCGTCCCGAGGAAGACGGCGCCGGCGTTCCGCACCGCCGCCGCGAGTGCGCCGGGGTCGGCAACGAGGAGCTCCAGGTGCTCCGGCGCGACCTCGTTCGCACGCCGCACCGCGTCCTCGAGCGACGCGACGGTCTCGATCCGCACCTGCCCGTTCGTGCGGGCGAGCACCTCGTCGGCGATTCGGCTGCTCGTGGTGACGAGGACGGCCTTTCCGTCGGGCCCGTGCTCGGCCTGCGCGAGCAGATCCGCGGCGGCCGCCTCGGCGTCGGCCGTCTCGTCGGCGATCACGAGCACCTCGCTCGGCCCTGCCGGGAGGTCGATCGCGACGTCCCCGGCGACGAGCAGCTTCGCCGCGGTCACGAACCGGTTGCCGGGGCCGACGATCTTCGAGACGGGCGCGATCGTCCCGGTGCCGTAGGCGAAGGCGGCGATCGCCTGCGCGCCGCCGACCGCGTAGACCTCGTCGAGCCCGAGCTCGCGCGCCGCGCCGAGCATCGCAGCCGAAGGGCCCGGCGTCGCCACGGCGACCCGCGGCACGCCCGCGAGCCGTGCGGGCACGACGGTCATCACGAGCGTGGAGACGAGCCCGGCCGGGACGTAGATGCCCACGGAATCCAGCGGCAGCCAGCGCCGCTCGACCTCGATCCCCGGGACCGGCGACACGCTCGTGTCGGCCGGCCGTTGGACCGCGTGGACGGCCTCGACCGCTGCGGCGAGCGCGCGAACCGCGCGCAACGACCGCTCATCCAGCTCGCCCGCGATCTCGACCCGCCGGGGCGGCTCGTCTCCGAGCCTCGTCGCCCAATCTCGCAGGGCGGCGTCTCCGCGCGCGCGCACATCGGCGACGATTTCGGCGACGTCTGTCACGGCACGAGTCTCTCGACGGGGACGACGAGGATCGAGGACGCGCCCGCGGCCTTCAGCGGCGGGAGCAGGTCCCAGATCTCGTCCGTGTCGACCGCGGCGTGCACCGCGATCTGGCCGGGCTCGGCGAGCTGGAGGACCGAAGGCGCGTCCATGCCGGGCAGGAGCTCGCGGATCCGCGGCAGCGCCTGCTCGGGCGCGTTCAGCATCACGTACCGGCGCCGGCGGGCCGAGACGACGCCGCGAACCATCAGCTCGAGCCGGTCCAGGAGGTCACGCCTGCCGTCCTCCAGTGCGCCGCGGTTGGCGATCAGAACCGCCTGCGAGGAGAGCAGGCTGCCGATCCGCCGGAGCCCGTTCACGCTCGCGGTCGATCCCGTCGAGACGAGATCGACGACGGCGTCGGACAGGCCGAGCCGGGGCGCCGCCTCGGCCGAGCCGGAGATCGGGACCAGCTCGGCCTCGACCCCTCGCTCCGCGAGCGCGAGCCGCGTCGTCACGGGGTAGGCGGTCGCGACGCGCAGGCCGGCGAGGTCGGTGAGCGCCTGCTGCGGCGCGCCGTTCGGCACCGCGGCCTCGAGCGTGCAGCGGGCGAAGCCCAGCTCGGCGAGCGCGACGACGTCGGCCTGCGCCTCGACGACCAGGTTCGCGCCGGTGATCCCCGCGTGCACGACGCCGTCCTGGACGTACTCGGGGATGTCGTGCGGCCGGACGAGGAGCAGGTCGACCGGCGCGTTCTGCGACGGAACGTGGAGCGCGCGCTCGCTCGCCTCGAAGCGCAGCCCGGCGGCGGCCAGCAACTCGAGGGCCGGCGGCGCCATCCGACCCTTGGAGGGGACGGCGACGAGCAGACGTCCATCCGAGCCGCTCATGATCCCCCCTCCCTAGCGCGTGCGGTCGAGCGCGAGCGCGTAGCCACCGGCGCCGTGGCGCAGCCACTGTGCGACCCGGGTGACCGTCGCTGTGCTGGTCTGCACGCGCTGGGCGATCTCGAGATAGGGAAGGCCCTGGTCGAGCAGCCGGACGATCTGCCATCGGTGCGCGAGCGCCTCCAGCTCGCCGAGCGTGCAGAGGTCGCGCAGGAACCGTCTGAGCTCGTCACGCGTGCGGAGCGTGAGGAGCGCGTCGGCGAGGTCGTCGAGACCGGGAGCCTCCTCGACGTCATGTCGCGGCGCCTCGGTTGGAATCGTGCTCATATCAGCATGTTAGCATGTTACTACGCAACCATGAAGCCCTTCACCGTCATCCCGGCGATCGACGTCCTCGACGGCCGCTGCGTGCGGCTCTCGGAGGGGAGGCGCGAGCGTGTCACGATCGAAGGTGGCGACCCGGAGGCGGCGGCCTTTCGATACGCCGCCGAGGGCGCGTCCTGGCTCCACCTCGTCGATCTCGACGGCGCGTTCTCCGGACGCCCCACGCCGGGACTCGTCGAGCGGGTCGCGGCCGCGGGGATACCGGTGCAGGTGGGCGGCGGGCTGCGTGACGCCGAGTCGATCCAGGCGGCGCTGGACGCGGGAGCGGTTCGTGTGATCGTCGGAACGGCCGCCAGCTCCGAAGGGTCAGGCTCGAGCCTGACCCTTCTCGCGCAGCGCTTCAGCGAGCAACTCGTCGTCGCAGTCGACGCGAGAGACGGCCGCGTCGTCACCGAGGGTTGGCTCGCCGAGTCCGGCGTCGCCCCCCGGGAGCTCGCGCTCCGCTGCGCCGACTCCGAGGTCCGCCGCCTCCTCGTCACGGGCACCCGCCGGGACGGCTCGCTCGCCGGCCCCGATACGGACCTTCTCGCCGACGTGCTCACGGCCGGCCTACCGGTCCTCGCCGCGGGCGGGATCGCGAGCCTCGAGGACCTCGCCGCACTCCGCGACCTCGGCTGCGAGGGCGCGGTCGTCGGCAGCGCGCTGTGGTCGGGGCGGTTCGCGCTCGCGGAAGCGCTGGACTTCCTCGCCTGAGATCAGGCGAAGCGGCGTCTCGCGGCGACGATCGCAGCGCGTACGTCGCCGAGCCGCGCGGCGACGCTCTCCCGCGCCGTCGTCTGCGGGTCGAACAGGCCGTCCCGCACCGCCTGCGCCACCGCCTCGTGGGCGTCGCGGAAGGGAACCCCCTCCACGACGAGCGCCTCCGCCGCGTCGGTTGCGAGCAGCCCCGGATCCGAGGCTTCCGCCTGCAGCCGTTCCGCGACGAAGACGAGGTCGCGCACGAGCACCGTCAGCGCCGCGAGCACCCGGCGGACATCGGCCCGCGCTGCAAAGGCGGCTGGCTTGTCCTCGGCGAGATCCGAGTCGTAGGCGAGCGGGAGCCCCTTGACGGTCGCCAGCAGCCCGGTGAGCCGGCCGATCGCGGTCCCCGCCTTCCCACGCGCGAGCTCCGCGACGTCGGGGTTCAGCTTCTGCGGCATCATCGACGAGCCCGTCGCCGCCGATTCAGGCAGCCGCACGAAGCCGAACTCGGAGCTCGCCCAGAGCACGAGCTCCTCACCGATGCGCGACAGGTGGACGAACAGCGCGGCAGCGGCGTACAGGTAGTCGAGCGCGAAGTCGCGGTCGGCGACCGCGTCCAGCGAGTTCCGCACCTTCGGGAGATCGAGCGTCGTGCCGGCGAGCGCACCCGCGCCGAGCGGGGACGCCTCGGCGTGCGAGGCCGCGAGCGTGAAGCGGTCGCGGTCACGGTCGAGCATCTCGACCCAGGCGAGGAGATGGTGGCCGAGCGTCACCGGCTGCGCGCGCTGGAGGTGCGTGTAGCCGGGCATCAGCGTCTCGGCGTGCTCCTCCGCCCGGTCGAGCAGGACCGCGGCGAGCGCCTCGATCCCAGCCCTCGCCTCCGCGCACGCGTCCAGCGTCCACAGGCGGAACGCCGTCACGACCTGGTCGTTTCGAGATCTGCCCGCGTGGATCTTCCGCCCGACCGGCCCGAGCAACCGCTCGATCGCCGAGTGCACGTCCTCGTCGGTTTCTTCGATCATCGAGGAGTCGATCGACGACAACCGCTCCTCGACCTCGCCGAGCTCGTGCTCGTCGAGGATCCCGGCGGCGGCCAGCCGCCGCGCGTGGAGCCGCGTCCCGGCGACGTCGTAGCGGAAGATCTCGGCGTCGGCGGCCTTGACGAGCTCCCAGACCTCCGGTGCGAGCTCGGAGTCGACGCGTCCTGCCCAGAGCGTCACACGGGCACCGTCCGTGCGCGCGCGGCCGCCAGCTCGGCTTCGAGCGAGGCGAGCCGGATGAATCCCTCGGCGGCCTCGTGCGGGAACGTCTCGCCGGTCGCGTACGAGGCAAGCGTCTCCGCGTAGAGCGCGTGCTCTGACCGCCGGCCGTTCACGACCGCCGCCGACGGGCGCAGCTCGACCCGGACATCGCCCGTGACGAGCTCCTGCGTCTTCTCGACGAACGCGTCGAGCGCCTCGCGCAGCGGGGAGAACCAGAGCCCGTCGTACACGGTCCTCGCCCAGCGGTCCTCGATCCAGCGCTTCGTCTCGAGCTCCGCCCGCGTCAGGACGAGATCCTCGAGTGCGCGGTGCGCGGCGATCAGCGTCATCGCCGCGGGCGCCTCGTACAGCTCGCGGCTCTTGATCCCGACCGCGCGGTTCTCGATCATGTCGATCCGCCCGATCCCGTAGACGCCGGCCTTCGCGTTCAGGGTCGCGATCAGCTCGACCAGCGGCAGCGCGTCGCCGTCCAGCGAGGCCGGGAGCCCCGACTCGAACCCGATTACGACCTCCACCGGCTCAGGGGCGTCGTCTGGATCCGAAGTGAGGAGGAACGCCGTTTCCGGCGGCGCCTCCCACGGGTCCTCGAGGATCCCGGCCTCGATCGACCGGCCGAACAGGTTCTCGTCGACCGAAAACGGTGCTGCCTTCGTCGCGGTGACCGGAATGCCGCGCGCGCGGGCATAGGCGATCTCCTCGTCGCGCGTCCAGACCTTGTCGCGGAGCGGCGCGATCACGCGGACACCGGGGTAGTTCGCCCGGAAGGCGAGCTCGAACCGGAGCTGGTCGTTCCCCTTACCGGTGCACCCGTGCACCGCGGCCTCGGCGCCGAGCTCGAGGGCGAGCTCGGCGACCGCCTGCGCGATCACGGGGCGGGAGAGCGCGGAGACGAGCGGGTACTTGCCCTCGTAGAGCGCGTTCGCCTTCAGCGCCTTCGCGACCTGGTTCTCCGCGAATGCCTCGCGCCGGTCGAGGAGGACGACGTCGTCCGCGCCGGCCGCGTAGCCGCGCTCCTGCGACGCCTCCAGGTCGAACTCCTGACCGACGTCACAGAGGACCGCGACGACCTCGTCGAAGCCGTAGTCCTCCTTCAGCCAGGCGATGATGCACGTCGTGTCGAGGCCGCCGCTGAAGGCGAGGACCGCGCTGCTCATGCCGCTCCTTCCAGTAGATGTCTGCTCAGCTCCTCGCGCAGGGCCGGCGCCGAGGTGCCCGCGGCCGGGACGACGAGGATCGTGTTGTCACCTGCCACCGTGGCGAGGACGTATGGGTGGTTGGACTCGTCGATCGCCTCCGCGAGCGGGGCCGAGAAGCCGCGCGGGGTGAAGACGACGACGAGCGTCTCGTTCGCGTCGATCGCGAGCGCCCAGCGCCGAAACGCGTTCTCGAGCTCGCGGAGCCGGTCGAGGTCGGCCGTGCCGGCCGGCGCGTACACGAGCCGGCCGTTCGCCGCGCGCACCTTGATGAGCCCGAGCTCGGCGATGTCCCGGGACACGGTCGTCTGCACGGCCTCGTAGCCGGCCTTGCGCAGGGCGTCGGCGAGCTCGGCCTGCGTCGAGATCGGACGCTCGCGGATCAGCCGCAGGATCACGCCCTGACGCTCGCGGCGGTGTGCGGTCACGGAAGCACCTCCCGGAGGATCGAGATCGCACGGGCGACCTCCTCAATGGTCACTGTGAGCGCCGGGGTCAGCCGCAGCGTCGTCGGCCCGGCAGCGGTGACGAGCAGCCCCGCGTCGAGGCAGTCGGCGACGACGTCGCCTGCGGGACGCTTTGTCTCGAGGCCGAGCAGCAGGCCGGACCCGCGCACGGGCAGCGACTCACCCAGCTGCGCGCTCCGGTCGTGGACGTTCGCGAGCAACGCGTCGTCGATGGCCTCGACGACCGCGCAGGCGGCGGCACACACGACCGGGTTGCCGCCGAAGGTGGAGGCGTGGTCGCCCGGCTCGAAGCCGACAGGCGCGTCGTCGGCGGCCAGCAGCGCCCCGATCGGCAGGCCGTTGGCGAGTCCCTTCGCGAGCGTGACGAGGTGCGGGCGGACGCCGAGCTGGTCGAACGCGAAGAACGAGCCGGTCCGACCGACGCCGGTCTGCACCTCGTCGAAGCAGAGCAGCGCGCCGTGCTCGGCGGCAAGCCCCGCCGCTGCGGCGAGGAACGCAGTTGTCGCGGGCAGCACGCCCCCCTCGCCCTGCACGGGCTCGATCAGGATCAGCCCGGTGTCGGCGCCGACGGCCCGCTCGAGCGAGGCGACGTCGTTCAGGCGCGCGAAGGCAACGCCGGGCAGCAGCGGCTCGAACGCCGACCGCTTCTCGGGCTGGCCGGTCGCCGCCAGGGCTCCGGTTGTCCGTCCGTGGAACGAGCCCTCGAGCGCGACGACCCCGGGCTTGCCGGTCGCCTTGCGCGCGTACTTGATCGCCGCCTCGTTCGCCTCGGCGCCGGAGTTGCAGAAAAACGAGGCCGCGCCGCCGAAGCGCTCGGAAAGCAGCGCGGCGAGCTTCGCCATCGGCTCGGTCCAGTAGAGGTTCGAGACGTGCCAGAGCCGGTCGAGCTGCTCGTGGGCGGCCGCGAGCGGAGCGGGATGGCCGTGGCCGAGCCCGACGACGGCGATCCCGCCGGCGAAGTCGAGGTAGCGACGGCCGTCGGCCGCGGTGAGCCATGCGCCCTCGCCCTCGACGAACGTGACGTCGCCGCGTGCGTAGGTCGGGAGGACGGGGACGGCCGGTCGCACGGAGACGCTCATGCCACCACCTCCGTCAGGCCGATCTCGGCGCGCACGCCGAACCTGGCCGCATGCACGGCAGCGTGCAGCTTGGGGACGATCCCGCCCTCGAAGACGCCGTCGTCCAGGAGCCGGTCTGCCTCGTCGGCCTCGATTCGCGCCAGGACGGACTCGTCGTGGAAGACGCCGGCGACGTCCGAGAGAAAGACGATCCGGTCCGCCTCGAGGCCGACGGCGAGCGCCGCCGCTGCCTCGTCGGCGTTGACGTTCAGGGGGCCGACCGCGAGCGGCGCAACGACCGGGATCCTGCCGGCGGCCAGCGCGTCGAGCACCGCCTGCGGGCGGCTGGGCTCGGGCACTCCGACATGGCCGAGCTCGGGCACGCGGATGGCGCGGAGTCCGATCTCGTCTCCGACCAGGCCGATCGCACGCTCGCCGAGCAGCGTGCAGAGCTCCCGGTTGACCTCGAGCAGCGCCCGGCGCACGACGGCGAGCGCTGCCTCGTCGGTCACGCGCCGGCCCCGGACGAACGAGACGGTCAGGCCCGAGCGCTCCATCGCGGCCGAGATCTGCGGCCCGCCGCCGTGGACGACGACCGCGTCGTCGAGTTCGCCGAGCTCTGCCAACGCTGCGACCGCCCCTCCGACCTTGACGACGATCACGTCGTGTACTCCGCGTTGATCCGGACGTACTCGTAGGTCAGGTCCGAGGCGAGGTAGCCGGCGCTGCCGCTGCCCAGGCCGAGGTCGAGGTCGATGCGGCATACGGCCCCCTCGAGTGGCACCTCTGCAGCAGTCGGCTCGCCGGCCGAGAAGACGGTCACGCCGTTGATCCGCAGCGTCAGGCGGTCGACGTCGACCCGCGCGAACCCGCCCCCGCAGAACGCCGAGCCGGCCGCCGCCAGGATCCTGCCCCAGTTCGGGTCGCGGCCGAAGGCGGCCGTCTTGACGAGCGACGACGTCGCGATCCGCCGCGCGACCGCGTTCGCCTCACCCGCCGTCGCAGCACCGGTCACATCGATCTCGAGCAGTACCGTCGCGCCCTCGCCGTCGCCGACGATCTGCGCCGCGAGATCCGCGCAGACCTCGCCCAGCGCTCCCGCGAACTCGCGGTCGCTCGCCGGCGTCCGGCCGACGCCGCTCGTGCCGTTCGCCAACAGGATTACCGCGTCGTTCGTCGAGCACTCGCCGTCGACGGAGATCCGATTGAAGCTCTCGTTGACGGCGCGCTTCAGGAAACCGTGCGCCTCTCCGGGCCCGAGCGGGTAGTCGGTGGTGACGACGGCGAGCATCGTCGCCAGATGCGGATGGATCATCCCGGCACCCTTCGCCATCCCGCCGACCGTGAAGCCGCCGCGGCGGACGACCGCCTCCTTGGCGCGGGTATCGGTAGTCAGGATCGCCTCGGCCGCGTCGCCGCCGCCGTCCGGCGCGAGCTCGACCTCACCGAGGCCGGCGAGGAGCTTCGCCATCGGCAGCTTCGCGCCGATTACGCCGGTCGAGAGGACGAGGACCTGCTCGGCGTCGACGCCGAGCAGGTCGGCGGCCGCGGCGGCCGTCGCCAGCGCATCGAGCTCACCCTGCATTCCCGTGGCAGCGTTGGCGACGCCGGAGTTGATCACGACCGCCTGCGGCTCGGCGCGCGCGAGATGCGCCTTCGAGACGAGCACCGGCGCGGCCTGGACCTGATTGGCAGTGAACATCCCGGCGCCGACGGCCGGCACGAGCGAGCGCACAACAGCTAGGTCGAGGCGCGCGCGGCGGATGCCGGCATGAACGGCCCCTGCGGCGAAGCCGCGCGCGGCAGTGACGGCACCGGTGGCGGACTGCGCTCGGGCGATCGCCACGGCCATCAGACGAGCACCCCCGAGAGCCGCAGCCCCGCCGTCTCCTCCAGGCCGAGGGCGAGGTTCGCGTTCTGGACGGCCTGGCCGGCGGCGCCTTTGCCCAGGTTGTCGAGCGCGCAGATGACGATCCAGCGCCCGGTGGCGCGGTCCTCGAAGGCAGCGACCTCGGCGGCGTCGGTGCCCTGGAGCCGGGCGAGATCGGGCACGGAGTCGATCAGGTCGACGACGTCGGAACCCGCGTACGCAGCCTTGAGCAGCGGGCGCGGATCCTCGGATGCGCTCACGTAACAGGTGCAGACGAGCCCGCGCCGGAGCGGCACGACGTGCGGCACGAAGCAGACGGGGAAGCCGAGCAGCTGCTCGATCTCGGGGGCGTGCCGGTGGTTGCCGACCGAGTAGGGAGTGACGTTCTCGAGCACTGCTGCGGCGTGCGAGCTCTCCCTCAGGGCGCGGCCGGCGCCGGAGATTCCCGACTTGCCGTCGACGACGACGCTCTCCGGATCGACGACCTGCGCGATCGGAGCAAGTGCCAGGAGGGCAGCCGTCGCGTAGCAGCCAGGGTTCGCGATCAGCTGGCCGGTGGGGGGCCGGAGCTCCGGTAACGCGTAGCACCAGCCGTCGGCGAAGCGGTGCGAGCCCGAGAGGTCGACGACGACCCCGCCGGCGGGGGGCTCGAGGTCGTTGTCGAGGGCGCAGAAGACGAGCTCCGCGCCTGCGGCGAGCGCCTCCTCGTTCGGGACGAACGGCGGAAGCGCGGCGTGTCCGTTGCGCGCGAGCCGCGGGTCGAGCGAGCCCGCCGGCAGGCCGGCGTGCGAGTCGGAGCCGAGGGCGACGAGCTCGAGGTCCGGGTGAGCGAGCACCCGGTCGAGGGTCTCCTGGCCGGCGAAGCCGCCAGCGCCGAGAATCGCGGTCGAGACCATCTAAGTATTATGCAGTTTTATTGCATTTATGCAAGCCGCCGTGTCGTAGAGTTCAGACCACATGGCCACTGACTACGTCCTGGGCAGCCACGCCGACGAGATCGCGAGACTCGACGCACAGTCGGCGGCGATCGAGCAGCCCACGGGGCTCCTGTTCCAGGCGGCGGGGATCGGGCCCGGGATGCGCGTCCTCGACCTCGGCTCCGGCGTCGGCCATGTCGCCCAGCTGGTCGCGTCGCTCGTCGGCCCCGAAGGCTCCGTGCTCGGCGTCGAGCAGTCGGCGGAGGCGCTCGAGGTCGCGGAGACGCGCCGCGCCCAGGCCGGCCTCGCCAACGTCCGCTTCGTCCAGGGTGACGTGCGCACGTTCGAGGCCGGAACCGAGTTCGACGCGGTCGTCGGCCGTCTGATCCTGTTCCACCTCCCGGACCCCGCCGCGGTCGTGCGCCACCATCTCGGGGCACTCCGCCCCGCCGGAATCGTCGCCATGGTCGACTACGACATCGGCGCCGCGCGGAACGAGCCGACCACGCGCACAGCCGATCTCACCGCCCTGATCGAGGCCGCGTTCAGCGCCGCGGGCGCGCATCCCAGAATCGGAGCGCGCCTCGCGCGCATCCTGCGTGAGGCCGGAGTCGACGAGGTTGCGTCCTTCGGGATCCAGGCGTACCTCGCCCCCGACGACCCTCGCGGGCCGCGCCTCGTGGCGGGCGTGATCCACTCGCTGGCGCCGACCATCGTCTCGAACGGGATCGCCACCGAGGCCGAGCTCGACCTGCCGACGCTCGAGCAGCGCATCCGCGACGACCTGATGGAGAACGACGCGGTCCTGCTTCCGCCGACGGTCGTCGGCGCCTGGGGTCGGCGCCCCGGCTAGGCCCTCAGACTCGCGTCCAGCCCGCGGTCGAGCTCGACCGCCTCGTCGACGTCACGCCCGGCACGCGCCTTCCAGAGCGGCAGCTCGCGCCCGTCCAGCGTGACGGGACGGTGCGCTGCAGCACGTGCGGGTCGCCGCCGTGGAACCCCGCCGCGACGTTCGCCGAGGTCAGGTAGGACATCAGCGCGGCGGCATCGCCGAGCGTCCAGCGCCCGAACGACTCGCCGAGATCTGCATTCAGGTCCATCTGCCGGCGATCCTACGAATAGGATCGAGCTGTGACCAGGCGCAGCGCGGCAATCGTCGACGGCCCCGGCCGCGCGGGGGCACGCTCGATGCTGAAAGCCGTCGGCTTCACCGACGACGACCTCGCGAAGCCGCTGATCGGCGTCGCGACGACCTGGATCGAGACGATGCCGTGCAACCTGAACCAGCGCGAGCTGGCGCTGGACGTCAAGCGCGGGATCCGGGAGGCGGGCGCGACCCCGATGGAGTTCAACACGATCGCGATCTCGGACGGCGTTTCGATGGGCACCGAGGGGATGCGGGCGAGCCTCGTCTCCCGCGAGGTGATCGCCGACTCGATCGAGCTCGTCTGCCGCGGGCACCTGCTCGACGGGCTCGTCTGCCTCGTCGCCTGCGACAAGACGAACCCGGCCGCGGTGATGGCGGCGGCGCGGCTCGATATTCCGACGGTCGTCCTCTATACGGGCTCGATCGCGCCGGGCGTCTTCCGCGGCCGGGAGGTGACGGTCGCCGACGTGTACGAGGCGATCGGCGGCTACGCGGCGGGGACGGTGTCGGCGGAGGAGCTGCACGAGCTCGAGTCGGTCGCCTGCCCCGGCGCGGGGGCCTGCGGTGGGCAGTTCACCGCCAACACGATGTCGACGGTGATGGAGTTCCTCGGGATCAGCCCGCCGGGGCTGAACGGAATCCCTGCGCTGTCGCCGAAGAAGGCCGATGCCGCCCAAGAGTGCGGCCGGATCGTCGTCGACCTCGTCGAGCGCGACGTCCGGCCGTCGCAGATCGTGACGCGGGAGGCGCTGGAGAACGCCGCCGCGTCGGCCGTTGCCACGGGAGGATCGACAAACGCCGTCCTGCACCTGCTCGCGTTCGCGCGGGAGTTCCGGATCCCGTTCACGATCGACGACTTCGACGAGATCGCGCGTCGGACGCCGGTGATCGCGGACATGAAGCCTTGGGGCCGCTTCCACGCGACGGACGTCTACCGCGCCGGCGGCATCGGGCTGGTCGCGCGTGAGCTCGCGAAGCGCGAGCTGATCCACGTCGGCCGCCCGACGGTCGGCGGGCAGACGCTCGGCGACGTGGCGACGGCGGTGGTCGAGACCCAGGGCCAGGAGGTCGTGCACTCGATCGACCAGCCGATCAAGCCGAGCGGCTCGCTGCGGATCCTGCGCGGCAACCTCGCTCCGGACGGCTGCGTGGTCAAGCTCACCGTCGACCGGAAGGTCCACCGCGGGCCCGCGCGCGTGTTCGACTCGGAGCAGGCCGCGTTCGACGCCGTGATGGCGAAGAGCATCAAGCCCGGCGACGTCGTCGTGATCCGGTACGAAGGTCCCGCCGGCGGGCCGGGCATGCCGGAGATGCTCCAGGTGACGGGGGCGATCATCGGCGAGGGGCTCGGCAACGACGTCGCGCTCGTCACCGACGGACGCTTCTCGGGCGCGACGCACGGCTTCATGGTCGGGCACGTCACGCCCGAGGCGTTCCGCGGCGGGCCCATCGCGGTGCTCCAGGAAGGCGAGCAGTTGACGGTCGACGTCGAGGCGGGCGAGCTGCGCGTCGACCTCTCCGACGACGAGATCGCCGAGCGGCTGCGGCACTGGTCGGCGCCGCCGCCGCGCTACGACGACGGCGTGCTGGCGAAGTACGCGGCGCTCGTCTCGTCGGCGAGCGAGGGCGCGGTGACTACGCCGCCGCGAACGTAACCGTCAGCGTCGCCTGGACGAGCTGGGTTCCGGGCTCGATCGGGGTGCTCGCGGCAGGCGCCGTCTTCGCATCGGCTGGGAGCGGTGCGGGGCCGCCGCTCTCGACGACCTCGGTGATACGCCGCAGGGCCAGCCCGGCCGCCCGCGCGATTGCCGCCGCCTTCGCACGGGCGTTCGCGATCGCGGCCCGCATCGCCTGCCGGTAGAGCGCCTGCTGGTCGGCGAGGACGAGGTTCGGGCCGTAGACCTGGTTCGCGCCGGCGTCGACGGCCGCGTCGATCACCGGGCCGACCTTCGGGAGGGCGCGGACGACGACCGAGAGGGAGTTGGTCGCGACGTAGCCGACGACCGTATCGCCGCTCTCGCCGAACCGGAGCGACAGCGACACCTGCTCGGTCTGGACGTCCTCGGACGGGATCCCCTGGGCCTTGGTCGCCGCGATCACCCTGGCGATCTCGGCTCCGTTGGCGCGGAGGGCGCCCGATGCGGTCTTGGCGTCGGTCGAGACCCCGAGCGAGAGCTGCGCGCGATCCGGCGTCGCCCGCACCGAGCCCTGCCCCGTGACGACGATCGAGTGGCCGCGGGGCTGGGACGCGCCGACCGCTCCGCCCGCTCCGGCGAGGAGAGCGACGAGCACGACACCGAGGAGGGCCAGCGAGCGCACGTCGAGGTAGATACGCCGCCGATCGGACGCCGCGTCACATGGGGAGGATCGGGCTCAGGCCTGACCGGGCGTCGCCGGGACAGGTTGCAGCCTCTCGCTACGCCGCGACGACCGAGCGCTCGAGGTACTGCCGCCAGCTGGTCGGCAGCCCGGCGGGCGCGGTCAGCCGGATGAAGAGCACCGGCGCCGGTGGGCGCGGCATCCGCTTCAGGGACATCGAGGCCTCTTCTGGAAGCCGGTCGCCCTTCTTCAGGTTGCACGGCGCGCACGCCGTGACCACGTTCTCCCAGACCGAGTCGCCCCCGCGGGAGCGGGGCACCACGTGGTCCAAGGTGAGCCGGCCTCCACTCGTGCCGCAGTAGACACAGCTCCACTCGTCGCGCGCGAACAGCGCTCGCCGCGAGATCTTGCGCTGCTCCGCGCGCGGCACGCGGATGTACTGCACGAGCCTGATCACGTGCGGCCGGGCGAAGGTATCGGTCGCCGAACGGAGCGGCATCTCGTGCTCCTCGAGGATCTCCGCCTTCCCCTTGAACACGAGCACGTGCGCGCGTCGCACCGAGCACACGTTCAGCGGCTCGTAGCTCGCGTTCAGGACGAGGACCTGGCCCAATGTGACGTACAGGATAGCTTGCAAGTCGCAGGGACAGGCCGCTTCAGCCCTCCGCCATCGCCCTTTCGACGGCCTGCTGCTCCTCGGGCGAGAGCGCGATCGATGTGCGGCCGCGATCGAGTTGTTTGACGTAGACGCGGGCGTAGTCGCGGCCCTGGATCGCGGTCAGGACGACGCCGGAACGCGCCGAGTCGAGCAGCGCGATCGAGGCCGACTGGTGGCCGCCGGTGTCCTCGTAGGCGTCGTAGCGGATCAGCGCCGTACGCGAGAGGGCGGTGTCGACCCGGCGGTCGACCCGAGAGAGCGCGGCCGCGAGCTCGTCGAAGGCGCGGTGCAGGTCGTCGACCCGCCCCTGGAGGGAGACCGCGAACTCGACCATGTCGGTCTTGCCCTCGCCGCCGAGGAGCACCTCCTGCGCGCGGACGATCGTGTTCAGCTTCCTGTACGCGAGCACGGCGATCAGCACGGCCGCGACCGCGACAGCGATTGCTGCGATGGCGATCACGCTGGCGGCAGACACGGTTGTCTAGCCGAGCGAGAAGATGACCGGGTACTGCGCGGAGTTGTTCGCGGTGTTCTTCTCCTCGGGCACCGGCGCGACGTCCACCTTGACCGTCGTCCTGGTCGCGAACTGGACCTGGCCGAGGTTCCGGAAGATGACGGTCTTCTGCTCGCCCGGGTTGATCAGATCGATCGTCTTCGTCTGGACGATCGGCGACGGGCTCTGCTGGATCGTCAGCGTCACCTTGATCTGCACCTCCTGCGAGTCACCCGTGTCCTCCACGGCGACCTCGAAACCGAGGTCGGTCGTCGCTGTGACGGTGTTCTCCGTCGTCTGCGAGAGCTCCTGGCCGCCGGGCAGCGCCTTCGTCGCCACGAGGCCCGTGCCGTGCAGGCCACCGCTCGTGCCGCCGCTCGTCGCGGCGCCCTGGAGCCGCTGGAGAATCGCCTCCCAGAAGCGCGAGCTCGAGTAGTCCGGGTTGGGGACGAAGTTCGAGTCGGGGACGGCGACCCCGGTGACGCCCTGGCGGCGGAGCTCCTGGACGGACGGGTCCTTGAAGAGGTCGTCCCAGACGACGTCGCCGGTGACGAGCCGCTCGGCCTGGCCGGCCAGGAGCAGCGCGTTCCCGGTCACGTTCTTCGGCGACAGCGCCGCCTGGCGGAACGCGTCCGCGAGGCCCGAGAGGCCGCTGACGCGGAACTCGAGGGCCTCGATCGCATGCTGGTGCTGGAGGCGGAGCGGCCCGGGTGGGCTCATCGCGCGCGCGGCCGCGACGTCCTGCTGCTCCTGCTGGGCGAGACCGGTGATCTTCGTCTGCAGCTCCGCGGACTTGATCCCCTGCGTCGTCAACCCGTCGTTCAGCTCGCGCCCGATCTGCTCCGAGTCGCTTGCGACCGTTCCGACCTTCTCCATGTAGTGCTTGTACGAGCTCTTCTTGCTCGCGCCCTGGCAGCTCGAGATCCAGAAGACGAGGAGGACGACGATCAGGATCGCGAACGCGATCAGCCCGGCGAGCCGGAGCAGTGGGGTCAGCCCGACAGGCGGTTGCGTCGGCGACGCGGGCCGGCGGGGTGGACGCCGCGGTGGCCCCCCGCGCGGCGACCGTTCCTCATCGGCGCCCTGGCCCGGCTCGGGCTCCTCGTCCCCGAAGAAGTCGAAATCGAGATCGGTGTCTTGCTCGGTCATGGGGCTATGCCGTTTTGCAGGGAGATTCGGGCCACTGTAGCCAACTCCTCGGCGCCAAAAGGAATTTCCTCCCCGGCCCCAAAGTAGCAGGGGGATGGCGGAGGTCTCGGCTCACGCGACCGCGAGCGGGCTCGTGCTCGGTCGCTACCGCCCACTCCGGCCGCTCGGGAGCGGCGGCATGGGATCCGTCTGGCACGCCCACGACGAGAAGCGAGACCGTGAGGTCGCGCTCAAGATCGTGCCGCGGACGGGGACCGCCGGCCCGCGCGCAGAGCGCGAGGCGGCCGCGGCGGCCCAGCTCCGGCATCCGGCCTGCCTGCCGGCGTACGCGCTCGCGCGCGACGAGTGTCACGTGTACATCGCCTATCAGTACGTCCCCGGCCGCACGTTTCGTCACGCCCTCGACCACGGCGAGCTCGACGACGAGCGCGCGGTCGAGGCGGCCGCCCAGATCCTCGAGGGGCTCGCGCACGCCCACGAGCGCGGCATCGTCCACCGCGACGTGAAGCCGTCCAACGTGCTGCTCGTGGACGGCCCGGGGATCTCGGTCCGGTTGCTCGACTTCGGGCTCGCGCTCGTGACTGAGGAGGAGACGCTCACGGCCGCAGGCGACGTTCCCGGCACGCTCGCGTACATCTCGCCCGAGCGGCTGCACGGAAGGCCGGCTGAGCCGGCCACCGACGTCTGGTCGGTCGGGGTTCTCCTCTGGGAGGCCCTTGCCCGCCGACACCCGTTCGGCGGCGGGCGGTTCCTCGACGTCGCCAAGCGGATCGGACGAGGCGCACCGTCCCTCGCGACCGCCCGGCCCGACCTCCCACGCGCGCTCGTCGAGCTCGTCGACCGGGCGCTGGCGGTCGATCCGGCCAAGCGTCCACCTGCCGCCCGGCTCGCCGTGAGCCTGCGCCGCGCGCCCCATACGAGAGCCCGGCACCGGCCCCCCGTGGCGGCGCGTCTCACCGGTGCCTGGCACCGGAAGATCCCCGCAAAACTCACGTTTCCGCAGATCGGAACCACCGGTGCGTGGCACCGGTTCGGCCTGCGCTGCGGTCCCGCCCTCCCCGCGGCGCTGCTCGCCGGCTGGACGACGGCAACGCTGCCGTTCTTTCCGGCCCACTGGCCCATCCTGCTCGCGGCGGTCGCGGCGCTCCTCTCGGTCGCAGGCCCGCGCCTCGGGCTCGCGTTCGCGCTCGCGGTCCCGGTGCTCCCGCTCGGGAACATCTCGCTCGGGCTCGCGATCGTCTACGCGATCGCGGGCTTCCTCTGGTTCGCCCTCTCCTGGGCGGTGCCACGCGCCGGGCTCCTCTTCGTCGCGGGTCCGTTGCTCGCGCCGCTCGGCGCGCTCGGTCTCCTGCCGATCGCGATGCTGGCCGCCGGTGGACCGGCGAGACGCGCAGCCCAGACGGCCGCCGCGCTGCTCGCTGCCGGCGTGGTCGCAGCGCTCGGCGGGCACCCCCTGCCGATCGTCGGAACGCCGGCGCCCGAACTGCCGATCGCAGCCGTGCCGGGACCTCTCGACGCTGGCTCCGCCCTCGGCGGCGCGTTCACGGCCTCGCACGGCTTCCTGCTCGAGGCGGCCGCGCTGTGCGTCGCCGCCGCCGCGGTCGGAAACTTCCGGCGACGCGGCCCCTGGG
>JBKPRD010000028.1:0-11108 GCA_046734415.1 Actinomycetota bacterium | reverse complement strand
GGAACAGCCTGGGCCCGCAACGGGTTCTGGGCGCCGGACGGCATGTACTCGCATGCCATTGCGCCGGCGATCGCGGTCATCTGGATCGCGGTGGTCAGCGGGCTCCTCGTGCGTGCAAGTGGGTCCACATCACGCACGTCGTCTCAACCGGTGGTGGCGAAATGAACGCCACCGAGACCACCCAGGACATTCGCGCGTTCACGGTCGACCTCCCGGACGAGCAGATTGAGGACCTCCGCCGTCGCATCCAGGCCGCGCGCTTACCCAGCAGGGAGACCGTCGAGGACGCCTCCCAGGGCGTGCAGCTGGAGACGACTCAGGAGGTCGCTGTCTACTGGGGCGGTGACTACGACATGGCCCGGCTCGAGCGGAGGCTCAATTCCTTTCCTCAGTTCGTAACTGAGATCGACGGGCTCGACATCCATTTCATCCACGTGAGATCGCCCGAGAAGGACGCATTGCCCCTGGTCATCACTCATGGCTGGCCCGGCTCGGTGGTGGAGATGCTCGAAGTGATCGGTCCGCTGACCGACCCGACTGCCCACGGTGGAAGCGCCGAGGATGCGTTCGACCTGGTGGTGCCGTCCCTCCCCGGATACGGCTTCTCGGCTCAGCCGGACTCGGTGGGCTGGGATCCGGGCCGCGTCGCCCGGGCCTGGGCCGAGCTGATGGGTCGCCTTTCCTACGACCGCTACGTCGCCCAGGGGGGTGATGTCGGCGCCGCCGTCACCGACACGATGGCGCTCCAGGCCCCGGACGGCCTGGTCGGCATCCACCTCAACTTCCTGAGGAGGCCTCCCGGTCCCGTGGCGGCGGCCGTCTTCGCCGGCGCGCCTGAGCCGGAGGGGCTCACCGACGATGAACGCGAAGGGCTCGGCCGGCTTCGGAGGCAGTTCATGAAGGGCTACATCGTCGAGCAGGGCCAGTCGCCGCAGACGATCGGATACGCCCTGACGGATTCGCCCGTCGCCCTGGCGGCCTGGATCCTCGACCACGACACGGACGCCTACGAAAAGATCTCTCGTGCCTTCGTGGCCGGGAAGCCGAGCGGCGGACTCACCCGAGACAACGTGCTCGACAACATCACGCTCTACTGGCTGACCGCCACCGGGGCCTCCGCCGCGCGGATCTACTGGGAAGGCCAGCGCGCCGCTGCCGCCGCCGCAGCGGCCGGGCGGACACCGCCGGAGACCTCCCTGCCGGTGGCCTTCACTGTCTTCCCCGGCGAGATCTACCGGGCCCCGCGCGGCTGGGCCGAGGGGGTCTATCCGAACCTCACCTACTTCAACGAGGTGGACAGAGGCGGCCATTTCGCTGCCTGGGAGGAGCCGGAGCTGTTCGCCGCCGAGATGCGAGCGGCCTTCAAGTCAATGCGCTGACCCTGCCGGGGCGCGCGAAAGGAGTCGGAATGGAAGCCACAGAATCGACGAAGTCGGCCGCCTCAGACGAGATCCGTGAGTTCACGATCGACGTCCCCCAGGAGCAGCTCGACGATCTGAGCAGCCGCATCAAGGCGACCCGGTGGCCCGACCGGGAGGTGGATCCCTCCCAGGGCGTGCAGCTCGACACGATCCAGGCGCTCGCCGACTACTGGTCGACCGACTACGACTGGCGCAAGTTCGAGGAGCGCTTCGCGGCTCTCCCGCACTTCTTCACCGCGATCGACGGGGTCGACATCCACTTCATCCATGTGCGCTCCGAGCGCGAGGACGCGCTCCCGCTGATCGTCACCCACGGCTGGCCGGGCTCGACTGTCGAGCAGCTCAAGATCATCGATCCGCTCACCAAGCCCACGGAGCACGGCGCGGACGCAGTCGACGCCTTCCACCTCGTGATCCCCTCACTGCCGGGCCACGGGTTCTCGGCGAACCCGACCGAGGTCGGCTGGGATCCTGTCCGGATCGCGAAGGCGTGGGCCGTCCTGATGGATCGCCTCGGCTATGACCGCTACGTGGCGCAGGGTGGCGACTGGGGCAACGCCGTCACTGAGCAGCTGGCGCTGCTGAAGCCCGAGGGGCTGCTGGGCATCCACACCAACATGCCGGCGACGCTTTCGCCCGAGATCTCGGCGGGGGTCCAGGCCGGCGAACCGGCGCCCGAAGGCCTCTCGTCCGACGAGAAGAAGGCGTACGAGATCCTGGTCCACTTCTTCGCGACCGGTACCGGCTACGCGGGGGAGATGGGGAACCGCCCGCAGACGCTCTATGGCATCGCGGACTCGCCGGTCGGTCTGGCGGCCTGGATGCTCGATCACGACGAGGCCAGCTATCAGCTGATCGCGCGCGCCTTCGCCGGCAATCCCGGTGGCCTGTCGCGAGACGACGTGCTCGACAACGTCACCCACTACTGGCTGACGAACAGCGGGATTTCCTCGGCGCGCCTCTACTGGGAGAGCAAGCTGGGCTTCTTCGACGTCAAGGGCGTCGAGCTCCCGGTCGGCGTGACCGTCTTCCCGGACGAGCTCTATCCGACCCCTCGCAGCTGGGCCGAGGAGGCGTACCCCAACCTGATCCATTACGGAGTGGCCGACGAGGGCGGGCACTTCGCCGCCTGGGAGCAGCCGCGAAGGCTCTCGGAGGAGGTGCGGGCGACTTTCAGGTCACTGCGTTGACCGCCGGACAGCCAATAGCGAGAGGAGCGAACCATGAATGACACAAGCAAGCCGACCGTCGTCCTCGTACACGGCGCGTTCGCCGACTCCTCGAGTTGGAATGGCGTCATCGAGCGCCTCGAGGCGAAGGACGTGAAGGTGACGGCTGCGGCCAATCCGCTCCGCGGCATCGCGATCGATTCCGCGTACGTCGCCAGCGTGCTCGATCAGACGCCGGGGCCCGTGGTCGCCGTGGGCCACTCGTACGGCGGCGCCGTGATCTCGAATGCCGCCAAGCAGGCGAAGAACGTCGTGGGCCTCGTCTACGTCGCCGCCTTCGCCCCTGACGAGGGAGAGACCCTGGGCGAGGTGGAGGCGGGATCGAAGGACAGCGTCCTGGGCAGCGCCCAGATTCAGCTCAAGTACCCGTCAGGAAACGGAGGCGAGCCGGGCGTCGAGTCCGCGATCGATCCCGAGAAGTTCCACGATGCGTTCGCGGCCGACCTGCCCGTCGATGAGACGAGGATCATGGCCGCGACGCAACGCCCCATTTCCGCGCTGGCCTTCACGGAGAAGTCGGGACCACCTGCCTGGAAGGACCTGCCCTCCTGGGCCGTGGTCGCCACCGGCGACAAGGCAGCGGGCACCGACGTGATCCGCTCTCAGGCAGAGCGGGCCGGCGCGATGATCACCGAGCTCGAGGGCTCCCACGTGATCATGATCTCGCAGCCCGAAGCCGTGGCCGACGTGATCCTGGAGGCGGTCTCCGCGGCCGGCTAGGTGCACAGCTCAATGGCAAATCGCCTGCTCGAGCGGGACCTGCCGGACCTCGATGGCGCCAATGCGTGGCTCAACTCGGAGCCGCTGACGCCCGCCGGGCTCCGGGGAAAGGTCGTGATGGTCCAGTTCTGCACCTACTCGTGCGTCAACTGGCTGCGCACCCTTCCGTACGTCCGCGCCTGGGACGAGCGATACCGCGACGACGGGCTCGTGGTGATCGGCGCGCACTCGCCCGAGTTTCCGTTTGAGCACGACGTGGAGCAGGTCCGACCGGCCCTCGAGGCGATGGGCGTCACGTATCCGATCGCGATCGACAACGACTTCGCGATCTGGCACGCCTTCGACAACCACTATTGGCCTGCCCTCTACGTCGCGGATGCGGAGGGACGGCTGCGGGACCACCACTTCGGCGAGGGCCGATATGAGGGCTCGGAGCGCGTCATCCAGCAGCTCGTCGCCGAGGCGGGGGCAGATGGATCGGTTCAGGACACGGTGTCAGTCGATCCCGGCGGCGTGGAGCTCTCCGCCGATCTCGACACGCTCGGGTCTCCGGAGACCTACGTCGGGTACGCCCAGGCGCAGAACTTGATTGCGCCGGACGGCGTGCTTCCCGATGGCCCGCGCACCTACCCCGACGCGCCGCCGCTGGAGCTGAACGAGTGGTCGCTCTCGGGGAACTGGACGGTGCGCACGCAGGCCACCGTGCTGAACGAGACGGGAGGGCGGATCACCTTCCGCTTCCACGCCCGTGATCTGAACTTCGTCCTCGGCCCTTCGGAGTCTGGAGCTCCGGTGCGCTTCCGGGTGCTTCTTGACGGGGACGCCCCGAGGTCGGCGCGTGGACTCGACGTATCCGAGGACGGACACGGCACGGTCAGCGATGCACGCATGTATCAGCTGGTCCGGCAGCCGGGAGACATCTCGGACCGGACGTTCGAGATCAGGTTCCTCGACGAGGGTGTTCATGGCTACGTGTTCACCTTCGGCTGACGACCGGAACAGCCCTCACGGTGGCCGGTGCCGCGTCGGTCCTGGAGCCCTCGGAGCCGACTCCGGCGGAGTAGGGTGGCCAGACATGGGGCTCGAGGTATGAGCGACGCGCCGGCCCAGCGCGAGCCCGAGCTGCTCGGCCAAACGGTCGTCGTGATCGGCGGCAGCGCCGGCATTGGGCTGGAGACCGCTCGCCGGGCACGTTCAGAGGGTGCCGAGGTCGTCCTGACGGGGCGCAACCCAGACCGCCTGGAGCACGCCGCGGACGAGGTCGAAGCTGCGAGCACCGCAGCCTTCGATGTCGGCGATGCGGACGCCTTGAAGTCGTTCTTCGAGGATCTCCGGACCCCGATCGACCACGTGATGGTCACCGCCGGTGCTCCCCGGTACGCGCCCCCGCTCGAGATGACGCCAGAGGAGGCGCGCGATGCCCTGGGCGATCATTCGGTGCTGGGCCTCGAGGTGGCCAAGAACTCCGTCGGGAAGATCAGGCCCGGTGGCGCCCTGCTCCTCATGGGCGGCACGGGCGGCCGTCGCATCGGGGTCGGGTACGAGATCGTCAACTCGGTCACGGCCGCAATGCCCGCCCTCACCGCCAGCCTCGCCCTCGAGCTCGCCCCGATCCGGGTCAACCTGATCGCGCCCGGCTTCGTCGACACGCCTCTATCGGCGCGGCTGCTGGGCGACGACCTCGATAAGCGGCGCGAGGAGCTCCGCTCGATTCTGCCCATCGGGCGGGTCGTACGGCCCGAGGACGTCGCCGCGCTGGCCGTTCACCTGATGATCAACACGGCCATCACGGGCGCGACCTACGACATCGACGGCGGGCAGCAGTTCGTCTGACAACGCGAGGAGGAGAGAGACCATGGACGTCGAGACCCTGACCGGCCTGTTGCGAGAAGCGGAGCAGCATCACGGTCCCTACGAGGCGGAGGCCCCGAAGCACCATTGGTCGGGGTTCTACGCCGCCTACATCGTGGCCCGTGAGGAGGGGCGCACCGAGGAGGAGGCGGATCAGGACGCCCGGGCTCACATGGAGGAGGTCCTGGCGAGACAGGGAGGTGGGGAGTGAGCCACGACTACGACGTCATCGTCATCGGCGCCGGCTCGCCGGGAGAGCACTGCTGCGGCAGGCTGGCCGAGGGTGGGCTGAAGGTGGCCGTCGCCGAGCGCGAGCTGGCTGGGGGCGAGTGCTCCTACTGGGCCTGCATTCCATCGAAGACCCTGCTCCGACCCGGTGAGGCGCTCGCCGATGCCCGCGATGCCCCCGGCGCCCGCGAGGCGGTCACCGGCGAGCTCGATTCCTCCCAGGCGTTCGCCTGGCGCGACTTCATGGTCTCCGACCACGACGACGCCGGCCAGGTGAAGTGGCTGGACGGCGAGGGGATCGACCTGCTGCGCGGCGAGGCGAAGCTCGCCGGGCCCAACACGGTGGCGGTAGACGGGGAGGAGAGGACGGCCGATCACATCGTGATCGCCAACGGAGCCGATCCGTTCATCCCGCCGATTGACGGGCTGCGCGACCTGGACGGCGTCTGGACCAACCGCGAGGCGACCGCCGCGACGGAGGTGCCTGAGCGCCTGATCATCCTCGGTGCCGGTCCCGTCGGAGTCGAGATGGGACAGGCCTTTCGGCACATGGGCGCCGAGGTGGCGCTGGTCGAGGGGATGGATCACGTTCTCCCCAACGAGCCCGCACCGCTCGGGGAGGCGCTCGGCGAGGCGCTCACACAGGACGGCATCGAGCTGCACTTCGGCCATCTCGCGGAAGCGGTCAGCAAGGAGGACGGCGAGTTCGTGGTCTCGTTCGGCGAAAGGGAGGATCTCCGCGGCGACCGGCTGCTCGTCGCCACCGGGAGGCGTGCGCGCGTTCACGACATCGGATTGGAGACAGTCGGCATCGAACCTGGCAAGCGGGGGATCGAGGTCGACTCCCACATGCGAGCCGGCGAGAACATCTGGGCGATCGGCGACGTCACCGGCACCTGGCCGCTCACCTACGTCGGCAAGTACCAGGGGCGGATCGCGGCGGCCAACATCCTGGGCGGCGATCGCGAGGCCGATTACACGGCCGTTCCCCGGGTGGTCTTCACCGACCCGCAGGCCGCGTCCGTCGGCGAGGCCGAGGGTCCGCACACGGCCACCGTCCCCATGGCGGAGGTTTCTCGCACCGCGACCTACAGCCGCGCCTACGACAAGCGGCCCGGCTACATGACCCTGATCTCGGACGGCCAGTTCATCACCGGAGCGCATGCCCTCGGGCCGGAGGCCGGCGAGTGGCTGCAGCAGGCCACGGTCGCCATTCGCGCGCGGATCCCGCTCGAAGTGATGAACGACGTGATCCAGCCGTTCCCGACGTTCTCGGAGGCCTTTCTCGAAACGCTGATGCAGCTGACCGCGAAGGCGCCCGAGTCGGCAGCCAGCTGACGCGGTGGCCGAGCGTGAGCACGCTCTGGGCGCCGAGCGGCCGCTGGTCACGCTGCTGGAGTACGGGGACTTCGGCTGCCCACATTGCTTTGCGTCCTGGCGGCCCGTCGAGTCTCTGCTCGGGCGCTATGACGGCCTGCGGCTGATCTGGCGACACTTTCCGGACCCCCAGCTTCATCCGGGCGCGGACCTCGCCGCGGAGCTCTCGGAGCTCGCCGGCGTCCATGGGAAGTTCTGGGAGGCTCACTCGATGCTGCTCGCCGGGCGGGAGAGCTTCTCGATGGAGGGGCTGCTCGAAGTCGCCGGAAGGCTCGACCTGGATCCCGATCAGGCTGGGGTCGCCCTGCGCGAGCACTCCTATCGCGAGCCGGTCGCCGAGGACATCAAGCATGGGGAGGAGGCGGGGGTGCACGGCACCCCTACCTTCTTCATCGACGGGGAGCGTCTGACAGGCCACTGGCGCCAGCTGGGGGATCTCATTCCGAGAGCCGTCGAGCAGAGGCGCGCGGGGGACTAGGCTGGAGAGGCGATGCCCACCTGCAGCCACCTCGATTCGATCGAAGTCACACAGCTCCCGGAGTCCGTCGAGGGCTGTGAGGAGTGCCTGAAGGTGGGCGATCCTTGGCTGCACCTCCGCATCTGCCTGGAGTGCGGGAAGGTCGGCTGCTGCGACAGCTCGCCGAACAAGCACGCCAGCAAGCACGCGCGAGAAAGCGACCATCCGCTGATCCGCTCGCTCCAGCCGGGGGAGGAGTGGTCCTGGTGCTTCGTGGACGACTTCGCGATGCTGATTCCCGAGGTGAAGGGGGAGACCCGCATCCCGCCCTCGCCCCTCGGCGGCTAGCTACTGCCTGTAATTCTCGACCGTGCCGGCGCTGCGCGCCTCGGAGTCGTCCGGGTCCTGGCCGAACTCCTCGCGCGCCCGGCGCTGGCGAAGCAGGTCCCAGCACTGATCGAGCTCGACCTCCACTGAGCGGAGTCTCTCCCGGTCGGCCTCCAGCGAATCTTCGTCCTCCCGGTCCTGCTGCTCGCGGCCGCGCAGCTCCTTCTCCTCGGCGACCAGACGTTCGATCCGCGCTGCAATGCTCTCGTCGCTCATGAGCTGAATCCTACGCCAGCATCGGGAACTCGCCGGACCGTGGCCTCCAGGCTCAGCTCCTCGTAGTCGAGGTGCTCGAGCAGGTTCTCGGCGAGATCGTGGAGGGCGTCGACGACCGCGCGCCGGGCTCTCCCTCCCTCGTCCTTCGCCAAGTCGCGCGCCGCCGTCTCGACGGCGTCGAGCTGATCGGAAACGCGCCGATGGTCGCCCTCCAGCCGGTCGATGACCGGGGCGAGGTCCGGATTGACCTCTCGCAGCTCAGGAAAGAAGTCACGGTCCTCCGCGTTGTGGTGCATGTGGACGAACCGGCAGTACCGGAGGCAATCGACCTGAAGGCGCCACAGCGTTCCGTCCCTCTTGATCTCGTCGAGTTCCTCCCGAATCTCATCTCCGGAGAGACCTTCCAGCGACCGCTCCGCAAGCCGCTCGACCCGGTCGAGATCTCGGCGGATCGCTGCGTGAACGCTGAGCAGCATCTCGTAGATCGCTCGACCGCGCCGCGTCTCCGGCTTTGCGTGGACGTTGGTCATCGTCTGGCCGCGGCGACCCGCTCGCGGAGTGCTGGGGCCACCTCCTCGATGTAGGTCCGGAGCGTGTCGGGGTCTGGTGGCGTTGCGAGGATCAGGGAGCTGAGGCCGAGGTCGAGTGCGAAGTGGGAGAGGACGTCGACCCAATGGTCGGCCGGACCGATGATCGTCAGGTCAGAATCGCTCACCGGTCCTGGTTCCTCCGAGGTGAATTCGCCGGAGACGATGTAGATGCGCCTGATTGCCGCCGGTTCACGGCCGGCGTCCAGGGCAGCGCGGTCGATCCGCTCCTGGGCCGCAGCGACCTGGGTGGGCGGCGCGTAGATCATCATCGGGGCCACCCAGCCGTCGGCCAGCCGTCCGGTGAGGGCAAGGGCTCGCGGCTTGGCCGCGCCGAGCCAGATGCCGATCGGATGGGCCGGGGTGGGCCCCGGCTTCATGCCGTCGAGCTTGTAATGCCGTCCGTGATGGCGGATTGAGCGGGCTCCGTTCCAGCTCTCGCGCATGATGTCGACGGCCTCCTCGAGAGCCTCGATGCTCTCGCCGGGACTGAGCTCGGGAGCCCCCATCGCGTGGGCCGGCCCCAGGTAGCCGCCGGCACCGAGGCCGGCTTCGAAGCGCCCGCCGCTGAGCAGGTCGAGCGTCGCGGCTGCCTTCGCCCAAACCGCGGGCGGACGCAGGGGCAGGTTTCCCACCGCCTGGAAGACGCGGATCCGCTTCGTGCTGGCCAGGATCACGCCGAGAAGAGCCAGCGCGTCGAGGTGCCTGCGCTGGTAGGGGTGGTCCTGAACACCGAGCAGGTCGTATCCGAGCTCGTCGGCGAGGCGAGCGGTCTCGACCACCCCGTCCGGGTGGCCGGCGTCCGGGGTAAGGAAGTACCCGAACTCGATTTCCTGTCCGTAGTCGGCCGTGGGGATCAACTCCTCATAGTTAGTTGAGTAGTCAACTATTACTGTAGCCTGACCCCGGCGTGGCCCGGCTAGGGTGAACCCGATGAATGCCAACCCAGCGAACGAATCGATCACCCCCGAGGGAATGGTCGCGCTCCGCGCCGAGCTCGAGGAGCTCGAGGGGCCTCGTCGGAAGGAGATGGCGGCGCGGATCAAGGCGGCCCGCGAGCTCGGCGACCTGAAGGAGAACGCCGAGTACCACATCGCCAAGGACGACCAGGGTCATCTCGAAGCGCGGATCCGGCGGCTGCGAGAGCGCCTCCGGAAGGCGACGGTGGTCGAGTCCAGCGAGGCCGCCGCCGACGCCTTCGCCTTCGGGCGCACCGCCGAGGTCATCGATGAGTCGAGCGGCGAGGTCAACACCTGGACCCTGGTGGGGGCCACGGAGGCCGATTTCGCCCACGGCAAGCTCTCGATCGAGTCGCCGGTTGGGCAGGCGCTGCAGGACACCGCGGTGGGTGACGCGGTCTCAGTCGAGACCCCGCGAGGCGAGAAGACCTACCGGATCCAGAAGCTGATCGAGGAGTAGATGCCGGCATGACCGCGGAGTGGCCCGCCCTGTCTTATGAGATGTGGAGCGGCACCTGCGACACGCTGCACGCGCATACGCAGGTTCTCGGGAAGCTGGCAGTCGAGCTGGCCCCTCCCGAGCCCCAATTGCAGCACGCCGCCCTTCGCCTCACCGCGCGGGGCTTCGAGACGAGAGCTCTCCCCGCCCCGAACGATTCGGGTGCGATCGTCGCGGGGCTCGACCTGCGGACGCATGAGGCGTTCGTGGAGCACAGCGACGGGCGCGAGACGCGAATCTCGCTCACGCCGAATCGCTCGGTTGCTGAGGTGACGCGGGAGACCCTCGAGGCGGTTGGCCGGCTCGCGGGGACCGTTGAGATCAATCCGACGCCCCAGGAGGTGCCATGGAGCACGCCGCTGGACGAGGACACCGAGCACGCCACCTATGACTCCCAGCAGGTCGCCATCTACTTTGCAGCCGCCAGCCAGGCGGCCCTGGTCCTCGCCGCGTTTCGGGCGCCGTTTCGCGGGCGCTCGAGTTCGGTGAACGCATGGTGGGGAACCTTCGACCTCGCCGTCTTCCTCTTCTCGGGACGGCCCGCAGATCCGCCGGCCGAGGACTTCATCTCTCGCAACGGCGGCGACGCCGAGCTGATCGAGATCGGCTGGTGGCCGGGCGACCGGAGCTATGGCCGCTCCGCCTTCTTCGCCTTCGCACACCCCGCCCCGGAGGGGTTTGCCGATGCCCGGCTCCGACCGGAATCAGCGCGCTGGGACACAGACCTCGGCGAGTTCATCCTCGATTGGGATGACGTCCGCGAGTCACCGGATCCACGCGCCCTGGTCCTGGAGTTCTTCGCCTCGGTTTTCTCCCATGGCTGCGAGGTCTGCGGCTGGGATCCGGTGCTGGCCGGAAGCGGCCTGGGCGATCCTCCTCCCGTGCGCTAGCCGGGGTGCTTCGCGGCACGCTTGGCCTCCCGCTTCTCCTTCATCTCCTCGCTCTTCTCCTTCGCCTCCCTGTAGGAGGCCTCGACCAGGTCTTTGCCGCCCGACCAGCCGAAGACCCACGAGACGAGGATCACGGCGAAGACCAAGTTCCAGGCCGAGGTGACCAGCTGCTGGGAGGCGGAGTAGGCGGTCGCGGTATTCGCGTTCGTCTGCTTCTCGAGCGCCGCGCTGTTCATGGCCTGCGTTACGCCGACGCCACCCGGGGTGAGCGAGACGGTGTTGGAAAT
>JBKPRD010000027.1:0-6393 GCA_046734415.1 Actinomycetota bacterium | reverse complement strand
GAGCTTCATAACCTCGCTTCATGGCAGAGCCAGGAATGCAGCCGCGGCAGGGTCCCACGTCGAAACGCGGGTTCTACGTCCTCAAGACCGACGGCGGAATAACGGCTGAGCAAGGTCAAGCCGCGGGTCCGGCGGCAATCGGAGTCGTGCTGAAGGACCATAAGTATCGTGATGTAGACGAGGTATCGGAGCCGATCGGGTGGGCTCGAAACCATCACGAAGCGGAGTACAAAGCTCTCATTGCCGGTCTTGAGCTGGCCCGCCGTCGCGGAATCGATCGAATCCGGGTCTTCTCCGACTCGGCACTCGTGGTCAACACTGTCAACGGCGACTGGAACCTCCAGCCCGAGCCCCTCAAAGTCCTGTGCGAGAAGGCAGGTCTCCTCGTCAAGGAGTTCGCAGACATCAAGTTGTCTTGGGTTCCTCGGGAAATGAACGTCGAGGCGGACGCACTCGCAAGCAGAGCGCTCGGCCGCGGCCGCTAACCCCAACCAACGCCTACGGCCCGCGCAGGCGTTGACTCTTGTTCGCGGGACCGCTCAAGATGCGCGACGTGAACGGCGAGCCAATCCCGCTGATCAAGGAGGACGGCACCCCTTTCTCGGACGAGGAAGTCGCGTTGCTGAGTGCGGAGCTTGATGCTCTTGATGACGACGCCCGCGTAGAAGCGCGTAACGAGAACGCTCAGGAGATAGCCGACCACGACGCGGAGCGGATGCTCGTTGTGTCCGGTCCCGGAACTGGAAAAAGCACGCTCTTCAAGAAGCGACTCGTCCACTGGCTGGCGAGGCATCCCGACAAGAGTGTCGCCGTCTCAACGTTCGTACGGAGCCTCGTCCGTGACCTTCGGGACGACATCGCAAACGACCGTGGCATCAGTGACGAGGACAAGAAGCGCGTCATCGTCATGACGCTGCATCGTCATGCCAGGAGCATCATTGAACGCAATCACGGCACGCAGGAGCTAAATCTCAAGCCCAACTGTGCGGTAGTGACTGCCGACTGGGAGGAGATGGCTTGGCTCGACGCCGTCTCACTTCACGACGAGTTCGAGCCGCGCGAGTACCCCTGGACGGAGATAGAGAAGAGACTCTTTGACGCCGATCCACCAGCAGACGGCGCATGGGGAACATTGCGGAAGACGCAAGTCCGCCTGGAAGAGTTCTACAACGCACTCACCTTCCACGACCTGATTCTGTTCGCAACGCAAGCCGTCCGGGAGAACCCGGAACTAGTCGCGGACACGCTCTACATCATTGATGAGTTCCAGGATTTCAACCTCGCCGAGGATGGCCTCATCCGCGAGATAACCACGGAGTCTCCAGCGCAGCTACTGGTGGGCGACGACGACCAAGTCCTTTACGACAAGCTCAAAGAGGCTCACCCGGACATTCTACGGGGGTACTACAAGGACACCAGCTTCGTGAACGCGATGCTGCCCTTCTGCGGTCGATGCAGCATTCACATTTGCCGGACCAAGGTCGGGGTGGACTTCATCACGAAGTTCCTAGAAGAACACGACGACGAGATTCGCAAGCGAGAGGAAGAGATTCGTGCAGGCACAAACAAGGACGCCTGCGTGTTGATCCTCACGCCAGCACGCGACATGAAGTTCCTAAACGTCGATGACGCACGGGACGAGCTTGTTGAGGCACTGAGCGCGTACGAGGTCGCGGACGAGCGTCCGGGCGAGGACTACTGGCGGGTGCGCGACTACTACAACGCCGCCGCACATCCGTCTTCCAACTACAACGTTCGCAAGGTCCTCGCATACGAAGGCGTCGAGCAAGAAGTCATCAGGGCGCTTCTCATGGAGGCATTGGAGTCAGACAAGGACCTCGCTGAGCTTGCACATGAGTCGCTTGAAACGACCCTCCGAAAGTGCTCCGACATTCGTGACGTTCTTGAGAGCGATGCCGAACCGGCCGACCAAGCGCAACAGCTAGCCGCTCGGATGGAAGTCGACGACGCCGCGCGACTCGCGAGCGATCTTGAGCAATGGCCGACGAAGAAGAATGGCGATTCCGAGACCGAAAGCCTCGACTTCGACCAGAAGGAGGCGATCAGCGCAGTCGAGTTGAGCACCATCGTCGGGGCCAAAGGGCTCTCGGCAGATCACGTCATCGTCTTAGGTTGTGACGAAGTGAACCTTGCTCGCACCACGTGGTCCGCGTTCTTCGTTGCGCTCACGCGTGCCCGAAAGTCCCTCACGCTAATGACATGCGTCGGCGGCGGCGGTGCGAACGTCCTGCATGACTTCATCTGCTCCCTACCCGACGAGCACGCAGAAGTTCTCTATATGAAAGTTGGCGGTAGTGAGACGCGTGAGAGCATCCGCGACTTACAAGAGCAGCTCGAAAAATCGGCCTACCAAAGGAAGAAAGCACGCATGAGGCCGCGAGCGCGGCGTAGTTAAATCGAGCAAGGATCGAGCGCTGGCTCGCACGGCGTAGAGCTTCTCGTTTGAGAGAAGAGGAGCCCCCGGCTTAGCCGCCATCGAGCGCGCGCAGCAGTCGGCGTGACTTCTGTTCTGCGCCCGCGTCGCGAAGCTCGTAGGCCGCGCGCGTGATCAGCTGCCGAAGCCGCCCAATCTCCTTCTTCAGCTGTTCGACTTCCTGCTCGAATCCGGCCCACTGGCGTGCGAGTGCCCAGCCCGGGCTGTACTGGCGAAGCAGGTCGTGCAAGTAGTGATCGCCTGCTTGATAGCCGCGGTACTTGAGCTCGGACTCCTGATCGCTCAGGTACATCAACACCGTCTCCGACTCCGTCGCGGCGAAGGCGCGTGCGAGCGGCTCGGCGCCATCGAGTGGCAGATGTACCTCGCCGAAGCGGTCGCGGAAGGCGAGGTGGTGCAGGCTCGTCGGCTCGCCGTCGAGCCCGGCGCGGCGCATGATCCGCTCGAGCTCGTCCTCACTCATTGAGACACCATCGACTGACGCGTAGGCACTGGGCTCGCCGCTCGAGGCGAGGACGCTGCTGACGGCCTCGGCGACAGCGGGATCTCGCCGCGACCGGCCTGTGTACTCGTCGAGCAGGCGGTGTCGCTCTTCGTCGCGCTGGAGCGCCTTCCGCTCGCCCCAGGGCACGATCAGGTTCATCGTGCGCACGTACTCCTCGAGCCCCGGGTGGGGGCCGTCCTCGTAGCGAATCTTTACCTTGCCGCCGCGCCCGACCTTCGCGATCAGTTTCACCTTCAGAAAGCTCGCTTCCGCGGGCGCGATGGTTGACGCGGTAGGCGTAGAAGCGGCTTTCTTCGAGCTGGTCGCCCTGCACGCCGTCGTCCGTAGAACGGAGGTCAAGAGATGCTGCGGAAGACGCGTGGTGAGAACGAGAGGCCGCGGAAGGTGTGGCGCAAGCCGGTGACCGAGCAGCTCGCGAAGGAACTGGAGGCGTCCGGGAGCCACAAGCTTGCCGCCGTCGTCCGTGAGACGCTCGCCCGCGAAGGAGGCCCACGCGAAACCTCGCGTAAGCGCCGCGGCCTGATACCGAACGAAAACGGCGGTTAGCGGGCGGCGTCTTCGACCTGAAGGCTCCATCAAGGGCTCCATACCTACCGCACGCTGGACGTTCTGCAACTGAGCCCGAGAAGAAAAGCCCCGCTTTGCGGGGCCTTTGCAGAGCCCTCTGACGGACTCGAACCGTCGACCCCCTCCTTACCATGGAGGTGCTCTACCAACTGAGCTAAGAGGGCAACCGACTCCACTGTAGCCGGTTTGCGGGCGTGTCCAAGTCGCCGCCACGCATGGCATCTGAAGCCCGAAAACCGCATATGCTCGGTCCGCCTGTGCCACGCAAGGGGGTGGAGAGATGGACGGCTTCCGCGTCAACGAGGTACGTCCTCCACAGACGATGGTCCCGCGGAACTTTCCGCGGCTCGACGCCGAGAGGCTTGGTCGCGCGGCGGTCGCCCACGCATCGGTGCGGCCGAGAGTGGAGCGTCCGGCGCCGGCGACGCCGCGGATCGTCTCGACGGCGCACGGCGCCTTCCGGCACATCCTGCTCTGCTATCCGAGCTATGCCGGCGGCGACGATGTCTACCGCGACGTCTTCGTGGATCTGTGTCGCCAGCTCCCTCCGGCGGTCGAGCTGACCGTGCTCGCACACGCGTCGGTGATCGACGGGCTCCAGCAGGCAGTGGACGCGGAGCGCGCCGGCGCCACCACGACAATCGTGGAGGCACCGGCCTACCTGCAGTACACGGTGTGGGCGGAAGATCCCTACGTCGTCGTCGACGATGTCGGAAGCGAGCAGCATCGGACCTTCCTCGTCGAGCCGTTCACCTTTCCGCGAGCCGGCGACGGGATCGTGTCCGATCTCGTCGCCGAGGCGACCGAGATCCAGTCACTTCAGTCTCCGCTCTATTTCCAGGGCGGAAACGTCCTCATCGGCGACGACTTCTTGCTGATCGGGGTCGATTATCTGTCGGCGACGCTCGAGACCTTCGCCCGGTACCACCCGGTCCTGGGATTCCCTCAGGATCCTGCGCAGGCCCGGCAGTTCGTCGTCGACCTCTTCCGGCAGACATTCGATCCGGGGCGCGACGTCTTCTTCGTCGGGACGCGCCTACAGGTCCCCGGCGCCGAGGAGCGTCCCTTGACGATCGACGGCGAGGAGTGGACAGAAGTGCTCCATGCCGGCACCGGCCATCACCAGCCGATCTTCCACGTCGACATGTTCGTGAGCCTGACCGGCCGCGCCCCTTCCGGCCGGTACCGACTGCTCGTCGGTTCGCCCGCGGAGGCGGATCGCATTCTCGGACGGCCGCCGCAGCCCGACGCGCTGAGCCCGATCTTCGACGACGTCGCCAAGGGGCTCGAGTCGCAGGGCTTCGAGGTGATTCGGAACCCCCTGCCTCTCACCTACGTCGACGATCCGACGGCGAGAGAGCGATTCTGGTACTTCGCCACCTCGAACAACTGCCTGGTGCAGATCGACGAGGCGGACGGAAGTCAAGTGTGGTTGCCGACCTACGGCCACGGGGCGTGGAGCGAGCTCGCGGCCACGGACGACGCCCACCGGCGGATCTGGGAAGTGCTCGGCTTCACCGTGCACCAGCTCGCCCACTACAACGTCTTCGCCCAGAACCTCGGCTCGGTGCACTGCATCAAGAAGTACCTCGCCCGCGGCTGAGCGGACGGCGTGATAACCCGCCCGCCCGTCCGCCGGCCGAGCATGTCATTTGCACTGCCCGCCGGAGCCCTGACTACCATCGCGGAGGAGCTCGGGGCCTGTTCGCCCGGGTTCGGGGGGATCCAAGCAGCGGATGAGACGAGCAGCCTGCACTCTGGTCCTTGTCGGCGCGGCGGTCTTCGCCGGCGCAGCGCATGCGGGCACGACGACTCCGGCGTCCGCTCGCCCGGTCTCGACGCTGACCCCGGCCGCAACCGCCAAGCTCTGGCGGCAGCTCGTCGCACGGCCGCAGCCGGCACAGCGCGCTGCCGCCTGCCGCCCGCTTCGCGCAGTCTTCTACGCCGCGATCGACTGGCTCCGCCTCGCGACGAAGCTCGCGGCGAACCAGTCGCCGTGCGCCCAGTACTACGTCTCGATCCCACCGCTCACCTCCGACAAAACGAAGGCACGCCCCGACCAGGCCTGGCGGATCCGCGCGCTCGGGCCGAACTTCCACGCGATGGCGGAGATCCACTTCACGACCTGGCAGCGCTGGGTCGCGGCGAACGGATCGACCTGGTACGCCGCCGGCGTCGAGGCGCGCCACCGGATGGAGGCGGCCGGCTTCGACGTGACGAAGGGCGACACGTGGGCCGTGAACGAGTTCCCGTCGTCGGTGCGTGCGAACGCGGGGACGGTCCGGACGAACGTTCGCGACTTCGTCCACGGGCTCTACGCCGGCGACGGCACGCCGCCGACGCGCGGCGTCGTCTTCGTGATCGGCGTCGGCCAGTCCGCGACCGGGCTGCCCCTCTACCAGGCGAACCTGCAGAACTGGATGACCGACTCTGCCTTCTGGACCGACATGAGCGCGTACGTCAGCGACTGGTCCCAGGAGACGTACGGGGATGTGCGGCGGTTCGCGGTGCCGGGCTCGTCGCCGGACACGCGGCGCGACTACCTGATCGACTACCTCGAGCACGAGCGCATCCTGTCGGGCGTCGGGCCGCCGACGATCGACCCGGCCCGCGCCTACCTCGCCGGCGCGTACAGCCCGCTTGCGAACGCAGCCTGGCAGTGGTCCTCGGCATACGGCTGGACGGATGTCCCGTTCGACCTGATGCAGTCGTTCGTCTCGGGCCAGGTCTACGCGCTCCGTTACTACGGCGCCACGAGCGCACAGCAGCAGGACCACTTCGGCTTCGCCTGGCAGCCGCGCAACGCGGCCGGTCTCACGCCTGCGGACTTCAACGCGCAGACGTCGGCGATCCTCGACCGGCTCTC
>JBKPRD010000026.1:0-11161 GCA_046734415.1 Actinomycetota bacterium | reverse complement strand
GCGATGGTCTCGGGCGTGGGAGGCGCCGGCGCGGTGGCCTCGTCGCCGCCGGAGAGGATCTCGGCGATCGTCGCCTCGACGGCGAGCACCTCGCCCTCGGCGGCGACGATGCGGACCCGCCCCTCGGCGGGCGCCTCGACCTCGACCGTCGCCTTGTCGGTCTCGATCTCGACGATCGGCTCGCCGCTCCTGACCTCGGCGCCGTCCTCGACCAGCCAGCGCAGCACCTTGCCCTCTTCCATCGAGATCGAGAGCTGTGGGACCGTGACCGGAATCATCCGCGCCCCAGCGTTCGCTCCACCGCTGCCACGACGTCGTCCGCACTCGGGTAGACGGCTTTGATCGCCTCGGGTGCACAGGGGATCGGCACGTCGAGGCCGCAGACGCGCTCGACCGGGGCGTCGAGGTAGTCGAACGCCTGCTCCATGCACCGGGCGGCGATCTCCGCTCCCGCGCCCGCCGTGCCGTGCGCGTCGTGGGTGACGATCAGCCTCATCGTCTTGCGCAGTGACGCGAGGATCGTCTCGATGTCCAGCGGAGCGAGCGTCCGCGGATCGACGACCTCGACCGAGACGCCGCGCTCCGCGAGGGCGTCCGCTGCCGCCACCGCCTCGTCGACCATCCCAGAGAGCGCGACCACGGTCGCGTCCGTGCCCTCGCGCACGACGCGCGCACGGCCGAACGGGATCGAGCGCCCGATCTCGACCTCGGCACGGCGCCCGTACAGCCGGACGTTCTCGACGAACAGGATCGGGTTCGGGTCGCGCAGCGCCGCCCGCATCAGGCCGTAGGCATCGGCGGCGTTGGAGGGCAGCGCGACCTTGAGGCCGGGGATGTGCATGAACCACGCCTCGAGGCTCTGCGAATGCTGTGGGCCCATGCCCATGCGCGCGACGATCGGAAGGCGGATGACTAGTGGCACGGTGAGCTTGCCGCCGGTGAAGTAGTGGAGCTTCGCGGCCTGGTTGTAGATCTGGTCCATCGCTACGCCGGCGAAGTCGAAGAACTCGATCTCGACGATCGCGCGCACCCCGGATATTGCGAGCCCGACGGCAAAACCGACCGTGGCCGACTCGCAGAGCGGCCCGTCGCGAATCACGTCGTCGCCGTACTTGTCCCACAGGCCGCGGGTGACGCCGAACGTCCCGCCATGCGGACCGATGTCCTGACCGAGATGCATGACGGGCTCACCAGAGGCCAGCGCCTCGTCGAGGGCGCGGTTGATCGCCTCGCCCATCGTCAGCTCGACCGTCCTTGCCTCGATCTCGGTGCTCGTCGTCATCTGCCCTCCCGTTGCTCAGTCGATGAGAAAGCCGCCGTTCACGTCGACGACTTCGCCGGTGATGAAGCTCGAGTGGTCGGAGCAGAGGAACGCAACCACGTCGGCGACTTCCTGAGTGGTTCCGAACCGCCCGAGCGGGACGCGCTCGCGCATATCGGGCATGGCGGCGACCATGTCGGTGTCGATCAGGGCGGGGGCGAGCGCGTTCGCCGTGACGCCGGTGCCGGCGTACTCGCTGGCGATCGACTTCGCCATCGCCATGATCCCCGCCTTGGAGGCGCCGTAGGCAGCGATCGACTTCGCACCGCCCGTCTTGCCGGCGCTCGATCCGATCGCGACAAGGCGGCCGAAGCCGCGCTCGCGCATTGCCGGCAGCGCTCGGCGGGCACAGAGGAACGCGCCGGTCAGGTTGACGTCCAGCGTGCGCCGCCACGAGGCGAGCGTGGTGTCCTCGAACGGCTCGATCACGAAGATGCCGGCGTTGAGGACGAGCAGGTCGACCGGTGCGAGTTCCGATTCGATGCGCGCGAACGCTCGGTCGACGGCCTCCTCGTCCGCGACGTCGACCTCGACGCCGAGCACAGTGTCGATCTGGGGCGCCTGGAGGTCTCCGGCGACCACGTGAGCCCCCTGATCACGGAGCGTTTCGGCGATGCATCGGCCGATCCCGCGTGCTGCGCCGGTGACGAAAGCAACTCGTCCCTCGATTCCCTCTAGTCTCACGGCTCCGGCGGTGGTAGAAACGTTTCCAGCGCCAGACCTTACCAAGTGCGAATCGGCCTCGACAGCTACACGTACCACCGACTTCTCGGCGAGCTCCGGCCGGGCGAGGAAGACCCCGGCGAGCGGCTCGCCGACGGCGGCGCGGCCGTCATTTCCGAGGCTCGGGCGCTCGACGTCGACGCCGTCTCGCTCGAGACCTGCTACCTCGGCCCGCCCTCCCGGCTCGACGTCGGCGCGCTGAGCCAGGCGGCGGACGGGCTCGAGCTTGCCCTCTCCTGGGGTACCCACGAAGGTTTCGCGCTTGGCGCGCGGACCGACGCACTGGACGATCTGCTCGACTGGGTCCGGATCGCCTCCGCGCTCGGGTCCCGGCTGATGCGAGTCGTGGCCGGCGGGCCGCGACAGCGTGCGCGCGCGGACGACTGGCCCGCGACGGTTGCACCGCTGCGGCGGGCCGCCGAACACGCGCGCGAGCTCGGAGTCGAGCTCGCGCTCGAGAACCACGGCGACCTCACTGCCGCGCAGATCGATGCGCTGCTCGACGCGGTCGCTAACCCGGCACTCGGTGTGTGCTTCGACACGGCGAATGCGCCCAGGGTGGGCGACGATGTGCTGGCGGCTTGCCACCTGTTGGCGGCGCGCGTCCGCATGGTTCACTTGAAGGACGTCGAGCCGATCGAGAGCGCCGCCGACGCCGTTGCGGGCCCCCGGTCGGTTCCGTACGGCGAGGGGATCATCCCCCTCGACGCAGTGCTCTCGACGCTCGCCGCCGCCGGCTTCGACGGGCTCGTCTGCGTCGAGATCGCCCAGCTCGGCCCGGGCGTCGACGAGCGCGCGCTCGCTGCTGATTGCGTCCGCTGGTTGCGTCGGCGCGAAGCGGGCCGCTTGGAAGCGTCACCGCCATCGTGAATGTAGCCAAAGGAGACAACGTGGAGAGGAAGCTGCGCCTCGGCGTCATCGGCGCCGGATCGTGGGCGGTCGCGTCGCATCTGCCCAACTTCGCGAAGCGTCAGGAGGTCGAATTCGTGGCGGTCGCCCGCAAGGGGCGCGACCTGCTCGAGAAGATCAAGGAGGACTTCGGCTTCCAGGTCGCGAGCGAGGACTACCGGGACGTGATCGACGCAGGCATCGAGATCTGCCTGGTCGCGAGCCCGACGGCCAACCACCACGAGCACGCGAAGGCCGCGCTGGAGGCGGGGGCCCACGTGCTGGTCGAGAAGCCGGTCACCATCGACCCCGCCCAGGCGTGGGACCTGGTCGAGACTGCGGACCGCGCGGGCCTGCACCTGGTCTGCAGTTTCGGCTGGAACTTCCTGCCCATGCTCCAGGACGCGAAGCGCTTGATGGAGGAGCGGGGAGTGGGGGAGGTCGAGCACCTGGTCGTGCACATGTCGTCGGCAACCCGGGAGCTGCTGTCGAATACCGGCGCGTATCCCGCCGCCGCACCGGAGACCGTCCCGGAGCAGCGGACGTGGACGGATCCGGAAGTCTCCGGCGGGGGCTACGGGCAAGCGCAGCTCTCCCACGCGCTAGGACTCTCCCTCTGGCTGACGGGACTGCGCGGTCAGGAGGCGTTCGCCTACATGTCGACGATCCTCGATTCGCCGGTCGAGCACTACGACGCGGTCTCGATGCGGTTCGCGAACGGCGCAATCGGGACGATGGCCGGCGGGTCGGCGCACCTCGGCTACGACGGGAACAAGCACGAGCTGGCGCTGCGCGTGATCGGCTCGGAGGGCCACTTCGCGTGCGACCTCCAGCGCGAGCTGGTCTGGCTCTACCGCGCTGGTGACGAGGACGTTCGCCTGCCCGTCCAGCCCGGCGACGCACTGTACAACTGTGACGGCCCGCCGAACACGCTCGTCGACCTGGCGCTCGGCAGAGACGTCCGCAACTGGGCGCCGGGCGAGCTCGGCGCGCGGACGGTCGAGATCCTCGACGCCGCGTACCGGAGCGCGGCGAGCGGGAAGCCGGAGCCGGTGACGGAGAGCGCGAGACCCTGACGGCGCCGCTCCTCGCACTGGCTGCGGCTGCCGCGTTGGCCGCGGGCTATGCACTGACGAAACGATTCGTACTCGAATACCCGCCGCGCCAGCTGATCGGCCCCCTATACGCGCTGAACGCGATCGTTCTGCTCCCCCTGGCGCCGTTCGCGGCGTGGCGCTTCTCGCCGCGGATTGGTCTCCTGCTCCTGGCCTCGGTGGCGACGATGGCGATCACGGCGGCGCTCGTCTTCGAGCTGCTCACGCACGCGAGCGCAGCGACCGTTGCGACCGGACAGGCACTCTCGCCTCTTCCGGCGGTCGTCTTCGCCGCCCTGCTCCTTCCCGGCCGGGTCGGTGCTCTGCACGCGGCGCTGGCCGTGCTCGTCGCCCTCGCCGTCCTCGCCTCGCTCGGCGACGTCTACGGCGCACTGAGCCGCCGGCGGGGGCTGCTCGCGGCGGCCGCCGCGGCCGCAGGGGCCGGGCTGATCGTCGTGCTCACAAAGCTCCTGACGAACGAGGGAGCGGGGCTGGCCGAGATTTACGTACTGCGCACGGCAGCGGCCGCCTCGATCTGGCTCCTGCTCGCTCCGCCGCGCGCCGTCCCACCGCGTGCTCTGCCGGCGATGTCACTACGCGCGGGGCTCATCTCGCTCTACTTCGCGCTCGTCATCCTCGCGGTCGAGCGTGGGAGCCCGGTGACCGTGCAGACCCTGGTGGCGACCGCGCCGCTGATGCTCCTCCTCGGCACGCTCGCCGTGCGTGGTGAGCGGCCGCCCGCCCGGGTGGCACTTGCAGCGGTTGCCGCCAGCGCGGGCGTCCTGGTCGTCCTCGTCACCTAGGGGCCTGGAACAACTCGAGCGTGTGCCAGTCCGGGGGTACGCGGAGGTATGACGCGCGCGCCCCCTTGTTCGGGCCGGCGTCCACGTCGACGGGGCCGTCCGGGTTGACGGGGCGCGCGCCGCAGCCGAGCGCCCGCTCGAACACGGCCTGGACCTCGTCGACGGCCAGGCAGAGATGAGCGTGCCCGGGATTCGCGCTGCCCTCATCGGTCGGGGTCCGCTCGACGTCCCGGTACTCGAGCAGCTCCAGGATCCCCGAGCCGGGCAAGTCGACGAACGCAGCACGGATCCGGGCGCCGGGGTAGCCGACGTGCCGTGCGATGTACGGCCGTTCGAGCACCGCCCGCCAGCGTGCCTCCACACCGAGGAAGCGCTCCCAGAACGCGAGCGCGGCGTCGAGGTCCGAGACGGTCATCCCGATGTGGTGGACGTGCCCCTCGAGCACCGGGGCGGCACGCTACCAAGGTTTGACGCGTCGGCCTTGCGTTTTGTAGGCTCGCCGCTGGTATCGGTTCCAGGTGGGAGGCGCGGCGCTGAGCTCAACACGCAGGGCGATCGTCACGGGCGCGGCGAGCGGGATTGGCCAAGCGACCGCGAACCGGCTCCTGCGCGAGGACGTATCGGTGCTCGGCGTGGACGTGGACGAGGCCGGCCTGGAGCCCCTGGCAGCCGCCGGCGCGGACGTACTCGTCGCCGACCTTGGGCTGCCCGAGGAACGGGAGCGCGTCGCCGGGGCGGCGGCAGGCGCCGACTACCTGGTGAATGCGGCCGGGATCATCCGCCTGAAGCCGATCCTCGAGTTCACGGTCGACGACTGGCGCGAGGTCTTCACCGTCAACGCCGAGTCGATCTTCTTCCTCTGCCAGCTGATCGGCCCGCAACTCCGCGAGGGCGGTGCGATCGTCAACCTGTCGTCCAGCTCGGCAAAGCTCGCGACGACCACCGAGGCGTGCGTCTACGCGGCCTCGAAGACGACGATTCTCTCGATCACACGTTCCTTCGCGTACGCGCTCGCGCCACGGGTGCGGGTCAACGCGATCTGCCCGGGGATCGTCGACACGCCGATGCAGAAGAAGGTTCACGAAGAGGTCTCCGCGGTCCGGGGAGTCTCGCGAGAAGAGTTCGAGGCAGGCCGGACAGGCATGGTGCCGCTTGGCCGGTCCTCGCCCGCCGATGAGTGCGCCGGACTGATCTCGTTCCTGCTCTCGGACCAGGCGGCGTACATGACGGGCCAGGCGATCAACTGGACAGGAGGGATGGTGACGTGGTAGCGATCACTGGCGTCACTCCGTTCGCTGTGTCGTATCCCGAGCCGAACGACAACGACAACATTCGCTACCTCGTCTTCGCGCGGGTCGAAGCCGACGACGGCACAGTCGGCTGGGGCGAGGCGATCACCCAGTTTCCGGGCTCGACACGGGGGACGGTGCAGCTCGTGGAGGAGATGGCCGAGCTCGTCGTCGGCCGCGACCCGATGGAGAACGTCGACATCTGGCGGAAGATCAAGGCGCACACGTGGTGGTACGGCTACCGCGGAGGCGTGGCGGCGTTCGCGCTGTCGGCGATCGACATCGCCCTCTGGGACCTGAAGGGCAAGCTGCTCGGGCAGCCGCTCGTCAACCTGCTCGGCGGCGCCCACCGTGACCGGTTGCCGGCAGTCGCCTCGACCCACGCCTTCAACGCCTCGATCGAGTACGAGGCCGAGCGCCACGGCCGCTACGTCCGCGAGCAGGGGTACCAGGGCGTGAAGATCGGCATGGGCAAGCGCGGCGACGCCCGCCTCGGATACGAGATCGCGCGCGATGTCGAGTTCGTCCGGCTCCTCCGGGAGGCGATCGGGCCGGACGCGATGTTGATGATGGACCGTGGACAGTCGCTCGTCTGGACGGTCGCCGATGCGATCCGGCGGACGAACGCCTTCGAGGAGCACGGCCTGACGTGGATCGAGGAGCCCCTCGAACCCTCGGATATCAGAGGCTTTCGCGTGCTTCGCCGGCACTGCAAGACACTGATCGCCACCGGGGAGCGCGAGTGGGAACCGGGAGCGTTCAAGGACCTCGTCGAGACCGGCATCGTCGACGTCGTCGGCTGCGACATCGGACGTGCCGAGGGAATCACCGGGACGCTGAAGGTGATCGAGACCGTCGAGGCGAACGATGTCTGGTTCAACTCGCACGCCTGGTCGAGCGCCGTCAACACGGCCGCCTCGATCGCGCTCTCGGCGATCACCCCCCGGTGCCTCCTTCAGGAGCTGAAGCCGGATCCCAACCCGATGCAGCACGAACTGGTCGACGAGCCATTCGCGCAGCAGGACGGATTCATCGAGGTGCCGCGCCGGCCGGGTCTCGGCGTCGAGCCGAAGGAAAGCGTCCTCCGCACGTATGCTTTTTCGTGACGCTGACGACCGTGCGCGTCAGTACATGAGCTGGCCGCCGCTGACGTTCAGCGTCGCGCCCGTGATGTAGCGGCCCTGCTCCGATGCGAGGAAAACGACCGCGCCCGCGATCTCCTCGGGGGTCGCGAGCCGTCCGATCGGGACCATCTCCAGGAAGCTGCGCAGCTGCTCGTCCGTCAGGTTCGCCGTCATCATCGGCGTGTCCACGGCGCCCGGGGAGACAACGTTGACCGTGATGCCGTCCTTCGCATAGGTGCGCGCGAGCCCACGGGTCATCGAGGTGACGCCGCCCTTGCTCGCCGCGTACACGACCGAGCCGCCGAAGCCGCCCGTCCACCAGCCCTGCGAGCTGAAGTTGACGATCCGTCCGCCGCGACCCTGTTCCCGGAGGAGAGTTGCTGCCGTGCGGTTGAGGAAGAAGGTCGCCTTCAGGTTCACCCCGATCTGGAAGTCCCAGTCGTCCTCGGTCACCTCTTCGATCGTGAGCCGCCGGCGAAGGACGGCTGCGCAGTGCGCGAGGACGTCGAAGGCCCCGAACGTCTCGGCCGCGCGCCTGAGGAGCGGCTCCTGCCCGGCTAGGTCTCGGAGGTCTGCCGCGGCCGAGAGGTGCCGGTCGGGCTCGGGAAAGGTCGCGACGACGGCGTCGACCGCCTCCTGCTCGAGGTCGACGGCGAGGACGCGAGCTCCCTGCTGCGCGAACATCCGGGCGGTAGCGCTGCCGATTCCCCCGGCGGCTCCCGTGACGACGACTCCTTTTCCCTGGATGCCGAGCCAGCTCACGTCGGCTCGACGCGATAACGCTCGATGTAGTCACCGTCGAGCTCCCAGCCAAGCCCCGGTGCGTCCGAGAGCTCGATCTGACCATCGCGTAGCGGCGGCCGGTTTGCGATCAGGTTCCACCAGATGGGATCGCGGTCGGGATGGAAGCACTCCAGGTACCTGCCGTGCGGCACCGAGGCGAGCAGATGGCTCGCCACCTGCGGCTCCTCGTGATGTCCCATCGTGACGTCCAGGGCGAGGGCGGCCGCCGCGACCCGCCGCCATTCGGTCGGCCCTCCGCTCCAGGACGCGTCGAAGTTGCAGACGTCGATCGCCCCCTCGAGCATCAGGTCGAGGCAGCCCGTCGCGCTGAACTCGCTCTGTCCGGCGCAGACGCGGCAGCCGGCAGCAAGGCGCACGTCCCGCATCGCGCGGCGGTCGTTGTACCACCGGCAGGGCTCCTCGAACCAGAGCAGGTCGCAGTCCTCGACGAGCCGGGCGAATCGGATCGCCTCCTGGGGCGTCCAGCCTTGGTTCGCGTCCGCGGCGAGGACGAAGTCGGGGCCGGCCGCCAGACGGGCGGTTCGGAATCGGTCCGCGTCCTCCTCTGGCGACAGCCCGCCGACCTTGAACTTCATTCCCGCGAGGCCGCGCTCCTTCATGTCGAGGATCTCCGCTTCGATGTCGGCCTCGGGCCCGTAGTACCCGCCGATCGAGATCATGGGCAGGCGGTTTCGATAGCCGCCCCAGAGCCGCCAGAGCGGCTGGCCCAGCGCCTTCCCGATCAGATCCCAGATCGCCGTGTCGACGCAGGCGCACGCGACGAGCCCGAGCCTGCGGTCACGAAGAATGTCGAAGGTCGCGGGCCGAGCGAGCTCCCAGAGGCGCTCGACCGCGAACGCGTCCTCGCCGATGAGCGGCGGGCAGATCTCCTTCCGAATGATCCGGTCGATCTCCGCGAGACCTGCATCCTCGTCGCCTGCGTAGGCCTCCCCGACAAGGCCGTCGTCCGTCACGACTCGTGTGATCAGCGTCGAGCGGTGGGTCATCTTGTAACGGCTGCCCTTGTAGGTCCGCGCCAGCGGGACACGGATCGGGATGGTCTCGATCGTCCGGATCGTGAGCCGCGTCCGGGTGGCGGGAGTGGGGAGATCGCTTGCGACTGACATCATTTCCCGGTTCTTCGCTGAGTCGCTGGTAACGGTTCCAGGCAGCTTAAACAGGATCGGCGACACTCGTCAATGCGGGCTCAGATCGTCAAGTCGCCGCCCAGCAGAGCCCATCCTCAAAGCCGCGACCTGATCCCGCACTTCCCCTATAGACCCGCCCCGGCCCTCCGCTCCACCGAACGTTTAGCTCCCGGCCTCACCGCCGCGACGTATCCCCGATCATCGCGCTCTGTAAGGACTCCGCGAGCGGGTTCCGCGAGATACCGCTCGAAACAGGCGCACACGGCGTCGTCCTGACCGTCTGCATGGATCGAGCCACACGCCGGAGCGCCGAGGGCCGCTTGCCCATCGATAACGGGACGCGGGCGTTCGGCGTGGCAGTTCATCAGATCCGGGCTTCGAACACGGGATCACAACCAGCATCTCCACGCGCCCGCGCGTCGACTGGGCATCTTCTGGAGATTGAGGAGCTCACCGTCCTCACGGCCTGGGCAGAGGCAGCAGCAGAGGCGCTAGCGCACGCGCCCGAGCGCGCCTCTGCTGTGATCTCCGAGGCGCGCGCCGGCGCCGCGTGGCGGCAGGCGCTCGGGCTGAAAGAGCCGTCGCAGCAACTTGGTGCAGCGATCGACAGCATGGGCAAAGCCGTTCACGCCGCCCTACAGCCCGGCAATCCACGCACCCTTGAGCAGCTGGCCAGTGCCCTCCGAGCGAACGTACCGGCGCGGATCGGCTCAAGAACCCCGCTTGCCCCTGACTGGTTTGAGCGCTGCCCGCTCTCCTTGCGAAGCGCAGGAGGACACCTGCGCTGGCCTCATGGGATAGTCCCCACGGAACCAGACCACGGCTTCTGGATCGTGTCCGGAACTGTGTCCCGAACTTCGGAAATCGAGCCTGTCTGAACGCACCTCAGAGCAGCTAAGAACGCCGCAGATGCGTAAGAGGTCACCCCTAGGTCTCATAATCCGTTGGTCACTGGTTCGAGCCCGGTACCGCCCATTCTGTTGTTGATCCGACAACTTGGTCGGATCCTCCCGGTGTTTCTAGGTCTCAGGCACGGAGCACAATCGAGCCGAAATACCACCGTTTTCGTCCGCGTTTGGGCAGGTTCTCCCGGAGGACCCAGATGGAAGCTCGCATCGACGTGATCACCCTCGCTGTAGACAACTTCGAGCGGGCCCTCGCCTTCTACCGCGCGCTCGGCTTCGAGTCGAAGGGCGTGGTCGCAACCGAATACGTCGGCGACGACACGCACCCGGCCGGCGCAATCGCCATGGTCCACCTCAACGGCGGACAGATTCTCTCGCTCTACCCGCGCACCGACCTCGCCAAGGATGCAGGAATCCCAACCGGGCCAGCCCAGAGCGGCGAGTTCAGCCTCGGCCACATCGTCGCAACCCGTGACGACGTCGACGCACTCCTTGCCAAGGCGAAGGCCGCAGGGGCACCTGTCACTGAGGTGCACGATCGCCCCTGGGGCATCTACTCCGGCTACTTCCGGGACCCCGACGGACACCTCTGGGAAATCATCCATAACCCAAACCGCACCGACGGCACGTGATCAGGATGAGCGGCCCTCACCGTCGTCGATCGGCTAGCGACAACGCTCACCCGCTTTGTCCTTCTTGAGACGTGTGAGAACCTAGGAGACGGGTCTGGTGGGTTTGGCTGGCGCGAACGCAACACGATTACGCGTGCATGCTGCTCGCGCCAGGACGAGACCGCGACTCCGAGCGGCCCGCGGAGCTGCTCGGCTCGGCACTTCGAGACAGCGCGTGAATTGGCTATGGAACCCCTTGCATCATGCCGCCGTCCGTGAACCAGTCCAACGCGCCAAGCACTACAAGGGCGCAGGCACCATCACCGAGTACTTCGAGTTCGGAGGCCGCGACCACTGGACCTGCGGCGCGGACGGGTAGGAAGCCGTCGCCGACCAATGCACTCGAGTGGGCGGTCACACATTCAACCGGCGCCAAAGTGCCGAGCTCGCCCGTACCGGCATAGTCCTCTTT
>JBKPRD010000025.1:0-3392 GCA_046734415.1 Actinomycetota bacterium | reverse complement strand
GCCCAGGCTGATCCAGGACGCAACCTCGACGCCGCCCTCGGGCCCGTCGCGGGCGGGCCGGAGAAGGCCTCGGGCGTGGTCGGGTTCCGCCAGCCGAAAGACGGAGACAAGCTCGTCTACCTGCACGTCTCCGTCGGAGACCTGCTTCCGAGCCACAGCTACAGCTTCCAGAGGGCGACCGACGTGAGCGTCGATGGGACCTGCACGGGAACGAACTGGCTGACGCTCGGCAAGGGGCTCGCTCCGCAAGTGATCACGACCGACGCCCGGGGAACCGGCGGAGCCGTGCTCAGCCGAGATCTCTCAGCGGTGCCGACCGGCACGCAGTTCGACATCCAGTTCCGTGTGATCGACGCCGCCACGTCGGCCGTCGTGCTCCAGAGCGCCTGTCACCGGTTCACGGTCAGTCAGTGAGCGAAAGGGGCGGCCACGACAGCGGCCGCCCCTTCCCTCACCCGCTCACGGCATAGCCGCCGAAGAAGCCCGAGGGCGGGCCCGGCATCGTGACCTGGCCGCTGAAGAACGTCCTGAAGGCCCCGCCGACGTGTCCGAGCTCGACGTTGCCGCGACCGCTCGGGAACCGTCTCGTCGAGACGATCCTGTTCTGGTGGAACGCCGTCAACGAGCCGGTGACGGTGTTCGTGACGACCTGTTGCCTGAAGCGGGCGACGAGCACCGGTGTCCCGTCGCGAAACGACTCGGGCTTCGCGAAATCGCCGTCCGGCGACGAGTCGCGGTAGATCGTCAGCAGGCCGACACGCGTGATGATGCGCATCGGCCCGTTGGCGATCACACGCGGCGTCGCCGCGTCCGAGAAGAACGTGAAGAGCGCGGTCGTCTCGTTCTCCGCCGTCGCGCTGAAGGCCGAGAGGCCTCCAACGTAGGAGAGGTAGCCGTAGTGGGTGTGCGTCGGCGGCGTCACGCCCGGTGGAGAGTTCTGAAACTGTCCGACGAGCTCCAGCGACAGCGAGCGGATCTGCCGCACCGGCGCGCTCTTACGCTCGCCGTGGCTCCCACCCGCCCCGGCTCCCGTCGAAGCCACCAGCGCAAGCGTCGATGCCACCAATGGGACGAGTCGTCTCGTCATAGTTCTCCTCCTCTGTCACCGGACGCCCCGCGCCCGCGACGATCGGCCTCGTACGTGGCGATCCTTGCAAAGACGAACGCGCTAGGGCGGCGCGCTGGCTGCCGCCTTCATCCGGGCGATGCAGGGACTTCGGTCGACGGTTCGCTCATGTTGCCGGAGGTGTCGAACGCCCTGACGACGTAGTACGCGATCGTCCCGCTCGGGACGGATGCGTCGAGGAAGGCAGGCCGGTCGACGAACGGCCCGATCGGCTGACAGGGGCCGCCGCTCGTCGAGGACCGGTAGACGCGGTACCCGGCAAGATCCGGCTCGGCTCCATATGCCCAGGCCAGCCTGACGTTCCCGGGCCCCGGAATGACCGTGACGGCGGGAGCGATCGGCGCCTGACGGTCGCCGAACAGGTACGGCAGCCTCTCTAGGACCGGGACGACGCCGACCTCCCGGTTCGAACCGGCCAGTCGGCGCTGCAGTGGACCGCTGAGCACGATGCCAGTCGCGTCGCCACCGCGATCTGCGCCGAAGAGCTCGTTGAGCGCGATCGTCGGCGCAGCGCACACCATCGAAGTCGCCGCGAGCTTGTAGAGCCTGTCGGCCGCAAGGTCGATCGAAGCCGGATCAGCAGAACTCCTACGTTGGCGCCGAGTGTGCCGCCCGAATCTATTCGCACGTGATGACCCGCACAAGTCGGCAGCTCCGCCACCTGGTGACGCGGCCTCCCTTGGCCCCTCTCTAGGATCGCTCTATGGCCCAGCCCTTCCGCATCGGGGTGATGCAGCTGACCATGGAGCCGCTCGAGGAGATCCTCGAGCACGCCCGCGCGATGGACGAGGGCGGCTTCGACACGATCTGGCTCGCCGAGGCCTATCCATGGTGGCGCAAGCACTCCATGGAGGCGCGCTCGTCGACGGCGCTCTCGGCAGTGGTCGCGCGCGAGACCGAGCGGCTCGCGGTCGGCTGGGGGATCATCTCGCCGTTCACGCGCCACCCGATCCAGATCGCGATGGAGGCTCGCGTGACCCAGGAGGCGGCCGGTCCCGGGCGCTTCTATCTCGGCCTCGGCGTCTCGAAGATCTTCATGCGCCACGCGAACGTCGACTCGAAGCCGGTCGCGGCGATGAAGGAGGCGGCGGAGATCGTCCGCGGCATCCTCGCGGGCCGGGCGCTCGACCTCGACGGCAAGGTGTTCTCGGCGCACGTGCCCCCGCTGCTCGAGGACGCCGACGCGCCGCGCTGGGACGTGCCGATCTACTTCGCCGGGACCGGGCCGATGATGCTTCGCGCAGCCGGCCAGGCTGCCGACGGCCTGCTGACCGCGTCGATCACGACGCCCGCGTTCGTCCGCTACGTGCGCGACCAGCTTCGAGCGGCCGGCCGCGACCCGGACTCGCTGGACCTCGGCTGCACGATCGTCGCGTCGGTCGACGAGGACCGCGGGCGGGGCCGCGACGGCGCCCGCGAGATCGCCGGCATGTACCTGGCGAACAAGGTGCAGAACATCCAGGCGGCGGCCGACACGCTGCTCGAGTGCGCCGGGCTGACCCAGGAGGAGATCCGCCCGGTCGCCCAGGCGATGGAGGCCGGCGGGCGGCTCGCGGCGAAAGCGGCGGTGACCGACGAGATCCTCGACAAGTGCAAGCCGATCGCGGGCACGCCCGAGGACTGCGTCACGGCGATCCGCGAGTACCGCGAGGCCGGCTGCACGCACGTCATGCTCGAGCTGTGGGGCGAGGACCGGCTTGGGCAGCTGCGCATGTTCGCCGAGCGCGTGCTCCCGGAGGTGCGGTGAGAGACGAAGCCGAGCACAAAGCCGACAGCGAAGCTGTCGAGGTTGGTGCGAGGCGATGTCGTGACGCCGAAGGCGTCAACCTCGACCGGAACCGGCTCGTCGACTGGGCCCTGCGCGCGGTCTCGACGCCGAGCTTCACCGGCAGCGAGGAGGCGATGGGTCGGTTCATGGACGAGACCTTCCGGTCGATGGGCCTCCAGGTGCAGTGGCAGCAGGTCGAGGACGGGCGCGCGAACGTCCTCGGCACCTGGGCCGGCACGGGCGGCGGGCCGACGCTGATGTTCAACGGCCACATGGACACCTCGTACTCCGGGCGCGAGCCGTGGCTGGCCGGTATCCCCGGCTTCCAGCCCGAAGGGTTCGTCAAGGACGGCCGGATCTACGGCAACGGGATCTCGAACATGAAGGGCGCGCTCGCCTGCTACGTCGAGGCGGTGCGATCGCTGCAGGACGCCGGGCTGCGGCTGAAAGGCGACGTGATGATCGCGGCCGTGTGCGGCGAGATCGAGAAGACGCAGT
>JBKPRD010000024.1:0-9426 GCA_046734415.1 Actinomycetota bacterium | reverse complement strand
GTCGCCGATCACAGCATCCTGATCGGTCTCGCGGTCGTGTTCCTCGCGCCGATCGTCTTCATCACGCTGACCGCGCTGATGACCGACAAGCAGGCACTCACGCCCGAGCTCTGGCCGCGGCCGTTCCACTGGAGCAACTTCGTCGACGTCTTCCGGCAGGCGCCGCTCTGGCGCTGGATCCTGAACACGCTGATGTACGCGGGGCTGGCGACGCTCGGCGTGCTCGTATCCGGCATCCCGGTCGCCTACGCGCTCTCGAAGCTCCGCTGGCGCGGCCGCGATGCCGTGTTCATCGTCGTCCTGGTCACGTTGATGCTGCCCCCGCAGGTGACGGTCGTACCGCTCTACGTGATGTGGGCGAAGCTCGGGCACGCCATCGGGTTCCAGTTCGTCGGCTCGTTGTGGCCGCTGATCATCCCCGCCTGGCTCGGCGACGCGTTCACGATCTTCCTCCTGCGCCAGTTCTTCCTGACGATCCCGGATGAGTACCTGGACGCCGCGCGCGTAGACGGCTGCGGCGAGTTCCGCATCCTGACCACCGTCGTGCTGCGGCTGGCGAAGCCTGCGATCGTCGCCGTCGCGCTCTTCTCCGTCCTCTACACGTTCAACGACTTCTTCCTGCCGCTGCTCTACACGGGCGAGAACTCCTCGAACTGGCCCGTCTCGGTCGGGCTGTCGCAGTACCGGAACCTGCACCAGGTTCAGTGGAACCTGACCATGGCGGCGACGCTCGTCGTGATGGCGCCCGTGATCATCCTCTTCTTCCTCGCCCAGCGCGCCTTCGTCGAGGGCGTGACGCTCACGGGTGTCAAGGGATGAAGCTGGCCGTCGTCGGCGCGGGGTCGACGTACACGCCGGAACTGGTGGCGGGGCTGGCCGGCCTCGAGATCGGGCAGCTGGCCCTGCACGACGTCGACCCCGGCCGGCTGGAGGTCGTGGGCGGGCTCGCCGGGCGGATGCTCGACCGCGCAGGCTTTCGCGGGGAGCTCTCGCTCGGCGGCGAGCTCGACGCGGCCGTCGACGGGGCGGACTTCGTCCTCGTCCAGATCCGGGTCGGCGGCCAGGCGGCGCGGCTGCGTGACGAGACGGCGCCGCTTCCCTGCGGCTGCATCGGTCAGGAGACGACCGGGGCGGGCGGCTTCGCGAAGGCGATGCGGACGGTCCCGGTCGTGCTCGAGATCGCCGACCGGGTGCGGGAGCTCGCCGGGTCGGAGGCATGGATCGTCGACTTCACGAATCCGGTCGGGATCGTCACCCGCGCGCTCCGCGACGCGGGGCACCGCGCGGTCGGGCTCTGCAACGTCGCGATCACGTTCCAGCGCCGCTTTGCAGGACTGCTCGGCGTCGAGCCCGCGCGCGTCGTCGTGGACCAGGTCGGCCTCAACCACCTGACGTGGGTGCGAGCCGTGCGGCTCGACGGGGAGGACGTCCTGCCAGGCCTGCTCGATGAGCACGGCGACGAGCTGGCCGAGGAGGTCCACCTGCCCCGGCGACTGCTCGAGGAACTCGGCGCCGTGCCCTCCTACTACCTCCGCTACTTCTACGAACACGACGCGGTGCTCGCCGAGCAGCTCGAGGGCGTACCGCGGGCGGAGACCGTCGCCGAGATCGAGCGGGGACTGCTCGAGCTCTACCGCGACCCCTCCCTGAGCGAGAAGCCCGCGCTGCTCGAGCAGCGGGGCGGCGCCTTCTACAGCGAGGCGGCCGCCGGCCTCGTGCGCTCCCTCGCCTACGACATCGGCGACGTCCACGAGGTCGACGTCCGCAACGAGCGGACGCTGGCCGGGCTGGCGGAGGACGACGTCGTCGAGGTCCCGGCCCGGTTGGAGTCGGGCCGCATCGTGCCGCTGCCGCAGCCGCCGCTCGCGCCCGAGCTGCTCGGCCTCGTCCAGCACGTCGCCGCCTACGAGCGGCTGACCGCACAGGCGGCGGTCACGCGGGACGCGGCGACTGCGAAGAAGGCGCTGCTGACGCACCCGCTGATCGCCCAGTACGAGCTGAGCGAGGACCTGCTGGAGCGGCTCGCGCTCGAGGCGGTGGCCGCATGAGGGCCGCCCTCGCCGTCGACGGCGGCAACTCGAAGACCGACCTGGCCCTCGTCGACGAGGACGGCCGCCTCCTCGGCTTCGCGCGCGGCCCGCAGAGCTCGCCGCACCACATCGGCGAGGAGGGCTGCCTGCGGGTACTGGCCGGGTTGCTCGACGCGGCCCGCTCGAACGCCGGCCTCGACGGTGGGCAGGCCGCGGTCGCGATGCTCTGTATGGCCGGCGTCGACTTCCCTCGCGAGGAGGAGCGTCTCGCCGAGCTCGTCTCCGGGCACCAGTGGGCGGCTGCGACGACGGTCGTCAATGACACGTTCGCGGTGCTCCGGGCCGGGACGGAGCAGGGCTACGGGGTCGCCGTCGTCTGCGGTGCGGGCATCAACTGCGTCGGCGTCGCCCCCGACGGGCGGCACGTCCGCTTCCCGGCGCTGGGCGCGATTACCGGCGACTGGGGCGGAGGCTACGACGTCGGGATGGCAGCCGCCTCGAAGGCGGCGCGTAGCTTCGACGGGCGCGGCGAGAAGACGTCGTTGGAGCAGGCGGTGCCCGCTCACTTCGGCTTCGCGACGCCCTACGAGCTCGCCGAGGCGATCCATGGCAAGCAAGTCCCGGAGCGCCGCGTCCTCGAGCTCGCTCGGGTCGTCTTCGCCGAGTCCGCGCACGACGAGGTCGCGGCCGGGATCGTCGACCAGCTCGCGGCCGAGGTGGTCGCGCTCGCCGGCGCAGCCCTCGCGCGCCTCGGGCTCCAAGGGGAGGTCGAGGTTCTCCTCGGCGGCGGGCTGCTGCAGGGTGAGAATTCGCGTGTGGTCGACCGGATCCGCGCGGGACTGCCGGGTATCGTCGTCCGGGTGACGGGCGCACCGCCGATCGTTGGCGCTGCCCTCCTCGCGCTGGACGAGCTCGGCGCAGACGGGCAGGCACGGGCGCGCGTGCGCGCAGAGCTCTCGGAGGTGGCCGATGGCTGAGGTGCACTACCGGCAGGCGACGTGTATCTACCCGGGCAACGACGAGCCCGCGGTCGACGCGCTCGACCTCGACATCGCCGACGGCGAGTTCATGGTGCTCGTCGGGCCGTCCGGCTCGGGCAAGACGACCGCGCTGCGGATGCTCGCCGGGCTCGAGGAGGTTCACGCGGGCGGGATCTACATCGGCGAGCGCGACGTCACCTACGTGCCGCCGAAGGACCGCGACGTCGCGATGGTCTTCCAGAACTACGCGCTCTACCCGTACCTGACGGTGGCCGCGAACATCGGCTTCCCGCTCAAGATCGCGCGCGTGAAGAAGGCCGAGCGCGAGCGGCGCGTCCACGAGGTCGCCGAGCTCCTCGAGCTGACGCCGTACCTGCAGCGCAAGCCGGGCCAGCTCTCCGGCGGCCAGCGCCAGCGTGTGGCGATGGGCCGGGCGATCGTCCGCCAGCCGAGCGTCTTCCTGATGGACGAGCCGCTCTCGAACCTCGACGCGAAGCTCCGGGTGCAGATGCGCGCCGACATCGCCGCTCTCCAGTCGCGCCTCGGCGTGACGACGGTCTACGTCACGCATGACCAGGCGGAGGCGATGACCCTCGGCCACCGCGTGGCCGTGCTCAAGGACGCGCGGCTCCAGCAGTGCGACGTTCCGCGTGCCCTGTACGAGCGCCCGGCGAACACGTTCGTCGCCGGCTTCATCGGATCGCCCTCGATGAACCTGCTCGAGGTGCCGCTCGGCGAGAAGGGATGCTCGTTCTGCGGCGTGCAGGTCCCGCTGCCGTCCGGGCTCCCGACCACGAACGGCTCGGTGGTGCTCGGTCTCCGGCCGGAGGCGCTCGACCTCTCGCCGGGCGGGATCGAGGCGCGCGTCGAGGTGGTCGAGGAGATCGGGGCGGACGCGTACGTCTTCTGTGTCGCCGACTATCGCGGCGACCAGATCAAGCTCGTCGCCCGCAGCGACGCGCGGCACGTGCCGGAGCGCGAGGCAACGGTCTCGATCTGCCCGCGCGTCGACGAAGCGCATGTCTTCGACGCGGCGACCGGGGCGCGGCTCGAGCTGTCTGCATGAGCCTCGACGTCACGACGCCCTGCCGTCGTAAGCTCGAGCAGCTCGCGCTGCTCCTCGCGCGCGCGTCCTTGCGGGTAACGGCCGACGACGAGGCGCTGCTCCCAGGCCTCGGCGGGGCGGCGGGCGTCCGGGACGACAAGGTCGAGCTGAGGTGGCCGGTCGCGCGCAGCCGCTGACGGTTATCGTCGGCGCACGGCGACGCCACTGCCCCCAGACGAGGACGCCGACCTTCTCGGCCGGTTGCGCGCGGGCGACGAGGCCGCCTTCATGGCGCTCGTCGACAAGTACGGCCCCTCGCTCCTGCGGGTCGCGCTGCTCTACGTGCCCACGCGTGCCGCCGCGGAGGAGGTCGTCGCCGACACCTGGCTCGGGGTCGTAACAGGGCTCGAACGCTTCGAGGGCCGCTCGTCCCTGAAGACGTGGCTGTTCCGGATCCTGACCAACAAGGCGAAGACGCGCGGGCAGCGCGAGCGGCGGACGCTCCCGTTCTCCTCCTTCGTCGGCGACGGGGACGAGGGCGACACCGCGGTCGACGCCGACCGCTTTGCGCGCGACGGGCACTGGGCGGCCCCGCCGCGCGGCGTCCCGGAGGAGCGGCTGCTCGCCGCCGAGGCGCGGAAGACGATCGAGGACGCGATCGGCGCGCTGCCGCCGAGCCAGCGTGCCGTGATCACTCTTCGCGATCTCGAGGGCCTCTCGGCCGAGGAGGCGTGCAACGTTCTCGGGCTTTCCGAGACCAATCAGCGTGTACTGCTCCATCGCGCACGGGCAAAGGTCCGAGCCGCGTTCGAGCGGTACCTGGAAGAGGACCGATGAGCCCGACCCACGTGCTGATCTGCCAGGAGATCGTCGAGGTGATCACCGACTACCTCGACGATGCGATGGACGCCGACCTGAGGGCGTCCTTCGAGGCGCACCTCGCCGGCTGCCCGCACTGCACGCACTACCTGGAGCAGATGCGGGCGATGATCCGCGTTTCCGGAACGGTCGAGGCGGAGGCGCTCGCGTCGGAGTTCCGCGCCGGGCTCGTGACAGCGTTTCGAGATTGGAGGCAGGCATGAAATGCGTTCTCGCGCTCGTGGTCGCGGCGGCGTTCGCGGCCCCGGCGGCCGACGCCGCCCCGGCTCCGCCCGTGACGAAGATCCGCGCCGCCGGGTTCGGCTACGTCCTCGCCCGCCGCGACCGCCAGGCGCTCTACTACTGGCAGGTCGAGAAGCGCGCCGGCGGGAAGATCCGCTGCGTTGGCGCCTGCGCCGCGGCGTGGCCGCCGCTGCTCGTCCCCTCGGCCGCCGCGGTGCCGAAGCGCGTAGCCGGGATCCGGGGCACGTTCGGGGTCATCCGCCGCCCGAACGGAAGGCTCCAGGTGACGCACAACGGCCTTGCGGTCTACACGTACGCCCACGAAGGCCCCGGCGAGGTCCGCTGCGACAACGTCGACGGCTGGTTCGTCGTCAGGCTGTAACCAAGAGCCGCCGCGCGGCATTACGAGCGCGGCAACCACGACGGCAAGGGTGCGAACGCGAATCGGCCGGAGGCTTGCGAGCAAGAAAAAGGTTCAGCGAGCCGGTGGCGCTTTCATCCACCGCCTCCGCCGGCTTTTCGGCTGGGCCTCGCGGCCTTCCCCGTACGACCTCCGGAAGCGACTTCGACTTACTCGCGCTCCGTGCTCGCTGCACCCGGCACGCTATGAGACGGCGAAGGACCTTTCAAGCCCCGATCCCGGGGGAAGTGCGCAAAGAGCGAGAACTTTCTCGGAGCTCTCGCGGGAGGGGCTCCGCGTGGACGACGACCAGCGTCTTCGTCGCCCGGGTCAGCGCGACGTAGAGCGCGCGCAGCCCCTCCACGCGCTCGCCGTCCGCGACGATGCGCCCCGGCTCGACCAGTACGACGCGGTCGAACTCGAGGCCTTTCGCCTGACGCGGGGTGAGCACCTGGATCGGCGCCGCGAGCTCGTCGAAGTCGGTCTCCGGACGCGGCAGCAGAGGCTCGAGCTCCGCGAGGAGCCCCGCGGGGGCGAGCAGCGCGACCCGGCCCTCCCGCAGCGTCTCGCGCCCCGCCTCGCGCACCGCGGCCGCGACGAGGTGCTCCGGGGCCGCGCGGACGAAGCGCGGCGGCTCGTCGCCCTCGCGGTACGCGACGGGCGCGGCGACGTCGGGGGCGATCAGCGGCAGCAGCGGCAGCGCGAGCTCGAGCACGTCCCGCGGGACGCGGTACGCGAGGCGGAGCTCCTCGACCGCAAAGGGCTCGTCCGGGGACAGTCCCCGGACGAGCTCCTTCCAGCCGGTGTAGGAGATCGGGCCTGCGGCTTGCGCAATGTCGCCGAGAATCGTCATCGGCCCGGTCGACCGGCGGCCGAGCATGCGCAGCTGCATCGGGGTCAGATCCTGCGCCTCGTCGACGATCAGGTGGCCGTGCGGGCGGTCTGGCCCCTCGAGCAGCGCGCGGGCCTCGTCGAGCAGCGGCAGGTCCGCGTCGCTCCAGCCCTTGCCGCGGTTCGACTGGAACAGCCGCTGCTCCTCGTCGTCGAGGATCCCGTCCGCGGCCGCGGCGAGGTCCTCAGAGCTCGTCAGCAGCCGGCGGACGAGCTGCTCCGGCTTCGGGCGCGGCCAGAGCGCGTCGAGCGTGCGGTTCATGAAACCGCCTCGTCGAAGTGTCGCCTCGAGGTCCTCGAACGACGAGTAGGCGGCATTGCCGAGGCGCGAGGTGTAGCGCTCGTAGAACGCGCGGCTGAGCTTTGCCCGCAGTCGCTCTCGGCCGAGCGCGTGGCTCGGCGTCTCCGCCTGCGCCTCCTCGACGAGCGTTGCGACCTGCTCGGGCGGGAGTCTGAGCTCGACCCCCTCGAGCCGGACGGCGAGCAGCTCCCTCGGCCGCCGCGGCAAGGCCCTCACGGCTGCGGCGACAACGTCCCCGAGCCGGGCATCTCCCTTCAGGCGCGCGACGGCCGCGTCCTCGCGTCGCGCCGCATCGACGCCGACGAGTTCGTCGACCGCGCGTTGCTCGATGCGCTCCTCCCCGAGCATCGGCAGGACGTGCGAGATGTAGTCCATGAAGACCGGGTTCGGGCCGACGACGAGGACGCCGCTGCGCTCGAGCTCGCGTCGGTAGGTGTAGAGGAGCCACGAGGCGCGGTGGAGCCCGACTGCTGTCTTGCCGGTCCCCGGGCCGCCCTGGATGACCAGCACGCCTTCCGGCGGGCGCGTGATCAGCCGGAACTGATCGGTCTGGATCGTCGCGACGATGTCGCGCATGTGCCGGTCGCGGCTGCGCTCGAGCTCCTCGAGCAGGATGTCCGCGACGCCGTGGACGACGTCGCCGGCGGAGCCGTCGAGGGGCTCGTCGTAGAGGTCGAGCAGCGTGCGGGCCCTGGTGCGGAACCGGCGGCGGCGCGAAAGCCCCTGCGGGTCGGCGACGGTCGCGGTGTAGAACGGCCTCGCGGCCGGCGCCTGCCAGTTGACGACGATCGGCGTCTGCTCGTCGTGCACCCACCGGCGCCCCACGTAGAGCGGGCGGACGACGCCGTCGAGGTCGAGACGCCCGAAGCACAGGCCGCGCTCGGCGTCCTCGAAGGTGACGAGGCGCCGCGCGCTCCAGGCTTCGAGGACGGCAGCCTCGATCTCGCCGATCCCGGCCTCGCCTGCGCGCTCGACCACGCGCCGCATCTCCTCTAGACAGGCGTAGGCGTGGTCGACGTAGGCCTGTTCCGATTCGAGCTCCGGGTGCATCGCCGGACCGTCAGAGCTCGACAGGATCGCCGAGCCGCACGACGCCCGGCTCGGTCACCCTGCCCCAGACACCGAAGGCGAGCCGCTCGGTCGTGTCGAGGTCGCCCCGGTACTCGGCGAGCACGTCGAGCGTGGGAAGGTTGCGGGCGCCGCTCTCCGGGTGGCGGCTCGTGACGAGGCAGCGGCCGGTGTTGCCCAGCACCTCGACCTCGGCCTCGCCGATTCGGACGCGCCGACCCACCCAGGAGTCCTCTTCGTGAGGGCGCACCCCCTCGACGCCGAACAGCATCCGAAAGCGCCGGGAATCGATGGGCTCGGGGATCCCGGCCGCCTCGCGCAGCGCTTCGAGGGAGCCGGTGGAGAGGATGCTGACCGATCCGCCGGCGCGGTCGATCGCGGCGCCGGGCTGGGTCGGCTGCACGAGCCGGAGCGGCTGGCCGACGAACTGCGAGATCGCGTCCGACCAACGCCCGACGACCAGCCGTCCCTCGACCTGGCGGCGGCCGTAGAAGCTCGTCGAGACGGTCTCCCCGAGCTCCACCTCGCCTTCGAGGACGTTGCCGTCGGGAAAGCCGAGCGCGAGCGTGCCGGTGTCCTCGTCCCACTCGGCGCGGATCTGGACGAGCGGCGCGAGCTGCTTTCCGTTCAGCAGCCGGCCGTCCTCGCCGACCAGGTAGAAGCGACGGTTCTCGCGCACGCCGAACTCGTCGAGGCGGACCTCCTCCGGGTGGAGGAGGGCCAACCCCTTCACGGGCGCGACGTTGATCCAGGCGACACGGGCGGACACGACCTCACAGTTTGCCGTGGCTCAGTGGGGACAGTCCCCGGACACGTCCGAAACCGGCGAGTACGGCGCCTCGGATGATGATTGATGCAGCTCCCGCGAGTGTCCTCCTCTCCCCGGCTTCGTCAATGGGCGTCACCGCACGCCCAGGTGAGGTGTCCGAAAGGGACAGTAGGTTCCGCCCATGCGCCTCATCGTCGCGCGCTGCGAGGTGACCTACACCGGTCGGCTGACGGCCCATCTTCCCGAGTCGACCCGACTGCTGATGATCAAGGCCGATGGAACGTTCATGGTCTGGTCCGACAGCGGGGGGTCGAAAGTAAAGCCGCTGAACTGGATGACGCCGCCGACGGTAGTGGAGGAGGTCGACGGGCGGATCGTCGTGCGGAAGCGCGCCGGGAAGACGGAGGACTGTCTCGAGATCCGCCTCGCCGAGGTGCTGAGCGACGTCACGCACGAGATGGGCGAGGCCGCCGCGCTCGAGAAGGACGGGATCGAGCGCGACCTGCAGGAGCTGCTCGCGGACGGGCCCGAGGCGCTCGGCGAGGAGCTCCGGCTCGTCCGCCGCGAGTGGCCGACGGACATCGGCCCGGTCGACCTGATGTGCCGCGACGCCGACGGAGGCTGGGTCGCCGTCGAAGTCAAGCGGATCGCCGGGATCGAGGCGGTCGAGCAGCTCGCGCGCTACCTGGAACGGATCCGGGCCGACCCTGCGCGCGCCGAATGTCGTGGGCTGCTCGCGGCGCAGCGCTTGCGGCCCCAGGCGGTGACGCTCGCCGAGTCACGGGGAATCCGGTGTGTGGAGGTCGACCTCGCTGTTCTCCAGGGCGAGCGGGAGCCGGAG
>JBKPRD010000023.1:0-3442 GCA_046734415.1 Actinomycetota bacterium | reverse complement strand
CTAGGTGGAGCTTCGGCCGTTGGACCCCAGGGTCAGTGCGGGGCGGCAGCGTCATGCCACGCCGACACAAGCGACGGGCGAGACCGCCGATTCCTCACTGTCGGGCCGCTTCGCGCTTCCGGCCGAGTCGGCGATCTTGGGGGTGTACAGCACCGCCGACACACAAAGATGCAGGGGAAGCAAAGGACGGCGGCAGAAAAGTGTCCGCGGGGAGTGCCTAGGGTCGACCATCGGCGGCCCGCAAGTGCTGCGGAGATTTCACCTGCAGGCCGCCCATCGAAGATGATCGCGGCTACGCGGTAGCCGGCTCTTTTGCCATCTCATTGCTTAGCCGAGTGGCGATTTTCTCGACCTCGCGAAGCGTCTCTTTCTCTTCCTTGAGGTTCGCGTCGAGCAACTTCACGGCGTCTTCTTCGCCGAGCCCCTTCGCCATCCGGCGAAGCGATTCGTAGGCAGCGATCTCGTAGTTCTCGGTGCGTGCAGCGGCACCGACGTCGACGAGATCGATCAGCGCCGGCGCTGTCTCACCGACGATCTTTTCGTGTTCCTCCTTGAGCCCTTCGAAACCGATGCACGGCTCAACCTCTGGCTCCTCATTCAACGATTCGAACACGCTTTCGACGTTCGCGACGTGCTGTTGGGTCTGCTTCAGGTGCTTCTCGAGGCCCGTGCGGAACTCCTCGTCCTGCACCTCGCCGATTAGCCTCGGCAGTGCCTCGTTCACGAGTGCGCGCTCGACGTACAGGATGTCGCCCAACTCGTGCAGGAAAAGCTCCCGGGGAGTAGTGATCTCGGACATTGGTCAACTCCTTCTAGTTTGGAGTGGTTGTGGATGTGTGCTGGCCAGGTTGAGAGCCGGAGTTCGCTTCCTGTCCGGGCTGCAAGTCCGTCTCCTCTGTCAACGATTGGACGCTCTCGCGCGCGGATTCGGCGAGCTCCTGCCCGTGTTCTTTTGCCCCCTCTCGGGCGACCTCCGTCGCTCGTTGTCCGACCTCTTGCGCTAGGTCGCGACCCTGGTCGATCGCCTCGCGGCCAATGTCTCGCGCCTGCTCTTTGACTTGGTCGGAGAGCTCACCGATCTGCTCGTCTTCGATCCGGGTGCGGGGGATGAGCATCCCGGCCAGGAAGCCGACGGCAATTGAGCCGACCGCAAGGCCGATCGGGTTCTCTTGTGCGACGCTCACCGCTTGCCGCGCCTGCTGCTTCACCTGACCGGAGTCGGGCAGTGCGTCGCCAACCTGTGAGGCTGCGGCGCTCGCTGCGTCCCCCACAGTGGAGGCGATGCTGCTCGTGCCGGACGCAACGTCTCCCGGGCTGGGCATCTTGCCGGTGACGCGCGAGACGGCGGAACCCGCTTTGTCAACAAGGCTGTCCTTCTTCTCGACGACCGCATCTTTTGCGCGGGTCTTGACGTCCGCGCGGTAGCGAATTGCCTCTGCGGTCTCGGTCATCCGCTCACGCGTGTCCTCTATCTCGCCGCGGATCTCGTCGGGCGCTTTATCCATTCGATGTCCTCCTTCACGGTCTCAATCGTCTGTTCGGGGACCGGTGGCATCGCCTCGGCGAGCCGCCCCTTCCCCTCCGAAATGGTTTGCCGGACGTTCTCTACCGTCTGCCGGATCTCCGTCGTTGGCACCAGCGGCATCGCCCGCCGCCAACGGTTCCGCCCGAGAAACACAAGCAACCCTGCGACGGCTCCGTACAGCGCAAGAACAATCAGAGCCGCTGCCCATGCCGGCATCGCCTCCGCGAACACCAGGATCAGGAACGCCGTCAGGACGCCGAAGGCGCCCAAAGCCAAGATCGCGGCTCCAGCAAACAGTCCGCCGGCGACTCCCGCCTGCTTGCCGTTTTCAGAAAGCCCGTTGGCGACGCGGTGGCCGCCGGCCGTGAGCTCTGACTCCGAGTCCGACACCGTCTGCTGAACCCGCGCCGCGAGATCGAGGGCGAGGTCATGCGCCTCCGCCTTCGCCAACTCGACCTCGAGCTTGATCAGACGCGAGACGTCGTGCGAGAGATCCTTGACCAACTCGCCGACATGCCGGCTCCGCAGCGAGCCGTTGCGCTGCGGGCTCACGCGCCCGAACCGGTTTCGTGCAACGCGGGCTTCCCCGGCGGGAGCTGCCGCGACGACGACTGATTGTAGTACGTCCTGCGGTACTCCTCGAAACGCCGAGAACTCGATGCCTTCAAGAACCGCGCCCCGATGAGCCCGAGCACAATCCCGCCCCCGATCAGCGCCCACGGGTTCCGCCGGCCGAGTCCCTCAAAATCGTTCAGGAGCCGCTGCCCGTCTGACTGCGATAGGTAACGCGCCGTCCGCTCGACCTGTGTGGCCGCACGATCGACGAGCTGCCTGCCGGGCGTGCCCTCCTGCTCCATCGTCTGCTCCGCCTGCCGCAGCGCCTGCACAGCCCCGTGGAGCTGCTCGCCGAGCTGTGTCGACCGCTCGTCAACCTGCGACTGGATGAAGCTCCCCGCACTGCTCTTCGCCTGCTCGACCCCGGCGCCCACCTTCTCCTGCGCCTGCTCGATTACACCGGCATCGGCCGGTGCTTCAGTCTGTGTGCCACTCATTCTTCGACCCCTTCCTCGGGTTGATCGTGACGATGACTGTGCCGGTGCGAACGCCCCGGCACTGCCTCGAACATCGCGTGCCTAGTGGTCCTTGCGGTTGAGAGGGTCTTCGTCGCCGACGTACTTGCTGCCTGACTTGGCCAGGCCGCGGCTGATGATGTAGCCGATCGCGACTGCGGCGACGAGCGTCCAGGCGCGCACGTCGTTGAGTGAGTCGGATACCCAGGCGGCGATGAGGATCGCCGCGTTGACGGCGACCATCGCGAAGAACTCCGTCGTCTTGAGCGCCTTCTTGGTCTCGTCGCCCTGCGCGAGACGAGTTTGGCCGTACGACGCTGCCGTGCGGCGCCGGTCGGCGGTTTCTGTTGCTGCCATGCCTGCCTCCCTTGTGGAGTAACTATCGGTGAGGAACTAGACCCTTCCTCGCGCCACCGTGAGCCGATGCAGGCAGACCCCTGAAAGCCCCCTCCGACCAGATCCGTGTAGCCAGACCGTTCTGTCCACCTGTCGCCATGCCTAAACATTGACCGTACCGGCGAGGCAAGGGAACAACGGATCTGGCAGCGACGGCACGAGTCGCACAAAACAGAAAGTTCTGTGCAGTGCTAACCTCTTGTGCATCGTCGCAAGCGCTGCCACCCGTCCGGAGCGTGGGCAGGGTGCTCGCGAACGCATCCTCGACACGGCCTACGAGCTCTTTTCCCATCGCGGCATCCACGATGTCGGTGTCGACGAGCTGGTCGCGCGCGCGGGCGTCGCCAAGGCGACGCTCTACAACCACTTCAACTCCAAGGACGAACTCGTGCTCGCCTTCCTGCAGCAGCGCGAGCAGATCTGGACCTACGGCTGGGTCGAGAGCGAGGCA
>JBKPRD010000022.1:0-3939 GCA_046734415.1 Actinomycetota bacterium | reverse complement strand
ACGAGGCCGAAGTACTCGAGCGCGCGTCTCCATGTGTCCCTGATCGCCATCTCGGCTCAGATTCGGCTTGACGGTCGTTATTCCTCCAGCCGATGTTGACCGATTATGCCCAAAGAACGGAGCCCAGGCGCACGATTGTCGCCCCCTCCTGCACCGCGACCGGCCAATCCTGGCTCGTCCCCATCGAAAGTCGCTCCAGGCCGCGCTCCGCGGCGAGCTCCGCCAGACGGGCGAAATAGGGACGCGAGTTCTCCGGATCCTCGGTGAACGGGGGCATCGTCATCAGGCCGGAGACCTTCACGGGGCAGCGCTCGATGAACTCGTCGAGGGCCGACGGCTCGATTCCGCCCTTGCCTTCCTCGCCCGAGAGGTTCACCTCGATCAGCACCTCGGTACCCGCATCCCCGTGGCGCCCGAGTTGCTCGAGGACCGAGTCGGTCGCGACCGAGTGGATCAGGCGTACTCGTGGAACGATCCGCTTGACCTTGCGGCTCTGCAGGTTGCCGATGAAGTCCCAGGTGAATCGCTGCTCCCACGGCTGCTGCTTCTCCTCCAGGTCCTGAAGCCGGTTCTCGCCGACCAGCTCGATGCCGGCATCGGCGAGGGCGCCCATGTCCTCGGTGCGGATGTACTTCGTGGCGGCGAGGATCTCGACGTCGGGACCGGCCTGCTCGCTGATCCGGGCGAGGTTCGACCGAATGCGCTCGGCGTCGATGTTCGTCACCGGCTCGATCATGGTCAATCCATCCAGACCAGGCCGGCCTGTCGGCCGGTGCGCTCGCCGTCGCGGCGATGCGAGTAGAAGAGATCGGGGCTGGAGCTCGTGCAGATCTCGGCGCTTGCGATCGAGTGCACGCCCGCGCGCTCCAGCAGCGCCCTCGCAACGGCGGACAGGTCGAGCATCCGGCCGTCCGCCACGCCCTCCAGATCGTCGAACTCCGCCAGGACCTCCTCGCCGACCTCGTAGCAGCAGGGACCGATCCCGGGACCGATCGCCGCAGCCTCCGCCCCGACCTCCTTCGCGGCCTTCGCGACGATCCCGCTCGCGAGTCCCCGCCAGCCGCAGTGCACCATCGCCACACCGCGGGGCCCGGCCATTGCCACCGGCAGGCAGTCGGCGACCATCACGAGCGGAGTGAGCTCGGGGTTCGACGTGGCCTGGGCATCGGCCTCGTCAGGGCTCTTCACGACGTCCGAGAAGACCCGCGGCTCCTGCACATCCTCGTGGCGCCGAAGCTCGCCTCCGTGAACCTGACGTCCCATCACGACGCCGAGCGGGTCGCGTCCGAGCGCGGCGGCGAGCCTGGCGCGGTTTTCGCGGACGCTCTCGCGCTCGTCCCCCGTCATGATCGCGACGTTGAGGGCGTCGAAAGGGGTTTCGCTCACTCCGCCCAGGCGCGTGGAGAACGCCGCCCGGGCCCCGGGGAGCTCCGCCTCGAGCCAGCGCACGCCGTCCGTTTCGCGCCATTCCATGGCGCGCAAGGCTAGATCAGGGCGTCGTCAGTCCTCAGGGAGCTCGCCCCGCGCTGCGGCGAGCGCGATCCGGAGCTCCTCGTCACGGCCCGAGAGTTCGCCATCGAGCTTGCCGGAGATCGCGGCTTCGAGCCCGTGGCCGACCGCCGGGCCCTCGGGCACGCCCTCCGCGATCAGATCGTCTCCGGTGATCTCGAGGTGCACGTGCCGCCAATCTTCGGCGTACCGGTCGAGCCATTCTGCGCCGAGCGAACGGGCCACCAACAGCTGTGAGGGGTCCCACGGCACGGCGAGCTTGACGACGTCCGACGGGCGCTCTGGCGTGGCGGCCGCCAGCTCCCGGATCTGTGGGAGCGGCCGGACGGTTGCCAGGTGGACCGCCAGCTCCCGGTTTGCCCAGTCCGCCCACGGAGGCGACGAGGCCAGCCTGGTCACGTTGGCGACGCGCGCCGGGGCCGCCGGATCCAGCGTCGGCATCACCCCCCAGTCGACGACCAGCTGCAGGGCAGCAGCTGGGTCGCCCTCTGCGGCGATCTTTCGCAGCTCATTCTGGATTCGGTCCTCCGAGACGGTCGAGAGGTCCGCCTCGGCGAGCAGCCGAGAGGTATCCGGATCGAGTTCGAACCCGAAGCGCGCGGCGTAACGGGCGGCTCGAAGCGCGCGGGTCGGGTCGTCGATGAACGAGCGCTCGTGCAGGACGCGGAGGCGCCCCGCCCGCAGGTCCTCGAGGCCGCCGTGCGGGTCGATCAGCTCCCCACCGTCCGAGAGGGGATAAGCCATCGCGTTGACCGTGAAGTCTCGCCGGGCCAGGTCCTCGCCGATCGGGGCGGGCCGCACCTCGGGCAGCGCGCCGGGCTGCGGGTAGGTCTCGGCGCGGGTCTGGGCGATATCGATCTCCTGGCCGTCGAACTTGAGCCTCCCGGTCAGGAAGAGCTCATCCCGCTCGGGCTCGTAGCCCGGAACATCCGCCAGGGCCTTCGCGTCGCCCTCGATCGCCACGTCCAGGTCGGCCCCGTCGGCACCGAGCAGCAGGTCGCGGACCACCCCTCCGACCAGGTAGGTCGGCACCCGCTCCGCGATCGGCCGCACTGCGTCCATGCCAGGCAGTGAATTGACTGCCTCGGGCAGTCGGGCCAGGTCGATTTCCCTTGAGTCCGTCATTAGCGCGCTTGCCTATCGTGGGGATCGTATGCGCGCTGCGATCAAGAACCTGTGGACGAACCATCGCTGGGCCACGCTCGGCACCGCGGCCGGCATCGGCGCCGTGCTCGTCGCGCTGATCGGCTACCTGGTCCTGAAGCGGCCGGCGGATAAGTCCTGTCCCGACCCCTGCACGATCGAGACGACGACCAACACGGGCCCCGTCACCAAGACCGTCGATTGGCCCTTCTACGGGCGCAACAAGGAGCGAACCCGCGACCTGGACGCCCCCAACGTCAAGCCCCCCTTTACGACCAAGTGGAGCTTCAAGGGACGGCGCCTGCTCGAGTACTCCCCGATCGCCGTGGGGGGCGCGATCTACGGGATCAACAACAACGGCCTGGCCTTCTCGATCAAGAAGACCAGCGGGAAGGCGCGCTGGACCCGGCAGATCGCCACCAGGAACGCGTCGGCGCCCGCCTACAGCAAGGCGCGGCTCTTCATCTCCAACCTCGATCCCGGCCAGGTCATCTCACTGAGCACCAAGAAGGGGTCCACGCTGTGGCGCCGGGCGCTTCCCGGGCGCACCGAGTCCTCCCCGGTCGTCGTCGGGGACAAGGTGATCGCGGGCTGTGAGTGCGGCACGCTCTTCGCGTTCGACGCGGACACGGGCAAGACCCTGTGGCAGACCAATCTCGGCGGTCAGATCAAGGCGGCGCCCGCGATCTCGAATGGCGTCGCCTACGTCGGGGACTACTCCGGCACGATGAGCGCTGTCAACATCGGCAACGGCTCGATCAAGTGGCAGTCCGACTCACAGGGAACGGGCGTGGCCGCCGGGGCCTTCTACGGGACGGCCGCGGTTGCCTTTGGGCGGCTCTACGCCGGCTCCAAGGATGGCCGCATCTACAGCTTCAACAAGGACACCGGGAGAGTCCTATGGAGCCACACCATCGGCGGCGAGGTCTATGCAGGCGCCGCGACTGCGGACACCGCAAACAGCCCGCCGAGCGTCTACTTCGGCACGTACGGCGGCAGCAACTTCTACGCGCTGGATGCTCGCACCGGCGACGAGCGCTGGTCCGCCGACGTCGGAGGCTCAGTGATCGGTGCCGCCAGCGTGATCGGCAACATCGTCTACGTAGCCAACCTCAACACGACCGAGACGGATGGCTTCGACACCGCGAACGGCAAGAAGGTCTGGAGCTTCAAGGACGGCGCCTACAACCCGGTGATCTCGGACGGCCGCAGCCTGTACCTGACGGGCTACAAGACGATCTACAGGCTGAAGCCGCGCACGGCCGCGGACATCAAGCGCAAGGCCGC